>JAEMRY010000091.1 GCA_016463105.1 Ilumatobacteraceae bacterium | reverse complement strand
AGTGAGAACGGCCGAACAATCAATGTCGAAATAAACTCAATCGGCGTTACAAGAAGGTAAAGCGCTTTTGGTACTCCTGGAGGAAACAGCACGCTCTTGAAATATCCGAAAAAACCTTGATGCTTGATGCCCTGCACATTGAACACAACCCACACGAGCACCGCCAAAAACATCGGTATCGCCATTCGTGCAGTCGCTGGCATCTGAATAAACGGAATTATTCCTGGCATGTTGCATAAGTAAACGAACAAAAACAATGTCAACAAAAATGGTGTCCATCCAAGACCGTCGCGTCCCATTGTCTGCATGATGATGTTGTTCTCAATGAACTCAACAGTGACTTCGGCAAGATTGCGTGAACCTGTTGGTGCAACCTTTGGATCTTTGCGCGCTGCTGCAAGAAATAAAAGCGTTCCGATTAGCGCTGCAGCGACGGCGATCATTCCTACTTTGTTTAAACCAGGAACAACATCTTTCCAACGAAGCAGTTCGTTGATCGGCGGAAATTCAAACGAGAGAAGGCTGTTGATGATCATTTAGATTAACTTTCGGTTTGCTGTGTTTGTTTAGACGGTGTTGATTTAGAAGGTTTTGGCTTGAGTCCGGGAAACGCAAGTGACAAAGAAACATAGCGCAATTCCCAAAATAAAAGACCAAGATGAGCAAAAATTATTGTCAATCCCAGGGGCAAAAGTTCGACCCACGAGCTGTTACGCACGACGAACACCGCGACGGCGACAAGGGCGAGGCGCAATAAATAGCCAAATAACATCGATGCCATCATAAATGCATATGAAATACGGGCCGTGTACGAAACCAGAGCTGCAGCCAAGCCAAAATTGCAGAACACAATTGCAAATGCATACGCACACGAATAAGCACCGTTGGCACCCCAAACAATTGCACAAAGTCCAATCAGAATCGGCGCAACGAATAGTCCGCGCTTAATGATGTCTCGCGCCAATGCGGCTTCTGGAGCCGGCCCGTCGTCACGCATTGACAAAATCGAAATCTTGGCGTTTGAGTCAAGCGCCGTCATGATGCTGCATCTTGCTTGACAATGTGGCTGGTTGCTGCTCGCTGGCGCTTGACTTCTTGCACCTGCATGTTGCCGTCATAGACGTACCACATTCGAACAAAGCTTCCCAAAAGAGAAAACAGGCTTAACACGATCGTAAAAATTGGTCGAGTGCCAAGCCAATTATCCACCAGCAAACCAATTACGAGAAAAATGCCGACACTCACAGAAATTTCAGCGCCACGACCTAGCGAGTCGTCTGACGATGATGCACCGCGCACGACCTGCTTACGAGTGGGCAATAATTTCAACGAAGGGCCTCAAAATTGTGTGCGCTAGACGGCGACGCCTAACGCTTGTGAATGAAGGTACAAACTATACGAAATAAGGATATAAACGCAAACCGACCGACTTAATGACCTTGTGCAAAAGTGAGTTTGTTCTGTCGCGATTTGTTAATTTGTCTGATCTTGCGATGTTGCTTGTTTGTTGAACATGCCCTTTGACCAAACTCGATCGTGAAACAGTGTGAAACCAGTGAGTGCCACCGCCAAAAATAAGAACGGCCAGAGGCTGGTACGTCCGTCTGAAAGCGCAGGATAAAGCACAAAAGCCGACAGCAAGGCTGTCCACGCCCAAAGGATGATCACGGCTCGGCGAGGACCGTGGCCTAATTTGATCAACCGGTGATGCAAGTGCCCCGTGTCAGCAGTGGCAAAACCAACACCACTTCGAGTTCGACGGATGATCGCAAAAATGACATCGATGATTGGCACGCCGAGCACAAGCAACGGGATTAACAGTGGTGCTAAAAAGAAATAAGTCTGACCGCTTGCTGACTGCGACTCAGGGTTGGCTCGACCACCCACGACGCTTGTTGACACGGCGACCAACAATCCAAGAAGCAATGCACCGCTGTCTCCCATAAAAATTTTTGCTGGATTGAAATTGTACGGTAGAAAGCCCAGACAGATTCCGACGGTGATGATCGCAACTAACGGACCGATGTTTGGCTCGCTAAGCAAACCATTTATTCCGAGATGGCGGCTGTAGACAAAAAACGCAGCGGCAGCGATCGCAACGATTCCAGCAGCAAGTCCATCAAGTCCATCAATCAGATTAATTGCTTGCGTCATTCCGAGTAGCCACAAAACCGTAAACAATGGAATCCAGTCACTTGACAAAACAAACACATCAATAAACGGTGCACGAAAATAAATCATTGTCACACCGAACCAAACAAGTGCAACCGCCGCGACGACGACTCCGGTTACTTTCATCGGCGCAGAAACTTCGTGAATGTCGTCGACAAAGCCAAGCACGAAGACAATTAGACCGGCAATAATTACGCCGACAAGTTCGGAGTTGTTACGAAATAGTGGGTCAAATCTGTCCATCTGCCAAGCAACTGCGATTGCTGCAACAAGCGCTAAGAAGAATGCGATACCACCAACATCTGGCGTTGGTTCGAGATGATTACGGCGTTCGTCTGGCGTTGCCATCCAACCAACTTGGCGTGCAAACATTCCAACTATCGGCGTCATGATTGCTGTTACAACTGCAGCGACGCCACCAACTATCAGGTAGCCAGAAAGATCACTCATTCAAATATTTGAGTTCTGCTTCTAGATATTCGCATAAACCGGAAATTTCGCACAGAGTTGTGAAACTTTAGAGCGAACTTCCGCAATTTTCGCCAAGTCGTTGCGATTTCGCAATGTTGTTGCAATATATTCGGCGATCAACGGCATCTCGGCTTCGCGCATTCCTTGAGTTGTGACTGACGGTGTGCCGATACGAACCCCGGAAGTCACAAACGGACTTCGTGGATCATTTGGAATCGCATTTTTGTTTAATGTGATTCCGGCTGAATCTAAAACAAGTTGCGCTTCTTTGCCAGTTAGTTCAGCGTCAAACGGTTGCAAATCAACAACCATCATGTGCGTATCTGTACCACCAGAAACAAGTCTGAACCCATGGCTTGCAAGTGCTGACGCCAACGCCGATGCGTTTTTTACAATTTGATGGGCGTAAACGCTGAAACTTGGTTGCATTGCTTCATGAAATGCAACAGCCTTTGCCGCAATCGCATGTTCTAATGGCCCACCTTGACTGCCAGGAAACACTGCTTTGTCTATGACTGGTGCAAGTTCGGCGCGACACAAAATGCATCCGCCACGAGGGCCGCGCAGAGTTTTATGCGTCGTGAATGTAACAACATCAGCAAACGGCACTGGGTTTGGATGTGCGCCACCAGCCACCAGACCTGCAATGTGAGCGATATCAAACATCATGTAAGCGCCAACTTCGTCGGCAATTTTTTTAAATGGCTCCGGTTCGAGACGACGCGGATACGAAGTTGTGCCAGCGACAATTAGTTTCGGCTTGTGTTCAATCGCAAGTTCGCGAATCTCATCAAAATTTAATCGTTCATCAGTTGCGCCAACTTTAAACGAATGAAACTTGTACAGAATTCCACTTGCATTGACTGGTGAACCATGCGTCAAGTGGCCGCCGTGATCAAGGCTCAACCCCAAAACTGTGTCGCCTGGTTTTAGAAGTCCGAGATAGACGGCCATATTTGCACTCGCGCCAGAGTGTGGTTGAACATTGGCATGATCTGCACCAAAAAGTTTTTTAACTCGCTCAATCGCGAGTGCCTCTACATCGTCAACGACCGAATTACCGCCGTAATAACGTTTGCTTGGATAACCCTCACTGTATTTATTTGTTAGCACCGAACCAGTTGCAGCCATCACATCTGGTGATGCAAAGTTCTCGCTGGCGATTAGTTGCAAGCCAGTTGTTTGTCTAACACGCTCTGCTTCTAAAAGATCAAAAGTTGTTGTGTCACGGTTCGTTTCAGATGGCCAAGGCATTATTTGCTTCTTTCGTTTTGAAATATTTTGTTTTCGACAAGTTCGATTTCGTGAAGTTGCGCAACTCGCCGTTCGTGTCTGCCACCTTCAAATTCGGTGCTTATAAATTTGTCAACAATTTGTTCGGCAAGTTCGAACGTCACCACTCGCCCACCCATCGACAAAACATTTGCGTTGTTGTGCGATCGCGCCATTTCAGCCAAGTAAAGATCGTTACACAGAGCAGCACGCACACCGTTTATTTTGTTGGCGGCTATTTGTTCACCCTGACCGCTGCCGCCAAGCACAATGCCCATATCGGCTTTCCCGTCTCGCACCGCGCGAGCGACATCTGCACAGATCGCTGGGTAGTCAACACTCTGCGTTGAGTTCGTTCCGTGATCACTAACTGATAGTCCCTTATTTGTTAGGTATCCAACCAAGTGTTGTTTCAAATCGAAACCAGCATGATCAGACCCAATCGCAATGCGCTTCACGCCTGAAAGTGTATATAACTAAGGTGTTGAGTGATGTCGATTGACCCGCGTACACCAGTTCTAGTTGGGCAAGCCCAGATCGTCAATCGTGCAACAAATTTGGCCGAGGCGCGCGAGCCCGCCGTGTTAATCGCCGACGCGATTCTCCAAGCCACATCAGACGCGG
>JAEMRY010000090.1 GCA_016463105.1 Ilumatobacteraceae bacterium | reverse complement strand
CCACATTTTTTAGCCATGTCTTGGTGAACAAGAAAACTGTTTTTTCCGTAGGCGAATTCGAAGTCACTAGCAGTCGGCAGAATCATCACATTTGTGCCATCTTCATGCCGATCAGGCACAAGAGTCACTGAACTTTTTAATGTTTGCAGATCACAGTCATTAAATAGATGCGAAAAGTTACTCGCGAGTGGCAAGTCACTATGGGCAACTATCGCTAAATCAAATTTATTGACACGAGCAGCATCTACGCCAGCGCGAACTGCCGCATTAAGTCCGACTTCTGGTTGCCAAACAATTTTTGCCTCAAGGTCGCGTGCCCAATGAGCAACATCTTGATCATCACAGACGACAAAAACTTTGTGCTCAGATGCGGCACGAAGAACTCGTTCTGCACACATTTTGGCGAGCACCATTCGCTCGGCAGGGGTCAGAAGATCTGAGAGACGTTCTTTGGCATGGTGAAACGCCTTGATTGGGATAACGATTGCAAGCGCCGCTGCGGTCAGCGCTGACGTCTCTGAAGGCACCAGCGAAGCCTACGGTTGCAGGGCGCGAAGTAAAAGAAACTAATAGTTAGTGCCCGCATACGCTGAGGGTCGTGAAATCACATATTGCAGTCGTCGGCGCCGGATCTTGGGGTACGACCGTTGCTAGCACCGTGGCGCAAAATCAGTCGACGATGTTGTGGGCCAGGCGGACCGCACTCGCACAACAAATCACAACAGAGCACGAAAATATTGACTATTTACGAGGAGTGGCGCTTACCGAAAGTTTGTTGTGCTCGTCGAACTTGCAGGATGTTGTGCGTGATGCATCAATCGTGATGATGGCTGTGCCGTCAAATGGATTTCGTGACGTGCTTGTTGAAGTTGCAAAATATGTTTCGCCCGAAGTGCCGATCGTGAGTTTGACCAAAGGTCTTGAGCGAGACACATTGAAGCGAATGTCTGAAGTTGTCGCCGATGTTTTGCCACGTCACTGTGTTGCGGTATTGACAGGCCCGAACTTGGCACATGAAATTTTGGCTGGGCAACCTGCAGCCACAGTCGTTGGATGTAGCGACGACGAAATTGCAAAGCAAATTCAAGTTCTTCTCACTCGACCAACATTGCGTGTATATACAAATCCAGATGTTGTTGGTTGTGAAATTGGTGGTGTCGTAAAAAATGTGATTGCGATTGCTGCTGGCATTGTTGAAGGAATGGGCTTTGGTGACAACTCAAAAGCGACGTTAATAACGCGCGGGCTAGCCGAGATGTCTCGACTTGGTATTGCTCTTGGTGCTAACCCAAACACATTTACTGGTTTGGCAGGCATTGGCGATGTTGTGGCAACCTGTGCGTCAGCGCAGAGCCGTAATACTGCAGTCGGAGTGCGGCTCGGCAAGGGTGAATCTATTGAATCGATCACGGCATCAATGAAGATGGTCGCCGAAGGTGTTAAGTCTTCGCTGTCTGTATTGCAATTAGCGCAGCGTTGCAAAGTTGATATGCCGATCACCGAACAAGTTGCAGCCGTTTGCGAAGGAACCATCAGCGCCAGAGATTCGCTCGTGCGACTGATGTCGCGAGTTAGCAAAGCAGAGTTGGATTAATGCTCGCAGTTGGTGTGCGCGGTGCTGCTTGGCGAGGCGAAGTCACCCCTTGGGGAGATGTATTAGTTGACGACGAGGTTCGTTTGCGATGGTTTATTGCAGCAGATGATCGTTGGTATGAGCCAGCGCGTGAAACGACAGTTCGACAACGCCAAATTTCTGGTGTGCCAATTGTTGAAACACGAGTCAAGGTGCCAGGTGGCGACGCAGTGCAACGTGTTTATGGTGTTGCAAATTCTGGTGGCGCAATTGTTGTTGAAATTTATAACGACTCTTCGTTGCCGTTCGCGGTTGCATTTGACCGCTCTGATATTTCGTCGATGCGTGCACCGAGCCCAACTGGTGTGCAAGGCATTGACCTGCCAAGTGGCAGCGTGGTGTTTCCGGTTGGGCATCATGCCACGATGCGTGTAGCGATTCGCATGAGCGCAAATGGGCAGACGCGTAGTCAGTTTTCAACGAACGAACTTGAGGCACTACCTAGCTTTGAGCAAGTCGAGCGCGGATGGCTCGGCGCTTTGCAAATATCTAGTCGTGTTGATGTCCCCGAAGTTTCGTGGGCGACATTGCTGACACAAAACCGCTGCCAGATATTACTCAGCGAGCCGCAAATATTTAATTCTCAAACCGATGATGTTGAATTTGTTTTGGATATTGCCGAGCGGGTGCGAATGGGTGACAAGGCGATGCAATTGTCAAGCGATATTGCAGTTGCCACAGAGAAAATTATTAAGCGTTGTGTTGAAAATAAAATTGTCCAATGGGATGAAGACCGTGCGATCTTGTCTGCGAGTATGTTGCTGCATCGCGCAGGTGAGCGCCGCGGGCGCGACGATCTTGCGCGCATTTGGTCGAGGCTCACAGAGACAAACAGATCACGTGAAATGACGGCCTTTATTAAATCAAGTTCGCGTTGTGCGGCGTGGATCGAATCGCAACTAGTGGCGTACCGTCGCGACGGCTCAGTTGATCTTTGTCCGCGCGGTATTGATCAATCTTGGCTTGGAGTGAACTTTGAGTGTCACAAACTGCTGGCAACACCAGAGCACACGATTTCGTTTGCAGTGCGCTGGCATGGTGATCGACCCGCATTATTGTGGGATCTAGATGGGCCGGCTGGTGTGCGGGTTGTGGCAAGCGCAGTTGACAGTTCATTCTCGACTACAGACGCACGCGGTGAAACTTTGCTCAGTGGGTTCGCAAATCTTGGCGCGAAATAGGCTGAAGTTATGAACGCACCCAAATCTTCACCGCTCAAATTAACGCAGTGGACATCATGTGGAGGATGTGCAGCAAAATGGGGCGCATCATTGCTCACAGATCTCGTAAGCGAACTTGCCAGCGGTGCACAGTCGACAATTGATCCGGCACTATTAGTTGGACTCGCACCATTTGATGATGCTGCGGTCTATCAAGTCAGCGATGATGTGGCTCTTGTCAGTACGACAGATTTTTTTCCGCCATTAGTTGACGACCCGGATGATTTTGGTGCAATCTCGGCGGCCAATGCTTGCAGTGATGTTTTTGCGATGGGCGGGCGAGTTGTGATGGCAGTAAACATCGCTGCGTTTCCTGAGCATTTTCCGCGTGAGGCGATCTCAACAATTTTTGCTGCTGCTGCTCGAGTTGTGGCACTCGCAGGTGGATCAGTTGCTGGTGGTCACACGATTCGCAACCCTGAGCCAGTTTTCGGACTCGCAGTGCAAGGTGTTGTAGATCCTAAAAAAATATTTCGCAAAGCCGGAGCTCGCGCGGGTGATGTTGCATTACTTTCTAAACCACTCGGCACGGGTTTAGCACTTGCAGGTGGAACCGACGAAGAAAAACTTGTAGCGATCGCTGGAATGCGCGAGTTGAATCGTCGGGCATCTGAACAATTACAAAATCTTGGCACCGATGTGCACGCAGTAACAGATGTGACTGGTTATGGGCTTGCAGGTCACGGATGGGAAATGGCGCAACGTTCTGGTGTGCAGTTGATTTTAGATTCGACTGCATTGCGTGCCTATCCTGGCGCGCTTGAGGCAGCGCAACGTGGTGTAAGAACTGGTGGCGACCCACGCAATCGAACATATGTTGAAGGTCATTTCTTGGTTGAAGGCTCAATTAATTTGGTCGATGATGCGAGCGTTGCGCTATGTATGGATCCGCAAACAAGCGGAGGCTTGCTCGCTGCAGTTACTCGGCAAGCTGCTGAAAAACTTTTACAAGACAAAATGTGGTGGCAAGTCGGCGAGTTCACTTCTGTCAGCGCGAGTGTGCGACTGCGTTGATGTGAAGAATAGAAAATGAGAAAAACTAAGCCGTGGCCAAATGCCTCGCGCGAACGTGCGTTGCGCGAAAGTGGCGCGAACACGATTATCGGAATTGACGAAGTTGGCAAGGGCAGTTGGGCTGGGCCGCTCGTGATTGGAATTGCGATGTTGAGTGATGATGTAATTTTCTCTGACGAGCCAGCGCTTGTTCTTGGCGGTGTACGCGACTCGAAACAACTAGTTGAAGCAAAGCGTGAAGCAATGTTTGATCAAGTTGCAGCCAAGTGTCGTAACTGGTCAACAGGTTTAGCAACGGCTCGTGAGTGCGACGAATTGGGCATGGTTGCCGCGCAACGATTGGCGACCACACGCGGGTTTGCGGCACTGGGTTTAGATTTGGGCAAGGTCACAGACCCTGTTGTAGATGTCGCAGTTGTTGACGGCCGATGGGATTTCGTTTCGCCACATGCGCGCAAAGTTTTGCTAGAAGTTAAAGCAGACGTGAACTGCGTTTCGGTTGCTGCAGCATCGGTGTTGGCAAAAGTTACTCGAGATCGAATGATGCGCGAATCATCGAGCGATTATCCGCATTGGCACTTTGACACCAATAAGGGTTACCCATGCCCCAAACATCGGGCTGCATTGCAGGGTTATGGCCCATCAGCGATTCATCGCACCTCATGGGCATTCATGCCTAACTATGTGCCTTGGCTAGATAACTAAATTTT
>JAEMRY010000028.1 GCA_016463105.1 Ilumatobacteraceae bacterium | reverse complement strand
AAGTCATGGAAAAAGACATTTCAAGTGTGGTTGATAAGAAAAATAAATTAATTTCAGCGAGCAACTTTGTGCCCGCAACGCCACATGAGATCTTTGAACTGCTGGCAAACGCTGCGATGCACCCAGTGATTGACGGCTCTGGGTCAGTTTTAGCGCCCAAAGATACGGCCCCGCAAAGACTGTCGCTGAATGCAACTTTTGGCATGAGCATGAAACGGGGAATCCCCTACAAAATCAATAATACGGTCGTTGAGTTTGTTGAAGATAAGCAGATTGCATGGCGACATTTTGGTGGTCACATTTGGCGATACATTCTTGAACCAACTACTGGCGGCACAACAGTCACAGAGCAGTTCGCATATCGCAACAGCAAATCACCGCTGATGCTCGAACTCGCGGGATCCGTAAAAAGCAATAATAAAGCGATCAAACAAACGCTAGTTAATTTGGCTGAATACTTTGCCGAAAAAAAATAGACTGACTAGATGAAACTTCCGCAAGGTTTTGGTGCATATGTTGCCAACATCGGAATAAAGGACGCGACCAACGATTTCACACTTGTGGTGGCTGACAAAATTTGTGCGGCGGCTGGTGTTTTTACACAGAGTCGTTTCGCTGGACCGAGCATTGTGCTGAGTCGCGAGAATATTGCGAACAACCAAGCACATGCTGTTGTCGTAATTTCAAAAAATTCAAACGTCGCAACAGGTGAAGAAGGCTTAAACAACGCCCGAGAAGTTGTAGCAGGCGTCGCCAAGGCGATCGGTTGCGACACGAAACATGTGTTGATTGCGTCAACTGGCGTCATCGGTCGGCAGTATCCGATGAAAAATGTTCGTGCAGGCTTGGCGGCGATTCCTAAAACTTTTGTCAATACTTCGGCCGACGATGTTGCGCTCGGCATCATGACCACCGATACGGTGCATAAAGTTGCCGAGTCTGTAGTTGCCGGCTCATCAGCGCGAGTGGTCGGCGTTGCAAAAGGTGTTGGCATGATCGAGCCAAATATGGCAACCCTGATCACGCTGCTGTTCACCGATGCACAACTCGAAAAAACTGATCTTGATAAAATTTTTCGTCGCGTGATTGACAAAACATTTAACTGTGTTTCTGTTGATACAGATACTTCAACGAGTGATACGGCGATTATTTTGGCTAGCGGTGTTGCGGGTGCAGTTGATCTCGCGAAGTTTGAGGCTGCGCTTTATCAAGTTGCGCTTTCGCTGACTCAACAAGTCGCACGCGACGGTGAAGGTGCCGAGAAATTAATTGAGGTGTGTGTAGACGGTTCACGCGACGAACGTCAAGCAAAACTTGTGGCTAAATCAATAGTTAATTCGCCGTTGGTGAAAACAGCCGTGCACGGTGCCGACCCAAATTGGGGTCGAGTGGCAATGGCGATTGGCAAATGCAGCAGTGAACACGACATTGACGAGAATCAAGTTGTTATTCGCTTTGGCATCCAAGAGGTCTACCCGAGTTTTGTTGATGCTTCTGGACTTGCTGAACTGAGCAAATATATGCGCGGCGACACTGTGCGCATTCATGTCACGCTAAATACTGGCGCCGCCGAATGCACTGTCTGGGGTTGCGATCTAACTGACGGCTATGTTCGAATCAACGCCGACTATACGACGTAACTATTTAGTCAGCAGAACTGGTTCATCCACGAAAGAATCTCGGGTCGGTAAGTGAAAACCGATTTGTATTGCGCAACATCATCTGGAAGTCGCTCTAAGAGCGTGCGCATCGTTTGGGCAATTTCTTTAGAGCGTTGAAGATAATCAACTAATGGCTGTTGAAATCCGCGAATTGTAAACAGCACACCGCCGGTGACTGGAAGCCGTCGCAAAGTTTGTCGCTCCATACGAATCCATAAATCTTGTGGGCGCTTGAGCAACGGTAGTGGTGGAATCACGGGTTGAAACAATGCCGGATGATCTTGAATTATCCAATTTGATCTCCATACGGGTCGATCTACCGAGAGTCGTTGCAGAGATGTATCGACCCCAGCACCAACATGTTCGGCATACTTGGCGACTGGTGCGTGAACTTCGATCATGTCGTTTCCCATTTTGTCGGCAAGACGCCACCGACTCGGTCCACAAACAACACCAGCGACAAACAACAGTCGTTCTTGACCATCACTAGACATAACTGGTTTGAGAACTGCCAAATCATCTGCGACGAGCAACGCTGCATCAACTAATGCATCGATACCGGTGCTGGTTGACTTGGCACCCGCCCACTGGCTGACAAGTTCACCCGCTTCTTGAGCCGCATCGTCACCGCCAG
This sequence comes from Ilumatobacteraceae bacterium, assembly GCA_016463105.1. Lineage (GTDB taxonomy): Bacteria > Actinomycetota > Acidimicrobiia > Acidimicrobiales > Ilumatobacteraceae > BACL27. The sequence goes on along the minus strand of JAEMRY010000028.1, from coordinate 15,088 downwards.
AAAACAAACTGACTACTTCGTCGCGACGGTGCGCTAAAAGTTTCTGTTTCATCTGGATTGTCAAAGCGCTTTCAGCGTCTGATGGCAACCAGTTCGCAACATCAAGTGGCCATGTACCTAAGCGATGACGAAATTTATCTCCAACAAGTTGCGGCAATATTTCAAAAGGTATCGGCATTGCAATAAACGACTTTGCGTCAGATGGCGGGGTTTCATCAAACGAAGTGAACGGATGACTATGTAGAACGTGGATTCCTGCCACGAGTTTTACTCGATCATCACTTCGGTTGCATGCGAATGCCGCCGTCAACTCTGATTGACTCGGCATTCATGTAACTATTCGTTATGCACTCAACGACCATTGAAGCAAGTTCGTCTGGCGCACCAAGACGATGAGGGAAAAGCACGCCTTTTTCGAGAGTCGCTTTAAAGTTTTGGCTTGCTTCTCCCTGTCCATATATAGGTGTGTCAATCAACCCTGGCGCAACTGTGTTGACGCGAACACCGATTGCTGAAAGATCGCGAGCGATTGGCAAAGTCATTCCAACGACTCCGCCCTTTGATGCCGAGTACGAAGCCTGACCGATTTGTCCGTCGTAAGCAGCGACAGAAGCGATGTTGACGATTGCGCCGCGCTCGCCGTGTTCGAGAGGTTCGGTTGTGCTCATTGCGGTGCCGACAATGCGAATGCAATCGAAAGTGCCGACCAAGTTGATCGCGATGACTCGCTTGAAGGCATCAAGATCTGCAGCCGACTCATATGAACCGCCCTTGCCTACTGTGCGTTGCGCCCAACCGATGCCTGCGGAGTTGACAAGAATACGAACTGGTCCCATTGACTTTGCCATCTCGGTGGCATTGATGATGTCTTGCGTATTTGTGACATCAACTTTGCAAAATGCCCCGCCGATTTCTTTTGCGAGTGCATTGCCTTTGTCTTCTTGAAGATCGGCAACCACAACTTTTGCTCCACGAGATGCGAGCATTCGTGAAACTGCTGCTCCAATTCCTGATGCTCCACCGGTTACTACTGCGCTTACGTCTTTGATGTCCATGACTAGGCACACTACGCAATTTTTGCTGTTTCGAGCAACTTGTAAGTTTTTACTTTGCTCCAAGCGATGCGGCTACAGCAAGTTGGTCTACAAGTTCGTTCATCGGTTCGCCATTGTGGGCTTTGACCCATCTGAACGAGACATCACCACGCGTATTGACTAGTTCAATCAGTGGCTCCCAGAGATCTCGATTTGCAACAGGTTGACGTTGTGAATTTTTCCAGCCTCGGCGTTGCCAACCCATCCACCATTTGTCACGAAAACAATGCACGACATAAGTGCTGTCAGAAACAATTTCTAATGGTTCTGCAGAGTCTGAAAAAGCGTGCAATGCATTGATCACCGCCGACAACTCCATCCGCTGATTAGTCGTCTTTGTTTCACCGCCAACACCGTTTGGTTCGCCATCGGGCGAGACGGCCCATGCCCAACCACCCGGACCTGGGTTGCCAGAGCAGGCGCCATCTGTATAAATAACAATCGGCATCTGTTAATACTTACGCAAACGCAGAGTGAATAACGGCATCCAAGTGCACAGACACGAAAAATTCTGCGAGAATAGAGCCGTGCTATTTGATGGATCCATGCATCAACTGCCCGACACTGATCCAGGCGAAACCGAAGAATGGTTGGACTCGCTTGATGCAGTTGTCGAGGTGCAGGGCAAAACTCGTGCGCGTTATTTATTGTCGCGACTCTTAGAGCGCGCTCGTGCAAGTCAAGTTAGTTTTCCGGCGACTGTTTCGACGCCATATGTAAATAGCATTCCGTCTGAACAAGAACCGTGGTTTCCGGGTGACGAACATTTAGAGCGCCGAATTCGTGCATACATTCGTTGGAATGCCGCCGTGATGGTAGTTCGAGCAAATACAAACGCAGACGGAATCGGTGGCCACCTTTCGACATTCGCGTCATCAGCGAGTCTTTATGAAATTGGTTTCAATCACTTCTTCAAAGGCAAAGACAGCGGGTCACCGGGCGACCATGTTTATTTTCAGGGACATGCTGCCCCAGGTGTTTATGCCCGAGCATTTCTTGAGCGCCGATTAGACGAAGATGATCTGAATTCTTTTCGTCGCGAAATTGGTCGTGGTGGTCGTGGACTTTCGAGTTATCCGCACCCAAGATTGATGCCAGAGTTTTGGGAGTTCCCAACTGTTTCGATGGGTCTTGGGCCATTGACTGCGCTTTATCAAGCAAGATTCAATCGTTATCTTTTGAATCGTAAAATTGACGACACATCAGCGAGCCGCGTGTGGGCATTTTTAGGCGACGGCGAATGTGACGAGCCCGAAACCCTTGGTTCAATCTCTCTTGCCGCACGTGAGCACCTCGACAATCTTGTGTTTGTCGTCAACTGCAACTTGCAACGTCTTGATGGTCCGGTGCGTGGCAACGGAAAAATAATTCAAGAACTCGAAGCAACATTTAGAGGTGCTGGATGGAATGTGATCAAAGTGATTTGGGGTTCGAAGTGGGATGACCTACTCGCCCGCGATATCTCTGGCGCGTTACTCAATAAAATGAACACGACAGTTGACGGCGAGTTTCAGCGTTACACAATTGAAGACGGAAACTACATTCGCGAAAACTTCTTCGGGCCAGACCCGCGATTGCGTGAAATGGTGAGTCACTTAACAGATGAAGAATTGCAACTATTGCCGCGTGGCGGACATGACTATCGCAAACTTTATGCTGCATACCGCGCCGCCGTCGAGAACACAGGTTCTGGTCGGCCGACAGCAATTTTGTGCAAAACCGTCAAGGGATGGACACTCGGCGACGAGATCGAAGGTCGTAATGCAACACATCAAATTAAAAAAATGACTGATGCACAATTAATGACTCTTCGAAATCGTCTGCACTTAAACGAAGAGATTTCGGACGCAGCCCTTGCTGCTGACGAACCGCCTTATTATCGTCCACCTGAAGACAGCATTGAATACCAATACATGATGGAAAGACGCCGTGCGCTCGGTGGCGTGATGCCGCGTCGCACGACTGTGGCACGAAAAGTTTTGACTTTACCTAGTGATGATGTGTTTAAAGAATTCGAAGATGGCAGCTCTACACAGAGTGTGAGCACAACGATGGGCTTTACACGGTTGCTTCGAAATCTTGCTCGAGACAAAGATTTCGGTGAAAGGGTCGTGCCAATTATCCCAGACGAGGCGCGTACTTTTGGAATGGACTCACTGTTTCGTGAACTAAAAATTTATGCATCACAGGGTCAAAAATATGAGCCAGTCGATCACGACATGTTGCTCAATTATGCAGAAGCCACCGATGGACAAATTCTTGAAGAAGGAATCACCGAAGCTGGAAGTCTTGCAAGTTTTATCGCTGCTGGCACGAGTTATGCAACTCGTGGAGTGCCGATGGTTCCGTTCTACACGTTCTATTCAATGTTTGGATTCCAGCGTGTTGGTGATTTGATTTGGCAAGCCGCTGATGCCCGCACACGTGGTTTCTTGCTTGGAGCAACTGCAGGCCGAACGACATTGCATGGCGAGGGCTTGCAACATCAAGACGGACACTCTTTGTTATTGGCGAGCACAGTTCCGGCATGTCGTGCTTATGATCCATCATTTGCATACGAAGTTGCGACAATTGTTCGCGAGGGAATTAAAGAAATGTACGGGCCGACACAAAGTGACGTTTTCTTTTATCTGACGCTTTATAACGAGAACTATCAGATGCCACCGATCTCGAATTCGCCGACAATTACAAGCGAGATAATGCAAGGTCTCTATTTATGGAAGCCTGCGACAGAAGCCAAACACAAAGCAACAATTCTGTTCTCTGGTTCTGCACATATAGCCGCCAGTGCAGCGGCAAGCGAACTTCTTGAACGATACGAAGTTGGGTGCGAATTATGGTCGGCTACTTCGTATAAAACACTTCGCGAAGAAGCAATCGAAGTTGAACGTTGGAACCGATTACATCCATCACAACCAGCACGCAAACCGCTGGTGACAAAACTGCTAGATAATGGACAAGGCCCGATAGTTGCCGTAAGCGACTTTATGCGCATGGTGCCAGAACAAGTTGCGAGATTTATTCCGAGTCGATCGTTTACTCCACTCGGCACAGACGGAATGGGTCGCAGTGATACGCGCGCTGCATTGCGTCGCCACTTCGAAATTGATGCGCCACATATTGTTGTCGCCGTATTACATAACTTGGCGCTGGCTGGTGTGATCAAGACCGAAGTGGTCACTCAAGCAATTGAACGCCACGGACTTGACCCTGAAATGGCATTTTCGCTTCACCAATGACACGAACATTATTTATCACTGGCATCGAGGGTGCAGATGCATTGTTGAATCGCGACGGAACTGCACTGATGATTGGCATGCTGCTTGATCAACAAGTGCCAATGGAGTGGGCGTTTACTGGGCCATACACGCTGCGCAAAAGACTCGGACATTTGAACGCCAAACGTATTGCTGCTATGGATCTTGACAAATTTGTTGCGCTCTGCTCAGAGAAACCAGCGATTCATCGGTTTCCAAGATCAATGGGCACACGCGTTCACCAACTTTGTGTCGCACTCACTCAAGATCACGGAGGCAAAGCAGTAAACGTCTGGAATGGCGTAACCGACGCCGAAGAGTTGATGAAGCGACTTCGCAAACTGCCAGGGTTTGGTGAAGAGAAAGCACAAATTTTTATTGCACTACTTGGCAAACGTTTTGGCGTTCGTCCGCGAAATTGGCGAAAATTTGCTGGTGTTTTTTCTGACACACAACCACGCTCGGTTGCTGACATTTACTCACCGGCAACATTGTTAAAAGTTCGTGGCTTCAAACAAATGCAACGTGCGCTTGACCACGATAAACAAGATCGACCTAAAGTGAAGCGCAAAAAATGACGACACTCGTTACTGGTGGCGCTGGATATATCGGTGCGCATACGGTTCGTGCACTTCGCCAGACATCTCGAGATGTAGTTGTTCTCGACACTCTTGAGCGTGGCAACAAAGAAGCAGTGATCGATGCCGACCTCGTTGTTGGTGATATTGCCGACAAGAATCTGGTTGCAGAAATTTGTCACAAATATAAAATCACCGAGGTCGTGCACTTTGCTGCCTACAAAGCAGTTGGCGAATCGATGACACAGCCAAAGATGTATTGGCAAAACAACGTCGATGGAACGGTTGCTCTGCTTGACACCCTGATTGAACATGGCGTTGACCGATTTGTTTTTTCGTCGTCTGCAGCCGTGTATGGCACCCCGAAATCGGTTCCGGTTACTGAGAATGAGCCAACGATGCCAGAAAGTGTCTACGCCGAAACGAAACTTGCGGTCGAGAATATCCTCAGTTCACCCGAGCGCAGTGCAATCAAGTCAGTGAGTTTGCGCTATTTCAACGCTGCTGGTGCAAGTAGTGACAACAAAATCGGCGAAGACTGGTTGGCGTCACAAAACCTTGTTCCACGAGTGATGCGCGCGCTTCTTGATCAAGCATTTCACTTCGAAGTATTTGGTGATGACTATCCAACTCGCGATGGCACGTGTATTCGCGATTACATTCACGTTGAAGATCTAGCACTCGCCCACATCAAAGCACTTGACTACTTAGAACATGGCGGCAAAACAATGATTTGCAATGTTGGTACTGGCGAAGGAACTTCGGTGAAACAGTTACTCGAGATGGCTACTAAAGTTGCCCAACGTGCAGTGCCTTACACGATTGGTGCACGACGAGATGGCGACCCTGTGAGTGTTTACGCCGATACGAGACTTGCAAACAGCGTTTTAGATTGGCGAGCAACTCACGACTTGCAAAGCATTATTGAATCAGCATTTAATTGGCACCGTACTCATCTAACTGGATACCGATAAAACTAAATAGCAGCATTCGAACGCTGTCTATCTAGCCAACCAAGTAAGCCCGCGATCGCGCGTGGATCGTGACGCAAACGGTGTCCCGCACCAGGAATGATTTGTAGATCTGCTGAACCGTGTGCTTCGGCGAGTAATCGCGAGTCGGCCGTCGGCACACTTTCATCGTCATCGCCATGCAAAAGCAACAACGGTCGTGGCGCAAATCTTCGCGCGGCATCGGTTGGTCTGAATCTGCGCAACTCGCGCGACCATTCGTCGTACGATTCGGGAAACTTTGGTTTATGAATTGCACCAACTTCACGAACGTGTTCTAAGAATCGACGTGGCTGCGCAGCCCAGTCATCAAAGTCGGCGCGGGGCCCGAGTAGTGCACAACCATTTACTCTTGGGTCGTCAGCGCCAGCGCATAATGCAAGTGAGCCTCCGGTATTTGTGCCGACCAACCAGATTCCGCTTGGAGAAACTTCTGCAACTAGGTGATCAATCGCAGCGCGAAGATCATCGATCCATCCTTGCATTGAGAAGTCACCCTCGCTTGAACCACACCCACGAAATGTGAACGTCATCGCTGCCCAACCGAGTTCGTTGGCAACGCGATCAATTAATTCGGGAAACGTACTTGCTGAATGTCGTGCATCATTTAGTGCAATTGGAAATCCATGACACAGCAACATGCCCGGAAGAACACCAGTTTTGCCAGAAGGTTTTGCGAGGTATCGAGCAATTGAAATATCACCAGAGAGAAATGATCCGTTCACAGTGATGACACTCGATTAGTAGTTATCAGCGTGGTTTAAGACGGCGACGAGTTTTGCCAGAAACCGCAAGTGTGTATCCGCGATTGCGTGCCTCTGGAAGCGTGTCTGGGGCAAAGCAAATGCCTACTTCGCTATTGACAATTTCTTCTATAATTTCGCTGGATTCAGCGGCCTCAAGAGAATCAACGTCGTAAACAAACTGTGTTCGCTTATCGCCTAGGTAACGAGTGTGGGCGAATCGAGATGGTCTTTGCATAACCCAAATCTAGCCGTCACTTCGTTTGCATCTTCACTACCTACGTATGATTAGCAATATGGCTGATGCTCAAAGCAAACCCGCCAAGATCGACTTCTTCTTTGATGTGATGTGCCCGTATGCCTATCAGACTTCAATTTGGATTCGTGAACTTCGCCGAACAATAGATCTCGAAGTGAACTGGCGATTTTTTAGCCTTGAAGAAATCAATCGTGAAGAAGGAAAGAAACATCCATGGGAGCGAGAACTCGCCTACGGCTGGACCCCGCTTCGGATTGCTGCTTGGTTGCGCCGAATAGATATGGATCTGTGTGATGACTGGTATTTAGTTTCTGCCAGAGCACTTCACGAAAACGGTTTGCGACCATACGAAGAAGCCACAGCACGCGAACTTCTTGAAAGTATCTCTGCGCCAAGCAACACTTGGGATGAAGCGCTCGCCGACCAAACGACCCACGATGATGTCAGATTTGATCACGAAGAATCTGTTGCAAAGTTTTCTGCATTTGGTGTGCCGCTGATCGTGTTCGAAAATGGGCGTGGCGTATTTGGGCCAGTGGTAGTGCCGCCACCAATGGGTGACGATGCTCTCAAACTTTGGGAACTGATGAAAAGTTACAGCGAAATATCTGGTCTATACGAAATCAAGACGCCAAAAACGCAAGACGATCTCGAAAATATCGCGAATGTTTTCTCACCTTATCTCAAGGCACGAGAGTGGCGAACAGTGCAGACACCAGCACCATGAGCGACTACAAAATTACTTTGGCGAATTTGTTCGACACACTTGGGTCACTTCACGATTTATGTGCATCTTTAAGCGAGGCACAATTCGAGGTGCAAACACAGTGCCCTGGATGGTCGGTAAAAGACAATCTTTCGCACATCATCGGTACAGAAAAATCAATGACTGGTCAGGGTTCGACAACTCACCGCGCGACTTCGTTGGAGCACGTCAAGAATCCAATCGGTGAAATGAATGAGCACGAAGTTGATTCACGAAGAGCGATGTCTGGCAAAGACGTACTTAAGGAGTTTGATCAAGCAATGGCTGCACGGCGTGCACAACTCGAATCAGCGCCTGAAGAATATTTTACAAAAGAGACGATGACTCCAATGGGCAAAAATACGATGGCTGAGTTCATGCACATTCGCGTTATGGATTGTTGGGTACACGAACAAGATATTCGTCGGGCTCTAAATATCCCCGGAAGCCAAGACTCAGCCAGCGCCGAATTGACAGTCAACCGACTTTGTCGCACCTTGCCGATCGTTGTTGGCAAAAGAGCCGCCACGCCAGAAGGGTCATCGGTTGTTATTCACATAACTGGCCCAATTGTTCGGGACATTTCGATCACGGTAATTAATGGTCGCGCCACGGTTGTCGAGTCATTGACGAATGCACCTGTAATGGAATTATCTTTTGATAGCAATACTTTTGTTGAACTTGCAACAGGCAGGGCTACGGCGCAAGAAGTTCGCTCAAAATGGAAAGTTACAGGCGACATAGAACTGGGTGAACGCACCGTTGGCGCAATAAATATGATGATCTAGCCAGCACCGGTCTAGCCAGCGCGAGTCCGAGTTTCGGTATCCTTAAGTAGTCATGGTGTCGCCTAATTTCGACCCTGTTGTCGTTGAACAAAAAATTGCTCAACTCGCACTGCGCGATAGCGAATTTGCAAAACGTGCCGAGACTCGCGAACAACAACGCCAGATAGCTAAATACGGCTCGGTTCGCGAATATCAGTTTCCGCCAAATACATCACAAATACATGTGACAAATTGGGTGCATAAAAAATGGTTGCGGCCTTTTCGATTTATGTTTAGAAATATGCCACGGCCGTTGCGGAAACTTGTGAAGCGACTTTCAGCATGAGCCAGTTCGTAATTGCCACAGATGCGCAGGGTGCAACCCTTGATGATTTAACAGCCACGCATAAATCGCTTGTCGTTGCTGGCTCACGAAAAGTCACCTGGCTTGTTGTTGGCGCAGTGCCAGATGCGGTAAAGAAGTTACAAAGACGATTTTCGTTTGGTCGAGTGCGAGTAGTAACCGAGGCTGTTGAGCTGTCACAAATTGACTTGGTGGTGTTTCTCGAGGCAGGTGACGGCCTGCAACGCGAATCGCTATTGGTTGCAAACGAATTTCTGGCAGCACAACCGCAAGTTGATTTGCTTTACGGTGACTCAGGGCATCCAACAGACGATAAATCAGAGCCGATTAGTTTTGCTCGCCGCCCAGGATGGTCGCCAGAACGTTTGCGCGCGCATTGCTACGTCGGTGAAACCTTAATTGCGCGTTCTGATCTCGTCGTTAATAGTGGCGGACTCAATGATCTTGTTTTGCGCCACCCGCATGATCGCGCTTTACGGCTGAGCGAGAATGCAAAAGCTGTCTCGCGACTGGCTGCAGTATTGACTATCGCTAAGTCGAGCGATTCTCGACCATCTGCATCGCTACACGCAGTTGTTGAACATTGTCAGCGACAAAATATTGATGCAGATTGCGAACTCGACGCTTCGGTTCCAAGCGTGTACGTGCGTCGACGCCTAACCAAACAACCAAGCGTTGGGGTGATCGTCGCAACTCGAGGCACATCAGCAGAAGTTTTCGGGCAAGAGCGCGTATTGGTGGTTGAAGCAGTGCGCAGTCTGTTCGAAAAATCGACATATCAGAACTTTCATGTTGTTGTTGTGGCCGACACCCCGACACCAGCCACTGTGATTGAAACGCTGCAAAATATCGGCGGTGCGCGATTGCAAGTACTTAATTATGACCGACCATTTAACTTTGCCGAGAAAAATAACCTCGGCGCAATGTCGTGTGATTCAGATCTGATTCTGTTGCTTAACGACGACACTGAGATAATCACGGCTGATGCTCTCGAAATTATGGTCTCGTTATTTAACGACCCTCAAGTTGGAGTTGTTGGACCGATGTTGCTATTTGAAGACTCGACAATTCAAAGCGCCGGACATATTTTTAGTCCAGACCCAACAGATCTTTATCGTGCACGTAACCCTGAAACTTCTGGACCACAGAACTTGCTGCGAGTGCAACGTGAAGCTTCAAGTTTGATTGCTGCCTGCATGCTTATTCGCCGTGATGTGTTTGAAGAAGTCGGTGGATTGTGCCTTGGCTTTCCTGGCAACTGGAACGACATTGACTTCTGTTTGAAAGTGCAACTTGCCGGTTATCGGGCAGTCTTCACACCGCACGCTCACCTATTTCATTTTGAATCAAAAACCAGAATTGCTAAACGAGTTGACGCTGAAGTCGGCAAACTTGGTGCCAGATGGGGATCAGTGCTGGATGATGACCCTTATTTCAACCCACGTCTGCAGCGCTATACAAATATTTGGAAAACCGATTCAACTTCAAAACGCTCGATGAACGAGGCGCTTGCTATTTAGTTGTTAACTGTTGGCCCGACTGCGCCAATTGCATCAAAATAATCTAAGTGCGCTTGCACGACGTGAACAACGTCTACATCATCCAATATTTCTATTCTGTTTTGCTCGGCCGCACCTAAAAGATAGGCAGCAACAGTTTCTTCGTTAATCACTATCTCTTCGGCAATGTCTTGACGCCGCTCTATTACCCCGGCTGGCTGCAAGCCTTGCTGGTGCATCCAACGCATATGAAATACGAGCAACTTGCGTAATTCTTCAAAAGTCAAGCGCGCCTGCGTATCTTTCGGAAGACGATCTGCGACAAATTTTGTGGCTTGCTCGAGTTCATAGACAGCGCGCGGCGCAAAGCTATCAAGACGTCGAGATTCGCGACCGACTGTTACTGCGGCAATTATAAATACGAGTAGAGTCGTAAAAATTATTGCAACGATTAATACCGCCGACATGCGGTGACGCTAGTTCTAGATGCCGATGCGTTGCGCAAGAAGTTCACGATGGTAAGTCGGATCTCCAAAAAGCAACTCACTTGACTTGGCGCGCTTGAAGTAGAGGTGCGCTGGATGCTCCCAAGTGAAACCAATTCCACCGTGAATCTGAATGTTCTCGGCAGCCGCATGAAAGTAGGCCTCTGAGCAATACGCCTTCGACAATGACGCCACTGATGGCAATTCTTCATTCATTTCACTTGCACACCACATGCCGTAATAAGCAGCAGACTTTGCAGATTCAACTTCGAGCAACATGTCGGCACACTTGTGCTTGATTGCTTGAAAAGATCCGATTGGCCTGCCGAACTGAACACGAACTTTTGCGTACTCGACTGCCATGTCGAGAACTTTTTGTGCGCCACCGACTTGCTCTGCGGCGAGTGCGACAACAACAAGGTCATTGACGCGAGATAGAACATCCCATCCCTTGCCTTCTATGCCGATCAAAGTTGCTGCAACATCAGAGAATTCGAGTTTGGCTTGTTTGCGTGTTTGATCCATCGTCGAAAGCGCAGTTCGAGTCAAGCCTTTTGCGTTTCCATCAACAGCGAATAGCGACACACCTTTTGATGTGAGTGCCGAAACGATAATCATCGAAGCTGTGTGTCCGTCAAGCACGAACATTTTTGTGCCGGACAAAGTAAAACTTGAACCTGATCCTTTTGCTTTCATCGTGATGCCTGCTTCATCCCATTTGCCCGAGGGCTCAACAGATGCAAGCGTCGCTGTTGTCTCGCCACTCGCGATGCCAGGAAGATATTTTTTCTTTGCTGCATCGTCGCCCGACTGCAACAAAGTGTTTGCAGCCAAAACAACTGTCGAGAAGAACGGCGCACAAAGCAATGAGCGACCCATTTCTTCGAGTACAACACCCAACTCGATGTAGGTAAATCCCATGCCACCGAATTCTTCTGGGATGTGAATTCCCATCAATCCCATTTGCGAACCCATTTGTGCCCACACGGCTGGATCGAAACCATTCACCGTTTCCATTTGTTCGCGGACGGCAGTCTCGGGAGACTTGGCATCCAAAAATGCGCGGACTGTTTTGCGGAGCTCTTCTTGTTCTTCTGTAAAGGCAAAGTTCATGGGATATATCTTGCCAGCGCAAAGGCCTTTTGCACTAATCGGAGAGATCTGCTCATGAACTGAGATACTTGTTATATATGACAAATCGGACAGAAACTAGTGGGTTTCAAGATCCGACCTTGCACTGGCGCGATGCCAGCGTTGAGGTGCACAAAGTTGTCGTTGGGCCGTTTGACAACAATGTATTCGTCGTGCGGTGTCGCCAGACAGGTGATGCTGTTTTGATAGACGCAGCCAATGAACATGAGCAACTCTTGACACTATGTAAAAGACTCGGCGTAAAACGCGTTCTCGAGACTCATGGTCATTGGGATCACATTCAGGCGATTCCTGCATTGCGAGAAGCCGGTTACGAAGTTGCAGTAACGGCCGCTGACGCGCCACGACTAAAAGATGTTGGCTACGACGTTTTTATTGATGACGCCGAAATCATTGAAGTTGGCGATTTGCGTTTGCATGCGATACACAACCCTGGACACACCGAGGGATCTATTTCGTTTTCGGTTGCTAATACCCCATTGCTGTTTACGGGTGACACTTTGTTTCCGGGTGGACCTGGCAACACAAAACTTGATGGTGGAGATTTTCAAACAATCATTAGTTCGATTGATAATAAATTATTCACGTTTCCTGCTGAGACAATTGTCTTACCTGGGCATGGACTTGACACAACCATTGGCGCTGAACGACCTCAACTAGCGCAATGGGTCGCACGGGGTTGGTAAATAATTGATTTCTACTATCGCCATAGTGCAAATTACTTGGTGCGCAATTACACTTATTTAGGTGAGCGAACTCTTTCGCATTGACAATCTTCATGCCAAACCAACTGAGGCAGATACGAAAATTCTGCGCGGTATTTCGCTGACAGTAAACACGGGTGAAGTTCACGCGATCATGGGCCCGAACGGTTCAGGCAAATCAACTTTGGCAACGACTTTGCTTGGTGCACCAGAATACGAAGTGACGCAAGGTCGTTTGTTTTATAAAGGTGAAGACATCACATTGTGGCCAACTGATGTGCGTGCCAAAGCCGGAATATTTCTCGCGTTTCAGTATCCGCAAGAAATTGCTGGCGTCTCAGTGATTCAGTTTTTGCGTCAGTCATTGTCGGCGCGAAAAGGTATTGACTTGTCGGTTCTTGAGTTGCGACTTTCAATAATTAGTTGGATGAAACGCCTAGGCATGGATTCGTCATTTGTGGATCGTTATCTCAACGAAGGTTTCTCGGGTGGCGAAAAAAAGCGCAACGAAATAATGCAGATGGCGATTCTTGAACCAGAACTCGCGATTCTCGATGAAACTGATTCTGGTTTAGACATTGACGCGCTGCGAATCGTCGCCCAAGGCATTCAAGAAGTGCGTCGAGATCGACCAAGTCTCGGCATTGTGTTAATCACCCACTATCAGCGCTTGCTCGACGAAGTGAAGCCAGACTTTGTGCACATTTTGATTGACGGTCGAATTGTTAAATCAGGTGGCATGGAGCTTGCTACTGAACTTGAGAAAAATGGTTACGACGCCTACCGAAGCGAGTCATAAAATGTCATTTGATTCGGCCGTGATTCGCCGCGACTTTCCGCTGTTGGCAAAACAGATCGACGGCAAGCCACTTGTCTATCTAGATAGCGCGAATACTTCGCAAAAGCCGAGCATGGTGATCGACGCAATGGCGAATTTTATGCGCGAGTCATACGCACCGATTAATCGCAGTGCATACACCCTGGCGGCGAACGCAACTGAGCAGTATGAAGGTGCGCGCTCGGCCGTGGCGAAATTCATTAATGCAAATAGTTCGCTTGAAATTGTGTTCACAAAAAATGCAACCGAAGCGTTGAATTTAATCGTTCATTCGTGGGGTCGAGCAAACCTGAAAACAGGAGATGTCGTGTTGCTCACACATATGGAGCACCACGCGAACATCGTGCCGTGGCAAATGTTGCAACAGGAACTCGGGATTGAACTGCGGTGGGTGCCATTGACCAGCGATTTTCAACTTGATTTAACTTCACTAACAAGTTTGCTATCCGGTGTCAAAGTGTTTTCATTTACTTCAATGTCAAATGTGCTCGGCACAATTAACCCAGTCGAAAAACTTTGCGCAGCGGCTCATGCTGCAGGTGCTATTGCAATTGTTGATGCATGCCAGTCGGTGCCACACTCGCCGACCGATGTTCAGTCGTGGGGCGCAGACTTTGCAACTTTTTCTGGTCACAAAATGTGTGGGCCGTCGGGTGTTGGTGTTTTGTGGGGTCGTGAAGCTTTGCTTGAAGCGATGCCACCGTTTTTAGGTGGCGGCAACATGATCACTGATGTTCGTTTGGACGGTTTTACTTGTGCAGAGTTACCAGCAAAATTCGAAGCAGGCACGCCACCAATTGCTGAAGTTGTTGGCTTGGGTGCGGCTGTCGAATACCTTACAAAAATCGGCATGGCGAATGTGCGTCAGCACGAAATCGCTATGTCTAGTTATGTGCTTGATCTGTTAACAAATCGATTTGGTGATGACATCACAATTCATGGGCCACGCAACCCAGAACTGCGTGGGGCAACATTTAGTTTTGCTTTCCGAGGCATACATCCGCATGACATCAGTCAAATTTTGGATCAGTCAAATGTTTGTGTGCGCGCGGGGCATCACTGCGCAAAGCCTTTGATGAAGATCATCGGCGCCAATGCAACAACTAGGGCGAGTTTTTATCTTTATAACACGACGGCAGATGCCGACACCCTTGCCGATGCGCTTGACTCTGCTTCGGATATCTTTTAGGTAGACGGGTACAAACGAGGAAACATGCCTGGTATTGACGATCTTTATCGAGAAATAATTCTTGATCATTACAGAACGCCGCGCAATCGTGGCGAGTTGCCACCTCCGGCCGTTTATAGCGAAGGAAACAATCCGTTATGCGGCGATGACATTCGTATTTATTTAGATGTTGCCGACGGCATTGTGCGGGATGTCAAATTCTCAGGGCAAGGTTGCTCGATAAGTCAAAGTTCAACTTCGATGATGACTGTTGCCGTAAAAGGCAAAACTGTCGCGCAAGTGCAGGCATTCGTGCAGCGATTTAAACATATGATGACGTTGACTAGTGAATCAGAGACCGTTGACGAGTCAATAAATCTTGGTGACATTGAAGCGTTGCAAGGTGTCGTTAAGTTTCCGGTGCG
>JAEMRY010000027.1 GCA_016463105.1 Ilumatobacteraceae bacterium | reverse complement strand
TTGGGCTAGTTGAAATTGAAGCAATCCAACTAATGTCGTGCTTATGACCGATCTCGTGCCTCCTTCAAATCTTGCAAAAACTCTGGGCGAATTAAAGAAATCAGGTTGGAAGTCGCAAAGTGTTAAAGAAGAAATTCGCAAAAATGCCGTAGTGCGGATAACCGCTGGAGAAGAATTATTTTCTGGCGTTCTTGGTTTTGAAGAAACAGTGATGCCTCAACTTGAGAATGCATTACTCGCAGGTCACGACATCGTGTTTCTTGGTGAACGCGGTCAAGCCAAGACACGAATCATTCGTTCACTAATTTTTTTGCTCGACGAATGGATGCCGATTGTCGCTGGAAGCGAAATCAATGATGACCCATATGCGCCAGTTTCACGTCAATCACGCGAGTTGGTTGCACAACATGGCGATGCCACACAAATTTCGTGGGTACATAGAAGCATGCGTTACGGAGAAAAGCTTGCAACTCCAGACACATCAATTGCCGACTTGATTGGCGAAGTTGATCCAATCAAAGTTGCCGAAGGTCGCTATCTGAGTGACGAATTGACTTTGCATTATGGGTTAGTACCGCGTTGCAATCGTGGAATTTTTGCAATCAACGAATTGCCAGATCTCTCCGAGCGAATTCAAGTCGGCTTACTTAACGTTCTTGAAGAACGTGATATCCAAGTTCGTGGTTACAAAATTCGTTTACCACTAGACATTATGTTGGTGGCTTCGGCTAATCCAGACGATTACACAAATCGCGGACGAATTATTACTCCGCTCAAAGATCGTTTTGGCAGTCAAATTCGTACTCATTATCCGCTTGACATTGATACAGAAATTGCGGTTGTACGCCAAGAATCGCGCCCAGCAAGTATCGGCGCAGTTCAAGTGCGAACTCCAAGGTTCATGGAAGAAATTATTGCCACGGTCAGTCATCTCGCTCGCGCAAATAGTCAAGTCAATCAACGCAGTGGCGTGAGTGTTCGGTTAACTACAAGCAATCAAGAGTTGTTGTGCGCCAATGCTGTGCGTCGTGCGTTGCATGCAGGTGAAACTGACGTCGCTCCGCGAGTTAGCGATCTCGATGCACTCGCTGCATCGACTGCTGGCAAAATCGAAATTGACGCTGTTGAAGATGGCCGCGAGAGCCAAATTTTTCAGCAACTCGTGCGTGGTGCAGTGTTGCAAGTGTTTAAACAACACAGCAATTTAGAGAATCTTCGTCAAGTTGCAGAAGAATTTAGTGAAGGTGTTGTTGTGCAAACCGGAGAAGACATTGCATCAGCTGATTATGTAGTTTTGCTAGAAAAAATGCCAGCATTGCGCACTGCGGTGAACGGTCTTATAAACGGTGACGAATCTCCGGCAGTGATAGCAAGTGCAATTGAGTTTGTACTCGAAGGTTTACACCTTTCGAAACGATTGAACAAAGACTCAACTGCGCAACGAGCGGTTTATCGAGCGAAAAACTAATTTATAACTGGTCGTTGAGCCCAGATTTCACTTGTGTCTTGCCGTTCAGCAAGCACCGGTTGACCTACGAGCACAGCAACTTCAACAGGATCAGCAAATCCGTGCAGTTTGATTGCTGTATGCGCTTGAGTTTTAACCCCAAGCGGAAGCACAATTATGTGATCAGTTGGAATCAACACGCCAATACCAGCAGCCTCGTCACAAAGTCGGGCGGCCAAGTTTGGCGCAGGGCCGATGTAATCGTCGCCTTCAAACAACATCGTGTCGCCTGTCGCAATGCCGATGCGCAGTTTTAGTGGCGCGCAAACTGTTTCTGCACGGCGATCAA
The DNA here is from genome assembly GCA_016463105.1 of Ilumatobacteraceae bacterium. Taxonomy (GTDB): domain Bacteria; phylum Actinomycetota; class Acidimicrobiia; order Acidimicrobiales; family Ilumatobacteraceae; genus BACL27. Next base: position 15,644 of record JAEMRY010000027.1, on the reverse strand, counting down.
GCTCCATAGCAAACGTGATTCCTTCAATTTGCTCAACTGCTACGGCCATCAGACCATCACCAAGAAATTTATCGATTCGCACGCCACGCTCTGAAGCGATTGCCCTGGCGACAGCACGAAACTCAGCCAGCAATGTTGTTGCCTTGCGGTCACCATTGGTTTCCATGTAATTCGTAAACCCAGAAAGATCTACGAAAATGAATGTCCGAGGAAATCTCATACGAGTTATCAGTCTACGGCTCTCGGTACTAGCGTGCGCTTGTGACTAGTCGCTTCAACTATTCGCGTTGGGATGGAACTCAACGCGGTTTTGAGTTTGATGCACAGAGCATCGTCGATGAAATAACCGACGATCTTCTTTATCACGGTGATGTCAATGCGGCGTTACGTCGTTTGATGCAAGAAGGAATGAAAAACGAGCGTGGCGAACAATTAATGGGTCTTCGCGAAATGATGCAGCGCTTGCGCGAGCGTCGTGAAGAAATAAAAGATCGCGGCGATCTTGGTGGCGTGTATAGCGAGATTGCGGCCGAACTTGACGATCTCGTCGACGAAGAGCGGCACGAAATAGATGAAGCACTTAAAGCCGCAGAAAAATCTGGCGATCAACGGCGGATAGATGTAGCCAAAGAATCTGCACAAGAACATAATTTTCGTCTTGATATGTTGCCGAGTGATCTTGCCGGCAAGATAAGCGAACTTGAACATTACGATTTTCAATCAGCCGAAGCAAGACAACGATTTGAAGCGCTGCTCGAAAAACTGCGTCAGCAGATGATGCAACAGATGCTTGACCAGATGTCTGGGGCAGTCGAACAGCTAACACCAGAAGATATGCAGCGAATGAAAGACATGATGGCGGCGCTAAACGAAATGCTTGAATCTCGAGAACGTGGCGAAGAGCCGGCATTTGCACAATTCATGGAAAAATTTGGTGATTTTTTCCCCGAGAATCCGCAAACTCTTGACGAGTTACTCGAAATTATGGCGCAACGCATGGCAAACGCCCAAGCAATGTTGAACTCAATGACGCCAGAACAGCGCGAACAGATGCGTCAACTCAGCGAAAAGCTGTTAGATGACATGGATTTGCGCTGGCAGATGGATCAACTAGCGCAAAAGTTGCAGGGCATGTTTCCTCAAAAAGGGTGGGGTCAATCGCATGAATTCACTGGCAATGACCCAATGGGTTTCGGTGAAGCGATGCAGTCGATGCAAGAACTTGGTGATCTTGATCAATTAGACAACCTCTTGCGCAATGCTTCCTCACCGACCGCCTTGGCTGAAGCCGATTTAGATCGTGTTCGTGAGATGTTGGGTGAGGATGCGGCCAAATCGCTGCAACAAATGGCTCAATTAACAAAAAAATTGAAAGATGCTGGGCTGATCGATCAAGTCGAGGGAAAACTCGAACTCACACCCAGTGGCTTGCGCAAAATTGGTGCGAATGCGTTGCGTGATGTTTTTGGGGCGCTTGAGAAAGATCGCCTTGGTCAGCACCAAGTTGAGCGCCTGGGCGTCGGACATGAGCGAACCTACGACACAAAGCCTTACGAATACGGTGATCCATTTCAACTAGATCTGCAACGAACTTTGCGCAATGCATTGCAACGGCAAGGTGCAACGGTGCCAATTAAGTTGTCTGCCGATGATTTTGAAATAGAACAGACAGAACATTTAACAAGATCTTCAACCGTGTTAATGCTTGATCTTTCGTTGTCAATGCCGATGCGTGATTATTTTTTACCTGCAAAGAAAGTTGCGATGGCGCTACATTCGCTAATGAGTACCCAATTTCCGCGTGACTATCTTGGGATTGTTGGTTTTAGCGAAGTGGCGCGCGAGTTGACCCCACAGCAATTACCCGAAGTTTCTTGGGATTTTGTTTATGGCACCAATATGCAGCACGGGTTCATGTTGGCTCGCAAAATGTTGTCCCGTCAAACTGGTACGAAGCAAATAATTATGATCACCGATGGTGAGCCAACAGCACATATTTCTAAATCGGGGGATGTGTTTTTTAACTATCCACCTGTGCGCGAAACGATCGAAGCAACCTTAAGTGAAGTCATGCGTGCCACCCGCGAAGGCGTTCGTATTAACACTTTTATGTTGGATGCATCACATGCATTGCAAGCCTTTATTGAGCAAATTACGGCTATTAATAAGGGTCGAGCCTTTTTTACAAGTCCAGAAAATCTTGGTGAATATTTGTTGGTTGACTTCATCGAACACAAGCGGCAACTTTCACGGCACGGAAGCCGAACTGCAAAAGCTAGGTAACATTTGCTTTTTCTATGAATATTTGGCATAATGACATGGTTGTAGTTACACCGTTGTTAGCGCCCCCGCGTTGGTAGACGGATCGATGGGGAGGAGCTTTAATTGGACGGTCGCAAACACATAACGCTTGGCAATGACCATGCGTGGCAAGACGAAGCGAATTGTCTCGGTGTTGACCCAGATTTATTTTTTCCAGAGCGTGGTGCATCAACTCGTGAAGCCAAAGAGGTTTGTCGTGGATGTGTTGTCAAGAACGACTGTCTTGAATATGCCCTTGAAAATGGCGAGAAATTCGGCATCTGGGGCGGACTATCTGAGCGAGAGCGTCGCCGTTTGCGTCGTCAACGCGCTCAGGGCAATCGCAATACCGCGACTGCCTAATTAACTAGTTTTAGTTTTCAATCAAGATTTTGTAGCGCACGATTGCGTGCGGCCAAGCACCATTCAATGGTTTTTTCTTTACTTAAATCCAATTCATCCCAGCGCGATTTTGCAATTTGAGTAAGAACTCTGGCAGGAGCTAAACCGACTAGCTCAGCTCGATCAATGTCGGCCCGTTTAGCGATTTCGTCGAAAACGAATGCCGGTCCAACGGCGTCCGGGGCAATCAAGTTCATGCTGATCTGAATTTCATCGCCGAGTTTTAAGCCCAGTGTGCGCACTTCGCGACTACGCAGTTCGCGGGCTATTCGCCGACCATCTTCAATTGTTGAATTTTTCAGCCAAACGTTATAGGCCACGAGAATTTGTCTTGCGCCAACGCAAATTGCCCCAGCAGTTGGATGGGCTTTCATTGACCCGAAGTCTGGCTGCAGATCGATAAATGCTCGTTTACGGATTTCTGGTAAATCCCGTTCTGGGCCATATACAAAACTCGGAATATTTAGTGTGGTTGCTGCGTACTGCGCGAATTCGTTTCGCGCGGTAATTGCTTGTTCAATAGTCGAATCTTCAAGTGGCACAAACGGCACTACATCGATAATCCCGATCCTTGGGTGCACGCCAATATGTTTGTTTAGATCAAAGGCTCGTGCGCTTAGTTCGGCAAGTTTGTGAGGAGTATTAGCACCAACGATTGTGAACACACTGCGGTGGTGGTGATAGTCGCTGTGAACATCTAGAACGTCGTGCCCAAGAGTGCTTCGAATCTCATTGATTACGTCAAGTCGTCGACCCTCACTGATATTTATTACGCATTCCAGCATCTGTAATGCCTAGCGCATTTTTGGGTACCGATGCTAGAGTTGTCGTATGTTCAACGGACCTGAAATCTGGATCATCATTTTGCTTGTAGTAGTGCTATTCGGTGGCAAGCGCCTTCCGAATATTGCTCGAAACTTAGGCAAGGCTCAAAGCGAACTCAAAAAGGGTCTTGCTGAAGGTGCTGCCGAAGCAAAAAAAGACGATACTCCAAAAACCGATTCAAAATAGTTTTCGGCTACGCCACTAATTGGTGTGCTTAGTTCTATTCACTCGCGAGAATTTTGACTTTGGTTTGAAGCAGATCGCCAAGCAAACCACGTCGCTCGTTAGCGGCATACAAGTTAAGTTCTAAATCATGTTTTGCTGAGGCCTTAACGTAAATCAGCAACTGTTCATCTTCTGATCTGACAGTGACTTTTTTGATTCGCCCATCTTGAGTGCGATCAAGACCGATAGCAATTCGCAATATTGCTGCGAGAGATCGCACAATGTGTTGGTCTGATTCGAGTAGCTGTGCGAATTCTGGATGTGTCGGCTTGGGGACACTTTTGCGGTGATAACGAGCAATTTGTGCGATCAGTTCGATCTCACGATCGGTGAGACCTACAAGTTCTGAGTTGCGAATTACATAATAAGAATGCAGGTGGTGTTTCGAATGTGACACGACTACGCCAACATTTGCGAGCAGTGCTGCTGCTTCTAGATAGCGACGACACGATGCATCAAGATTTAACCTCTTTTGTAGGTTTTCGAAGAGTGATAGGGCAATTTTTGCGACATTTGCGGCGTGAACCGGTCGATCATCGCACCGATCTGCGAGTTGTCGAACGCTGTGCATCGCCGGATCTATACCTTCAGGATGATTAAGCATGTCCCGGCGTTGCAAAGTGTCAAAAAGCACGCCTTCACGCAATGCATAATCTGAATACATAAATTTCGTGACACCAAATGACAATGCGATTCCTTCTAAAATTACAGCACCTGCCAAAATGATGTCGGCACGAGAAGGCTCTAGGTTAAATATTTTTTCACGTTGTTTAACAGTTGGTACATCAGCCAGCAGGTTAAGTACCTTGGTTATATCTTCTGATGCAAACTCGTAACGGTTAAAAGATTTTGGCTCGGTTTGTTTATTCTGTTGCATTATCAGCTTGGCAATGGCCTCTACAGTTCCTGAAGAACCAACCGCTACTTCAAAACTTAGTTCTTGTACCTCTGGTTGAATTGTCGCCAACATTGAGCGTACGAATTTGCGACAACTACTCATAGCGCTCGGGTGAAGCGCATCTGTTCTAAAAAATCTGTCGGTCAGTCGAACGGCCCCGAGTTTGAAACTGCGCGAAAGAAAGATGTCTTCACCAGCAGCAAGCACTACTTCGGTCGAGCCTCCACCAATATCGCATAGCAGCATGGGCTGGTCGCCAATTCCGATTGCGTGAAGTACTCCGAGGTGGATAAGTCGTGCTTCTTCGATTCCAGAGACAACCTCAATTTCGACCCCGGCTTCTTTTCGGGCTCGTTTTATAAATTCGTTACGATTTTGAGCTTCACGAACTGCACTCGTCGCAACTGCTCTTAATTCGGCTTTGTGAACCGTGGCGATTTCTCGCATTCGTTTAAGTGATGCGATTCCGCGGTCCATTGCATCTGATTCAAGTTGTTTCATATCACCTGCACCGTGACCGAGTCTGATCACTTCTTTCTCACTGGTGATAATTTCAAAGCCAGTTTCGACTGGTTTTGCGACGACTAAGTGAAAACTATTTGTGCCTACGTCAAGTGCGGCAATAATTGGTTCAGACTTTGACCCCATGATTACTTATCTTAGAACGGGTTGGTTTGACGGTAGGATTCAAAAAAGAAACGAGGCCCAATATGACGAACTTTGCAGAACCAACAACTCTCAACGAGCCACCGCGCGGGCACGCTCGAATCGTCTATTTAGGTTCGGTTTCACCTCATTGGGAGGTCTACGGCGACTACGGCGATCAGAACCTACTTGAAGATTTTCGTGCAAGAGTTCTGGCTCGACTAATTCTCTTGCCACGCAATGATCCTCAGTTTCGACGAAATCAAGAACGGGTCAGCAAAGATGCTGAGCGTGAACGAATCAGCATTGAATGGGAGCTCGGTTACCCAGTTGCCGCCGATGCAAATACTGCTTCAACTGCCAATATTGCACCTGTTGAAACAGCGGCACCAACCGAATAAACAGTTTTCAAGAATTCACTGCTATGGATCTTGAATCTAGATTTATTAATCGTGAACTTAGTTGGCTCGACTTCAACGATCGTGTTTTAGAACTCACTACCGACAAAAATATTCCACTGCTCGAGCGTTGTCGTTTTTTGGCGATTTGCTCTTCAAATTTAGATGAGTTTTATCAAATTCGAGTTGCGGCACTTAAAGACCAGGTTGCTGGAGACATTTCAGCCAAGACACCCGATGGCCGAACACCATTAGAGCAACTTCGAGAGATAAAAATACGCACGCAAGATTTTATTCGCCGACAAGATCAGACTTGGGCTAAAGATTTACTGCCCCAACTCAAGGTAGCTGGTGTTCATATCGCTAGTTGGTCACAACTATCTGTGCGTGAAAAAACAAAAATGTCATCTGAATTTGATCAAAGAATTTTTCCGGTATTGACGCCACTTGCCGTTGATCCTGCTCATCCGTTTCCTTATATCTCTAACCTTGCACTGAATTTGGCGGTGATCGCCCGTGACCCAAATTCGGGCGAACAGAGATTCGCTCGATTAAAGATTCCTAAAAATCTGCCAAGGTTCATGCGAGTAGGCACAGCAAACCGTTTCGTATTACTTGAAGAAGTAATCTCGGCAAATCTTTCGCGTCTGTTTCAAGGCATGACAATCGAACAGTGTTTTGTTTTTCGTGTTACCCGCAATGCAGACCTGTCGCTAGACGATGAAGACGCTGAAGATTTGTTGGCAGCCGTCGAAATGGAGTTGCGTCGCCGAAGATTTGGTCGGGCAGTAAGAATTGAGGTTCCTTATGGAACAGATAAGGACGTTCTTGATTTAATGTGTCAAGAATTAGAACTTGAGCCAGATGATGTGACTTATCATCGAGGCATTATCGAGATGAACGCACTCAACCAGCTGGCGTCACTAGATATTTCTGCTTTGCGTTATCAAGCCTGGCCCCCGTTAACTGCTGGTCGTCTTGCGGCTGCTCAATTCAATAGTCAAAGTATTTTTCAAGTTATTCGTGAGCGACAACTGCTAGTACATCACCCCCATGAATCTTTCACATCTTCGGTAGAAGCCTTCGTAGAGCAGGCGGCCAACGACCCGAAGGTGCATTCAATCAAAATGACTTTGTATCGCACCTCTGGTGATTCTTCAATTGCAAAACATTTAGTTCGGGCAGCTGAGTCTGGCAAACAAATCGCTGTTGTGCTTGAGATCAAAGCACGTTTTGACGAAGCCCGCAATATCGCTTGGGCGAAAGAACTTGAATATGCGGGAGTGCACGTAACTTATGGGATCGTGGGTTTGAAGACTCACTCGAAATGCATTTTGGTCGTGCGTGAAGACAATGACCAGATGCGTAGATATGTGCATATCGGCACGGGTAACTACAACTCAACTACTGCAAGAGTTTATGAAGACATCGGGTTTTTCACCTGTGAAGAGTCAATTGGTGCAGACGTAACTGAATTATTTAATTATTTAACTGGTTATGCCAAGGAGCCAGACTATTTGCGACTATTTGTTGCTCCTCACCAGTTGCGTCCGAGAATTCTCGAACTTATTCATCGCGAAGCAACTTTTAAAGAGGCTGGTCGGATAACGCTGAAGCTCAACTCTATTTCTGATCCGGCAATCATTGATGCCTTATATCTAGCGAGTGGCGCTGGCGTCAAAATTGATTTAATTGTTCGTGGAATTTGCTGCCTTCGTGCAGGAGTGCCTGGCATGTCAGAGAACATAACCGTGCGCAGCGTTCTTGGTCGGTATCTTGAGCATTCTCGGATATATAGATTTGATCATGGCTTTGATGACAAATCGCCGCTGCACTTAATTGGTTCAGCCGATTTAATGGGTCGCAATTTAGATGGTCGAGTTGAAGTTTTGGTTCCGCTGACGCATCCAAAGCACCGCGCTTGGCTAGATAAGGTCCTTGGTTTCTTGTTAGAAGATAAGAGCAAGCACTTTGAACTTGGTAGTGACAATAAGTGGACAAAGCATGCCATTGAAGAGCATGCAGGCGATGCGCAACAACGTTTGCACGAATGGGTTTTAGCCACCCAATTACGGTGATTGTCAAATTTGTTCACTTGGGTGTCACTAATTAGACAACAAGAGTTAACCATCTCGGGGCTACCGTTATTGTTAGATCAGCAAATGCAAACGGTTGTTTGTGGAGACCTAAAAATTAGACGAAATAGAGGTGTTATTTATGGTTGAAATTCGCAAAAATTTTCACAACGATCTCGAAAATGCCCGTGCAGAAGTAATTCGTCTTGGAGCAACTCTAACTGAGGCAATACCAAGAGCCACGGCGATTTTGCTTAGTGGTGATCTTGAGGGTGCCGACTATTTAGTTCAGGCCGATGACGAGTTTGATGGTCGTGCATCGATGCTCGAGGCATCGTGCTTTGAAATTTTGGCACTGCAGTCTCCAGTGGCTGCTGATCTTCGACAAACTGTTTCAATAATAAAGATTGCAGGAGAACTTGAGCGTTCAGCAGATCTCGTTGTCAACATTTGCAAAGCGGCGCGACGCATTTATGGACATGATATTGACCCAATTTTGCGTGGTGTCATTTCTAAGATGAGTGAACAAGCTCAAAACCTTTTCGCAGCAACAATGGAAGCATTTGAAGAAAATGATGCTGCTAAAGCTGCAGCGATTGATGATATGGATTCGTATCTAGATAGTTTGCATCGTCAATTCATTCAGCAAATTTTCGAATCTCACTCTAATTTAAAAATTGATCTTCAAGTCGCGGTGCAGTTAGCAGTTGTTGCTCGGTTTTATGAGCGCATTGGTGATCATGCGGTAAACGTCAGCGAAAAAACTCGTTTCATCGTGACGGGCTGGGTGCGTGAGCGTGATGGCATCAACCGTTACAAAGCCAGAGTTGAAGACGAGACCGGAGAGACACTAAGAATTTCTGAGCAGAATTGAGTCAAGTTTTTAACATGCAGTTCTTTTTCTTTATTTTAGGCGCATGTATTTCGGCGTTAATCGCTTTTTTCATTTCAAGACGTTCAAAAAACGAAATTCAGACTGTACTCAGTCAAGATACATCTCTTGAAAAGATAGTTACCGAAGATTCGACCTCGCAGCTGATGGACATCCTCGATGTCTTTGCAATTGGTGTTCTATTTGTTGATTCTAAAAATAATCGTCGCTCAAAAAACAAAGCCGCATCTTCAATGACCGGAGTGCGATATGTAGATATTTTAGTAGATCAAGCATTAGACGAAATGGTCGCTCATGTTCAACAATTAGGTCTCGGTAATCGAGTGTTCGAAGCGGTAGCTGGCACAACGAGATTTTTTAGAATCCATGGCGAGAAATTAAGTAGCCAAAGCATAATTGTGACGATTGAAGATGTCACAGAAAAGTTACGAATTGAGACTGTTCAGACAGATTTTGTTGCAAATCTGAGTCACGAACTTAAAACTCCAATTGGTGCTATTGCAGCACTTGCAGATTCTTTGACTGGCGAGACTGAGACTGAGGTGGTTTGGCGACTTGCAGAAAGAATTGTCACTGAGTCACATCGCATGTCGCGGATTGTTGATGACCTCTTAGATCTTTCTCGCCTTGAATTTGGTGGAACAGAAGATTGGACCAATATCAACCTGGGCCATGTGTTGGTAGAGGTGGTAAGTACCCACCAACATTCAGCCAAACGGCAGGGTCTGAATTTATCTCTTACTAATGCAGGTGATTTTTTTGTGCAAGGTGAAAGATCTCAACTTGTTTCAGCATTCTCCAATCTGATTGAGAACGCAATTAAGTACAGTGAGTCTGGCAGCGATGTATCGGTTGAAAGTTTGGTTCTAGGCAACAAAATTGTCATTAATGTAATTGATCATGGAATAGGAATTGCTGAACATGATCAAAAAAGAATTTTTGAACGGTTTTACCGAGTCGATAAAGCACGAAGTCGAGTGACAGGTGGAACTGGTTTAGGTCTGTCAATAGTTAGACACATCGTTTTAGAGCATGGCGGCTCGATCGAAGTTGTTTCCGAAGAGGGAATGGGCTCAACATTTACAATTCGATTGCCTCAAGTGTCAGTAAAACCCGCTCCAGATTTAGTTGACGATTTAGGAGCCCTAACATGAGCATAAATAATTCGTTACCAACAATTTTGGTTGTAGACGACGAAGAATCATTTATCGAGGCGTTACAGGTTGGTCTGAAACGTGAAGGTTTTCGCGTCGAGGTCGCGCGTGACGGCGCTGAAGCACTCGCTGTTTTTGATTCGGTACGGCCAGATGCAGTGTTGTTAGATGTTATGTTGCCAAAAGTTTCTGGAACAGATGTTTGTCGGGAAATTCGCAAAAAGAGTACGGTGCCAATCATCATGGTCTCAGCCAAGGGCGCCGAAATTGACACAGTAGTGGGTCTTGAGGTGGGTGCCGATGACTACATCACGAAGCCGTATCGACTTCGAGAACTTGTTGCACGTTTGCGTGCCGCGCTTCGTCGCGGAGCTCTTTCAAATAGCGAAGAAGACATAGCTGGCATCGGCAGAGTTGCGATCGGTGCAGTTTCTATCGATCCTGAACAACATATTGTTTCGATTCGTGGTGTAGTGACCAAGCTTCCGTTAAAAGAATTTGAGTTGCTCTATATTCTGATGTCTAATGCTGGTCGAGTATTAACCAGAGAAACTCTGATTGACCGTGTTTGGGGCACTGATTATTTTGGTGATACCAAAACGTTGGATGTGCATATCAAGCGGTTACGGGCAAAGATTGAACAAGAACCTGCAGATCCACGACTTGTAGTAACCATCCGCGGACTTGGTTATAAATACGAGAAAATGGTTTCATAGCATTATTTAAATCAGGCCTCGCCCCAGCTTCACCGCTTATGCGGCTCGGACGAGTGCATGCACTTATTGCATGTGGCGAAGCATCGTTTGCGATTGCTCTTGCCGATTCGTTATTTCTCTCTATTGATCCAGATGCTGCTCGTAGCAAAGTTTTGTTATTTCTAGCGATAAGTCTTGCCCCATTTGCTGTTGTTGCTCCGTTTATTGGGCCGATCATTGATCGTGTGCCAGGTGGGCGCAGGTTCACAGTTTTTCTAGTGAACTTTTTGAGATGTATCACTGTCTTATTAATGATTTCGCGATTGGACTCGATGACTTTGTTTCCATTGGCATTTATTTCATTGGTTCTCTCTCGAACGTATGCGGTCAGCAAAACAGCACTAGTTCCGACACTTGTACCCAACGAGCAAGAATTAGTTGCCGCCAACGGAAAGTTAGGCCTATTGGCAGGGATCATTGGTTTCATTGCCTCGGTGCCAGCTTTGTTGCTGCAGCTAATTGATTCTCGCGCGACATTAGTAATGTCAGCGGCGATGTTCGGTCTCGCGAGTTTTGCATCGCTGCAGTTGCCACGACATGTTGCAACCGCATCAAAAATAATTTCGCTGATCAAAACAAAAGACTTGCAGGGTTCTCTGGTGCGTCATGCCGCAATCTCAATGATGCTTTTACGAGGTGTAGTTGGATTTCTGTTTTTTCATGTCGCATTTTGGTTGCGTGACGAAAGAGCGGGCACCGCATGGTTCGGTTTAGCGCTGGGTTTGTCATCATTAGCAACGATGTTTGCAAACGGAATTTCGCCGTTAATCCGTCGCGTGATGTCAGAGCGGGCGATGGTGACCGTTTCATTGGCAATTATCAGTCTGACCGGAATAATTTCTGGAGTAGTTGGCGGTATCACCGCAGGAATTATCTTGATTGCAGTTGCTAATGCAATGAGTTCAATCGGTCGTTTGGCATTTGAATCAATTGTCCAGCGAGAAACTCCAGAGGCCAACCGTGCACGGATGTTCGTGAAGTTCGAAACAAGAAATCAACTTGTTTGGGTTAGCTCGGGGTTAGTTGCTGTGGTTTGCACGTTTCCTGGCGCAGTCGGTTTTGCTATTGTGGGCATCGCTTGCGCGACAGGTTTGATTTATTTTCTGCTTCTGAAAAAGTAATCGAACTAAAAATTAATTCGTTCGAGCCAAAGGCCTGGCGCGATTAATTCATTTGGTGTCGGCAAGTTTCCGGGCTTCTGCCATAGACCTGCGAGACCGTCAATCCCAGATCGCTCTACAATTCCGCTGATAAATGCATGTCCGTTGTCTATTTGGGTTGTAGTTAGATGCAAACCAAGTAGTTGCTCAACAAACTGATCTTGCGTGCTTGACTCAACTCTTCGCCTGCGCACGGCCTCAGAAATTTGATCACCTGTTCCGATTATTCGTCCAGCAATAGTGTCAACTACATAGTCGACATAGCTAACTATTGCGCTAATCATCGCATCGAGTTTTGGTGCGAGTGCTTCTTGCTGTGGTGATCGCGCAGCGCCGAGCAATAAAGTTGGATCACCAAGTAGTCGCTGCATCATTACAGCAGGATCGCTGTCGATGATTCCAGGTGTGTTTAGGCGTTCGGCGAGCGCATTCGGATTTGGTTTAAATCCTGCGACATGGGCTTTGACCGCTTCAGTAATTTCTGTGCGAATGGACGGAACTTTAAATACTGCGTGAAAAGTAAGTTCTTGTACGAGCAACCACATCTGCATATCAGAGATGTTGATGCTCCAGTCGTTGGCGAACTCTTCGCAGTTGCGTGCAACAAATAAAAGTTGTGTTTGTGGTTCACGAGGAAGCGGCAGATCGTATTGACCAAAAGCCCGAAGCGAGAGTTGTCCGATCATTGAACCCACAGACATGCCGAGCATGGCTGGCGCCATCATTTTCGTAAGGTTGCGCATCATTGCATTCATTTCGTTCATTTCGTATGTTTCATCTATTTCGTCAATATTTTTCTGGTTGTTTTGAGGGTTGCCAGAATCAGTATTTGGTTGTCCTGAAATTGATGTTGCAAATTCTGTAAAGAAAGGTTTATAGGCGTCAAGTGTGTGGTGCACCCACATCGAACGGTTGACCACATCGATGACAGGTGCGTTAATTGTCTTCGAGGTTGTCAAACCAGTTACATCACGTACGTGCATATCGGCAACCTCTGCGAGTTGCTGCACTGCAATTCGAACTGTCGGGTCAACGTTAGATTCGGTAGTCGAGTTAGTAGCCGTGGTCATTGCCAACTGTCTAGCCATATCCCACTGCACTGGGCCTTGGTTTGACATGGCTTTTGCTAGTTGCGAAAAAAACGGCATGCCTGATATCGGTTGCTCGTTTGAATCTTGAGACATGAACTGATGCTACGCAGACCGTACACTGAAAAACGATGTTGACTAAGCAAATTATCAACAATGGCGACACCTGGCTTGAACTAACAGACAATGTCTTGAATGTTGGTGAGGTCTATAACTGGGCTGCTATTCCATCTTGCGGAGCCGTAGTAGTTTTCTCGGGGATCGTTCGTGATCACGCTGATGGGCGCACCGATGTCACATCGTTAACTTACGAAGCATACGATGACCAAGTTGTTGCAAAACTTAAATTAATCGCTGACGAAATGCGTGTGCGATGGGTTGATCTTGGTCGAATCGCCTTAATCCACCGTATTGGAACTCTGTCGTTGGGTGAATCTTCGGTTCTGGTGACGGTTTCATCTCCACATCGGCCTAACGCATTTGCCGCTGCCCAATTTGGAATTGACGCACTAAAGATAAGTGTGCCGATTTGGAAACAAGAACATTGGAAAGATGGCACCGACTGGGGCACAAATAGTCACAATATTTCAGATGCACAAAAAGTTAACTCAGCAGAAAGTTCAGTGTCGTAGAGATGCTTGCTGTTTCTTCTGTGGCCGTTGTGTTTGCTGCGATTTCGATTGTCGGTGCTTGCACTCTCGCCTTACTTGTTTCAACGCAACAACGAAAGATAAATTCAGCGCACGGCATGACCGCTTTCCATCGGCATCTCGATGCGCTTTCTGATGATTCTCGAGAGCATGTGCGCTCGCAATTACGCGACGCAAAGCAACGACAAGTAAAAAGGTAAATCAAAATGGCACGCGACCTGGCAATCGATCTCGGAACGGCAAACACCCTTGTTTATATGCAAGGTCGAGGCATCGTTATCAACGAACCATCGGTGATTGCGGTTAATCGCCGAAGCGGAGAAGTGCTTGCCACCGGAGAAGAAGCATGGCAAATGATTGGCCGAACTCCTGGATACATCGTTGCGGTTCGTCCGCTTCGTGGTGGAGCAATCACCGACTTTGAAGTCACAGAAAAAATGATTCGGTTGTTGTTGCAACGCGCTGGTGTGTCTCGGTTTTCGCGACCAAAAGTTTTGATTTGTGTGCCCTCAGCGATTACCGAAGTTGAACGACGTGCAGTTACTGATGCAACTCGTAGAGCCGGTGCAGCCGACGCTCAATTGCTTGAACAGCCAGTAGCCGCAGCGATAGGTGCAAACTTGCCAATTGACGAGCCAGTCGGAAACATGGTCATTGATATTGGTGGTGGCACTACAGAAACGGCTGTAATTAGTTTGGGTGGAATTGTCGCTCTTGAAGCCGTTCGAATTGGAAGTTTTGACATCGACAGTGAAATTCAATCTCATGTGCGTCGGACTCACGGCATTGCAATCGGTGAACGCACTGCTGAAGAAATCAAGAAGTCAATCGGCAGTGCAATGCCGATGCCTGGCGACAACGAGGCAGAAGTCCGTGGCCGTGACTTAGTTTCTGGTTTGCCGAAGACAGTTATTTTGACGGCGGCAGAAATTCGTGATGCGATAAATCCAGTTGTGTCACAAATGGTCGATTCGGTTGTGCGCTGTCTTGGAGTTGCGCCTCCAGAATTGTCGCAAGACTTCTTGAAGCGTGGTATTTATCTAGTAGGCGGTGGGTCGTTGCTACGCGGCATGGCCGAGCGCATTGCTACTGAAACTCGCGTGCCGGTGAACATGTCTAATGAGCCACTTGAAGCAGTGGTTCTTGGTGCAGGTCACTGCATCGAGAATTATTCTGCGCTACGTGGACTATTTATGGATTCGCGTCGCAACTAACTGGTTATCGACTAGTCAACGAGTCGTGTCAAGCCTTCTTGAACCACTGTTACAACAAGTTCGCCAGTTCTTGAAAAAATTGAACCTGTAGCAATACCTCGGGCATTTGATGTTGAGATTGCAAGTTGATCGTAAAGCAACCAATCATCGGCGCGAAATGGTCGATGAAACCACATCACGTGATCCAAACTCGCCATTTGAATTCCACTTTCAGTCCAAGAGCGTCCGTGCGGAAGAAGCGTTGTATCAAGCAATGACATATCGCTTGCATATGTCACGATGCAAGCATGTAGCACTGGGTCGTCCGGAAGTTTTCCGTCAGCACGCATCCAAAGTTTTTGTCCAGGGCTCTTAACTTTTTTTCGTGAAATTGGGTCTGAGTCGATATAACGCAAGTCAATCGGCCTAGGACGATCGAACCATTCACCCATTTGTTCTTTGTAAGGGGTCATGCGTTCTACAAAATCTGGCAGTGATTCGGGGTCAGGCAATCCTGTTGGCATCGCAATGTGATAGTCCAAACCTGTTTCATGAATTTGAAAACTTGCCTGCAAGTTAAAAATTGCTTTGCCGTGTTGAATCGCGATTACACGTCGAGTCGTGAAACTTTTGCCATCACGAATTCGGTCAACTTCATACAGAATCGGCACAGTTGGATCTCCTGGCCGCAGAAAGTATGCGTGTAGTGAATGCACATGGCGTGATTTATCATCGACAGTTCTGGCTGCTGCAATTAATGCTTGACCAGCCACTTGTCCGCCAAATACTCGCTGGCGACTTTCGTCTGGTGAAACACCACGAAAGATATTTACTTCGATTACTTCGAGATCCAATAGTTTGATTAGATCGTCAAGCGATGATTGCACTGTTCTATTCTGACATGTAGACAGATCTTTTGACACCTCTTTCTATTAGACGGCTAGCGACAGATAACATTTAATAAGTGACGACTGTCTGGAATG
>JAEMRY010000026.1 GCA_016463105.1 Ilumatobacteraceae bacterium | reverse complement strand
CGCACGGCACTAGCCGCAAAAATACCGAGCCCACTGCTCAGTGCTCCAGTTAGCAACGCAAACGAATAACTTCTGATGACCCCAGAGCCAAGTGTGGCTTCATGAACCCCAACCATCACTGCGGCACCTAATACGGCCCCCATCTGATTAAGCAGTTGTTGAGTGGCGCTGGCAACACCCAAGTCTTTATTTTCTACAGAATTTACTAATAGTGCAGTTAACGCGGGCGACGCAATGCCAAGTCCCATGCCAGAAAGTGACAAACCAAATGCGATCATTAAATCTGAAGAGCCAACTGTTACTTGTGAAAGCGTCAACATCGATGCCAAAACTGCGCACGCACCGATCACTCCGGCATTGCGTTCGCCAATTCGCATCGCTATTCGTCCAGACAGCGGTGCAACGAGCGAAAACACAAGTGGACGCGCGATGATCAGCCAGCCGATATGCGAAGTCGAATAACCGAGTCCGTTCTCAAGTAATTGTGGCACTAATAAAAAGCCACCCATGTATGCAAAATTTGTCATTGCCTGACTCATCACAGGAAACGCAACATTGCGGGTACGAAACCATTTGAGCGGCAACATCGGCTCACTTGCTACTTGCTCGACACGAACAAAAAAATATAATGCAGCAACACCGAAAGCGGCGACAATCAAAGTGCGTGACGAACCAAAACCCCAAGATGGGCCACGATTAATCGCCAACAGAATCAGCACAGATCCAAAACCAAGCAACACTGCACCCAAGATGTCGAACTTGACATTTTTTCTGCGCTCTGTATCGCCAAGAAGCCACAGTGCAACTAAACATCCGATCAGACATAGCGGAGCTTGAATTAAAAAAATTGTTCTCCAGCCAAAAATCGCAACAAGTGGCACGCCAGCAACAACACCAATGACTGGTGCACCGGCAGTCACGAAACTCCAATAACCAAGTGGACGTACTCTTTCACTCGGATCAAACATTCGATTGATGTAGGCCATCGCGGCCGGACCTAGTGCCGAACCGCCAGCGGCTGACAAAGTACGAAACACAATCATCGAAGGTGCGCTCCAAGAAAAAGCGGTCATTAAAGAAAAGATTCCGGCGATCAATAAACCGCCTACAAAAACTCGCTTGTGACCCCACAGGTCACCGACTTTGCCAAACGCCGGGCCAACGACACCAAATGCAAGCATCGGCGCGGTGATCGCCCAACTAATAACGCTCGTTGAACTATTAAGGTCGTCGGCCACGGTTTTTAACGAGACAACAAGCAGTGTGATCATAAAACTAACCGTGAACACGCAACTCAGCAGCACCGTGAGTGTTGCTTTACGTCGCGAGACACCTACGCGTTCTACAATTTTTTGACGAAGCAGTAATGACCATGGAATTACCGAAACTTCATCGACACCACCAGCGTCAAGAAATGTTAAATCTCTAGAGTCGTCTTGGTTCTCGGTGTTTTCATTGAGATTATTCGTGATCACGGAAAGACCATGTTGATTGCACTACCACGCGGAACCATATCGCCATTATTTATTGCTGTGCCATTCACTGAAGCGCTCTTCATCCGATAAGTTTTTCGACCAGTTACTTCACCGACGACAAAACCTGCGGCCACTAGTCGTTTCTCGGCATCAATAAAATTAATGCCGACGATATTTGGCATCACAACTAGATCTGGTCCGAGCGAAATTGAATAAGCGATTGACCCACCCCGTGGAAGTTTCTCGCTAGGCGGCGGAGACTGAGCGGCGATAAGCCCAATAGCCACATCGCTACTGAAACTGTCAGGAGTCACTGCTAAAACTAAACCGAGTTCGCCGACAATAGATGTTGCATTAGCCAAACTCATGCCAACTAATAAAGGAACTGCGCGTAATGCCGGGCCATTTGAAATCACGATGTCGATTAATGTGCCCTGTAGAACTTCATCCCCGGCAAGTAACGAAGGCTGTTTTGCAACAGACCATGAAATCACATTGCCAACAGCAATTGTTTCGCTTGAATCATCACTTGCAGAAACCATCAGCCCTTGACCCATGATTTTTTCAACGGCGGCTTCTCTAGATAAACCAACGACGTCGACAAGAACCCCGAGTGGTGGTCCATCCGAAACAAATATCACAAGCGAGTCACCCTCTTTCAAGTCGACTCCAGTTGTTGGCTCAGTTCGAATTACAAAACCAAACTCAACGGTGTTTGTTCTTTCGGCGCGGATAATTAACTCCCAGTTAAACAGCGCAATGTCGTTGCGTGCTTGTGACTCGGCCAAGCCATTCAAGTTTGGAACCAGATGTGACGCTTTTGTTAAAGACTGAAACACAATTACTGAAACAACTGCAACTGCCGCCAAAGCCACGAGAGTCCAAAGGCGCGTCAATCTTCGGCGAACTCTTGGAGATTCAACAATTTTTTCATCAGCGACTGTCTCTTTGTTTTTCGTTAGGTCTTCGACCACTTGACTATCTCGTTTATCTGCAGCAATAACAATTGGGTGCGGACGCGTAATGACATCTTCGAATCTTTTCGAAACAACTGTGTCAATCGGTTGAGGCTGCGGCATTTTGTCGGCTATCTGTGCCAAGGCTCTACCAAATTCAAGTGCAGAACCGCGCTCGTCGGCGATTGGTCGACCCGCCCGCTCAATCGGTGCCGCAATCGGACCCATGTCAGCCGAAACTGGCAGCAACTTATCTATACGATTCGCCAACGTAACTGCAATTGAATCTCCGGCGAATGGAACTTCGCCAGTGATTGCTTCAATCAGAGTAATCGCCAATGAGTAAACATCCGATTGCGTGTTCGGTGTTGAACCTTGTCCAACTTCGGGTGACGTATAACGAGCCTGCTCGATGCTCATGTTTTCGACAACAACACTTCGTTTCGTACCAAGACCAGTAAGTCGAACTCTGGCATCATCACCGAAAATCAAATTGGCCGGGCGAACATCGCCGTGCACATAACCATTTTGATGCGCGTGATGCAAAGCCCGACAAGTATCAAGACCAACCACGAGCGCCTGAGATGGTGAGAGCCGTCGACCACGGTCAAGATATTCGCGCAAAGTACCTTGACCAAAATGCTGGGTGACATTGAAGGCATGACGCAGACCATCAATTGATAAGTCACCCCAGTCGTCAATGCACACAAGTGTCGGGTGATTAAGTGCGAAAAGTTGCTGCATCGAGGCCTTAAACGCATCCAGAGCCGATGTTTCGTCGGCGATCCCGGCGTCTAGATCAATCAAAGATTTGACCGTCATCAAGCGCACTGCCACTTTGCGAGCGTGACGCAAGTCTTCGGCATCAAAAACCTGCGCAGATGCAGTGCCTTCGCTACGCAGAGTTTCGATTCGATACCGACCGACAAGAACTTTGCCGATGAGCGATTCTGATGCAACCATTACCCCATTAAAACTACTATCCATAACCGCATAACGATGTTTTCGGAGAGTTTTCAGGCAAGAATACAGGTGTGACAACTACCCCTGGTAACGAACCAATTTTGAAAAAATCAAAATCTTGGTCATTTGATGCTCAAAGATTATTTACGAGTGTGGCTATTGCAATCGGAATACTTTTTATTATCTTTGGAGTTCGTGCTTCACGCACAGGACGAGATGAGTCAGGACTTCCAACTGCAATTGAAAGGATGTCGCCAGCCAACGGCGACCGTGTACTGCGGCAATCACAAATCATCGTTGACTTTGTCGAAGGATACGAGGCAACTTTATTTATCGACGGAATCGAATTGCCAGTCACTCGTCTTGATGAACTTACTTCTTCGGGTCAACAAGCAGCGCCTGGTGCGCAAGTTGAATTGCCAGCGACGGCAGTTTTTGATCCAGGTAATTTTGTTATTAGTTTTCAGCCTCAGTCAGGTGCGATGATTGAAGAGTTCACGCAGGGCGAACACGAGGGCAAAGTTAACTACTGGAAAATCATAGATGGTCGCGAGAAATATCGCACCTACATCTGGAAGTTTGACACCGACTAGCTACTTCGGCAGTTCGCCTGTTTCAAGTAGTTTCAAAAAATCTGCTGAATTAATAATTGGCACATTAAGTTGTTCGGCTTTTGTGAGTTTGCTAACCCCAGGCTCTGAACCTACGACGAGCGCAAATGTTTTTGCACTCACACTGCCTGGGCTCTTGCCACCCCGACTGGTGATCGCTTCTTGAGCACCTTCACGACTGAAACCTTCGACGGTGCCAGTCACGACGACTGCTTTACCAACAAGATTCTGTGGCGAAGTGCTGACAACCACATTGCCAAATTCAACGCCAGCGGTTCTGAACTTCTTGATAATCGCTTGATGAGATTTATCTTTAAACCATCTGGTTATTGAGTTTGCAATGACTTCACCTAGACCGTCGATTTCGCTAAGTTGTTCTGATTTCGCAGCAATGATCGCGTCAAGTGAACCAAAACGTCTTGCAAGAGACTCAGATGCTGCCGGCCCCAAGTTTTTTATGCCGAGGCCGACAAGAAGTTTTGCAAGTGGTCTTGTCTTTGAGTTATTGATTGCAGTTAACAAATTAGTTGCACTGAGTTCGGCAAAACCATCAAGTTGAAGCAACTTTTCAATAGTCAGTGTGTATAGGTCACCAATATCAGCAACAAAGTTTTTGTCGGATAAAGCGAATACTGTTTTCTCACCAAGACCTTCAATATCCATTGCGCCACGTGACGCAAAATGAATAATTCGTTGATCACGTTGAAACGGGCATTCGGGTTCGACACAGCGAGTGTCAGACTCGCCTTCAACCTGCACAAACGTTGACTTGAGGTCGCAAACGCAAGTTGTCGGAAACTTCCAAGGTTTTGAATTTTTCGGCCGCAACGACAACACCGGTCCGACCACTTCAGGGATTACATCGCCAGCTTTTCGCACAATCACCGTGTCGCCAGGTCGCACATCTTTAAATTGCACCTGCTCGCGGTTATGCAAAGTTGCCATGCTGACGGTGCTGCCAGACAATACAACCGGCTCGAGTTCGGCAAACGGTGTCGCTCGACCAGTGCGACCGATTGATACTGAAATATTTTTAAGAATCGTGTTGCGCTCTTCAGGAGCAAACTTAACCGCAATCGCCCATCTTGGCGCGCGCGCCGTAAACCCAAGCTGTTCGCGCTGAGCTAAATCGTCAAGTTTTACAACAACACCATCAATTTCATAATTCAATTCGTGACGGTTTTTCTCCCAAGTTGCAGCAAACTCAACTACTTGAGCAAGAGTTTCAACAGTCTTGGCTTCGGGATTAATAGGAAACCCAAGATCACGCAAAAACTCAAATGTTTCTGTGTGTGAAGAAAAATTTGGTGCGCCAACTACTTCGCCAAGTTGATACGCCCAAAACGAAAGATCGCGGGTTGCCGTAACTGCAGGATTCTTCTGGCGCAGACTTCCGGCACCAGCGTTTCGCGGATTAGCCGGCACAGTTTCTGGTTTTTTGCCGTCAATGATTCGTTTCTCGTTCTCTATTTGTTTTGCATCTCGTAGTCGTTGAAACGCAGCGATCGACATATAAACCTCACCACGCACTTCTAGAACGCTCGGAATTTTTTTGCCAGTTTTAGAAGAAAGTTTTTTAGGAACAACGTTGATAGTCAGAATATTCGCAGTTACATCTTCGCCAACTTTGCCATCTCCGCGAGTTGCAGCTTGCACTAAAAGACCGTCTTCGTAACGAATACTCATCGCCAAACCGTCGATCTTGAGTTCACAAGCAAACTGCATCGCGGCACTGTCTAAACCTTTGATTAACCGTTCGCCCCACGCTTGCAACTCTTTAGAATCCATTGCATTATCAAGACTCGTCATCGGTACACGATGTGTAACTGGTTCAAAAGTTGTAAAGCCTGCCCCGATGATTTGCGATGGTGAGGATTCTTCAACCAATTCTGGATATTTGGCTTCTATCTCTTTTAGTTTTCGCAACAAATCATCAAACGCCGCATCCGAAATTTCGGGGCTGTCTTGACCGTGATACAGCTCATTATGGTGAGCGATTTGTGCACGAAGAATCAGCACATTTTTTTGAAGATCTTTTGAAACAGACATCACTAAAACTTTACCGATTCGATGTACGAGCCTTAGCCTTAAGGCGTGCCCGTTAAATTTGACCGTAATCTGCGACTTGATACGGCATTGGTCTGGGCGCTGCGAGTTTTGGTCGGTTGCCTGCCATTTATCGGTGCAGAAGTCAGTGCCTTATTGGATGGTCAATCCACATCTACTCAAACCACGGGCACCTGCTTGGCATGGCTGGTTTGGGGCGCAATCGTAATTGCGAGTTTCGTAACTCATCCAATAACTCTGACTCTGTTGCGAATCGGCACACCAGTCGTTTCTAGTTTTCTGATCGTTGTCGCCGCCACTCAAGGAGCATCAAGTTTGCAGATCATTAGTGCAGCAGTTGGCATTGCGATTTTGCTACTCAGTTTTAGTGCCGAACTTGGTGGCGTTTATGTTCAAGCCAGTGCATACGGCGATGAGAAGAGATTCGCGTTGCGGCCGCCGGTTGTGCTGGTTGCGCCAGTGGTGATTGCTACTTTAGTCGTAGATGTTTCAATAATTGCCGCGCCGTTGCTGCTTGCTGAAAATAATTGGCTAGTTGCTGCGATCGCACTATTCGGTTCAATTATTTCGGTCAAATATTTGATCCCCCGAATACATAAACTTTCAAGACGCTGGCTGGTTTTTGTTCCTGCAGGTTTGGTTGTGCACGATGAAATTGTTTTATCAATGAACTTGTTGATCAAAAAACAAGATCTAAATCAAATGCAACTTGCACGCGACAACTCTTCGGCGGCTGACCTAAGTGCGTTGACCTGGGGTGTGCCGCTCGAACTTTCGTTTAATAAGCCACTTGATGTATCGCTTTCAGCAATTGGTGCGCGACACCTAAAAGCCGTTAGCGCAATTCATGCACAGTCGGTATTGATTGCTGCTTCTCGACCAGGAGCAGTTCTGCGCGCTAAATAATTAATTATTTATTGGATTAATGGCGTCAGCGATTCCGCCGCCAAGGACAAATGAATTAGTTGGGTCGTAACAAACAACACTTTGCCCGGGCGCAATGCGTCGTTGTGCAACTTCAAATTTTAAAACAAGAGGGTTCAGGCTTTGAACGACTGCGGGTAGCGCCGCGCCGTGAGCACTGCATTGAACGAGAACCGTCACTCCGATTATTGGTTCAATTTCAGCCCACATCACATTGGTCACTACAAGACCAGTGCGCAATAACTGATCTTCGTCGCCAATTACGACCCGAGCATTCGGCATGTCAACATCTACGACATATTTTTTAGGACCACCACCAGGCAAACCCAAACCTTTGCGCTGACCAATTGTCACAAGTTCAAGCGCGTCTACCGCGCCTGCTTGTACGCCATCAGTCGTGACAACCGATGCCTTACGAAACTCAATGCGGTGCCCAAGAAAAGTTTCGCGGCCGCCAGTGCGTGAAATAAAACAGACATCTTGGCTGTCAGGTTTAGTCGCGGTGCGCAAACCAAGAGCTACAGCACGATCACGCACTTGCGCTTTGGTCAGATGCCCAACTGGAAACATTGTGAACGCGAGTTCTGCTTGGTCAAGCATGTACACGACATAACTTTGATCTTTCAATTCATCGTGACCACGAGTCAATCGATATGTGCTGTCTTGGTCGCGTGTGATCTGCGCATGATGGCCAGTTGCTACCGCATCGAATCCGAGAATTCGTGCTCGCTCACTAAGTCGGTCAAACTTTAAGTGTCGGTTGCACTCAATACATGGGTTTGGAGTAATGCCGTCAACATGTGCCTGAACATATGGTGCGACAACATGTTTGTCAAAATCTTCGGAGAAATTAAACACTAAGTGATCAATGCCAAGTTGCTGCGCAACGCGTCGAGCGTCATCAACGTCAGAAACAGAGCAACAGCCGGTGTCACTTTCGCCGCCCCACAGTCGCATCGTCACGCCAACTACTTCGTGACCTTGATCAATCAGTTCAGCAGCGGCAACAGATGAGTCAACTCCGCCCGACATTGCCACTAGAACTTTCATTTGCTGGCCGATACTTTATTCGTTGTGTTATGCGTTGTTTTAGACATTGTCTTATTGCGGCGCAACTGATGCACTGCTGCAATCAGCGCCGTTGATGCGCGATCGATATCGCGCTCCGTCGTTGTGTGTCCAAGACTCATTCTTAATGCACCCATCGTATATTTAGGATCAATCCCCATCGCCGATAAGACATGAGAAGGTTCCATTGCGCCACTTGCACACGCACTTGCAGCCGACGCGCAAATCATTGCTTCATCCAACAGAAATAAAATCGCTTCGCTCTCGCACCCTGCAATACACAAATGTGCGATGCCGGGCACTCGCTTATCACGGCCAACAGTTTCAAGAACATCGTCAAGACCAGCAATCACAGCATCTACAAGTGCATCACGAAGTTTTGTGACACGTGCAATTTCGACGTCGCGAGTTGAGTCTGTTTCGCGAAGCGCTGCAGCAGTTGCCATGATCCCGCCCACATTGTGGGTGCCACTGCGACGATCACGCTCTTGTCCGCCACCGACAATTAGTGGATCAATCTCTAAACCAATTCGCTGCATCGTGACGCCCATACCTTTTGGCCCACCGAATTTATGCGCGGACAACGACATCACATCAACTAGTTTTGAAATTTCACGAAGATCTTGCCAACAAGTGGCTTGCACTGCATCGGTATGCAATACGGCGCCAGGAGCATTGGCTCGCACAATTTTTGCGACTTGGCGAAGTGGTGAGATACTGCCGACTTCATTATTGACCGCCATCACCGAGACAACATTTACTCGGCCAGCTATTTGTGAATCTTGTAAAGCCTGTTCAAGTGCGTTGACATCAATTACTCCGGTCGCATCGACCCCAATAATACGACCATTCAAATTTTCGACGCAATGCAAAACTGCGTGATGTTCGGCAGCAGAACACACTGCGATGCCGCCCTTACGTCGTGCGGCGCCAAAAATTGTTGCGTTGTCACCTTCGGTTCCACCGCTTGTGAAAATTACCTCGCCCGCCTTGCATCCAATTACGTCGGCGACTTCATCGCGAGCCTCATCAATTGCCTTGCGGGCAATCCGCGCGAAACGGTGAGAACCAGATGGGTTGGCATACATACCACTCATATAGGGCGCCATCGCCGCTATTGCCTCGGCTCGCATCGGGGTGCTAGCGGCGTGATCTAGATAGACAAAGTTAGACAAATTATTTTTGTCGATTGATTGGCTGATCGGTGCATCCACAGTCATACAGGCTAACTACACTCTTTGTGCTGTGAGCAATATAAAAGTAATGATCGAAATCGACGCCAGCCCTGAACGAGTCTGGCAAATCGTTGAGCCTGTTGAGCGACATGTTGATTGGATGCACGACGCAGTGGCGATTCGGTTCACATCTGAGCAAACACGCGGAGTCGGAACGGCTTTTTTATGCGATACAAAAGTTGGCCCGATTCGGTTGACCGACAAAATGGAGATCACGCAGTGGGTGCCGGGCTCGGCAATGGGCGTGAAACATGTTGGCATTGTCACGGGCAGTGGGGTTTTCACACTCGAGCCGCTCGATAATGCAACTCGAACTCTTTTCAAATGGCAAGAAGAACTGATCTTCCCGTGGTATCTCGGTGGACCAATTGGCGCATTCATCGGCGGAAAAATAGTCTTGAAGCAAATCTGGAAGCGCAACCTGCGCGGCCTTGCAAAACTCTGCAAACAATAAGTTAGATCGCGCGAACGAGCGCGGTTGCACCAGCAGCAAGAACAACAACGACAATTAGCGGTGCTCGACGCCATGCAGCAATAACTGCAACGGCGAACCCCGCAACTCGTGCATCAATCACGAGACTTTGACCAATCGAAAAAGTATCTTTCGCGACTAACGCTGCAAGCAGCGCCGCCGGAATTAATCCAAGGCATCGATCAAAAACTTTCGGCAACTGTCTCGAACCCAAAACAATTAATCCGAACATTTTAAATAAGTATGCCGACGCGGCAAGCACGACGATCATTAACCAAAGATGTTCCGGTGCCTGACCGTTCACTTTCGTAGACCAACTAATACGGCAGTCGCCGCAATTAAAATTGGTATGCCTATTGGCGTAAACGAAATCGAAACAAGACATAGTGCCGCACCCAAGATTGCGGCCTGACGACCAAGTTTTGTACGCAGGTGTGGTAGCAACATCACGATAAACGCTGCAGGAAACGCAATATCTAAACCAAACTTCTGCGGGTCAATCGTGTTACCCGCCAATGCACCGATCAGGGTTCCGATATTCCAGAATGAAAATAAACCGATGCCAGTTGTCCAGAAAGCAATTTTTCTGAGTCTGGGTGACTCTTGAGCAAGCGCGAGAGCGGTTGTTTCGTCAATTACAAAGTGCGATGCAAATAATCTTCGTGGCAGGCTATTGGCCATTGATTTTGCTGATGACGAAAGCGCGAGGCCATAAACAAAGTTGCGCGCTGCTAGCAGTGCGGCACCACCAAACGCTGCAGCCATTGATCCACCTGCGCCAACAACGCTCATTGCCGAGAATTGTGAAGCTCCTGTAAAAACAAATAGCGATAGCGCACAAGTTTGCATCACACTTGCACCAGCACTCACCGATGCGACACCAAATGAAAGAGCGAAAACACCCACTGCTCCACTCAAAGTCAAACTAGATACGACTACTCGTCGAACTGCTGGTTCAGATAACGATGCTGACAACCGTTTCACGCAGAAATTTGTTTCATTAATTAATACCTTGCAACATCTCGTCGGCAGCACTCCATGGGTCACGCGAGCGCGACAACATTTCGTTTTGAATTACTTCCCAACGATCGCCAGTGCAGATTTCTCTGGCTCGATGCTCAAGGTGCCGCTCAATAATCGTGCGCAACTCATTTCGCAATCGTTGATCTCGACGCTTAGCCAGCGAACCATCGTTTGACGCATGTTCGCGATGCTCAATGACTGCGCTCCACAATGCATCAGCACCTTGGCCAGTTGTGCCAACGGTTGTAACAATCGTGGGGCGCCATGCATCATTAGCGAAATCAGAAAGTTCAAGCATTTGTTCTAAATCTCGGCGAGTCTGATCGACGCCAGGTCGGTCAGCTTTGTTGATCACAAAAATGTCGGCGATCTCAAGCAAACCTGCTTTGTTAGCCTGCACCGAGTCTCCCCAACCTGGGTTGACAACTACGACAATTGTGTCGGCGTTGCGCGCGATTTCTACTTCAACTTGTCCGACGCCAACAGTCTCAACCAATGTGCACGGTGAGCCAACTGCATCGAGCAACCGCACTGCTTCACTTGTAGCCAGCGACAGCCCACCTAAGTGTCCACGCGTAGCCATACTTCGAATAAATACTCCAGGATCAGTTGCATGATTTTGCATTCGTACACGATCACCCAAAATTGCACCACCCGTAAACGGCGATGACGGGTCAATTGCCAGAACTGAAACTTGTTGTTTGAACGAGCGAATATGTCCAATCAATGCAGAAGTGAGTGTGCTCTTGCCGGCACCTGGTGCACCAGTAATGCCAACGACGTAGCCGTTTCCGGTTTTGGGATAAACCAACCGTCCAACAGTTCGCGCGTCGTCACCGCCGCGCTCAATCAGCGACAACAATTTTGCAAGCGCAGAACGATCACCACTACATGCCGCAACAAATAAGGCAACAATTTCTGGTGAGCCACTATCCATAATTAAAAACTACTTTCTAAATGGCTACGACCTCGGTAATACCGTCTATACGGTCACGCATAATTCGTTCAATGCCTGCTTTGAGAGTTTGATCAGATGCAGGGCATGTGCCACACGCACCAGTCAGTGTCACGCTCACAACACCAGTTTCTTCGTTGACTTCGCGCAAAATAATATCGCCACCGTCGGCTTGTAGAGCCGGGCGAATGACTTCAATAGTTTCTTCTACTTGTGTGCGAATTGACACTTGACCATCCTGTTTTGCTGTTCTTAAATATCTTCTCATTATCTTCTGTTTACTAATCCTGAACCCTCTACGATACGAGGGTGCTTGCTCACCAAGGTGGTTGGGATGAAATTCTCTTAGTTGCTGGACCAATTATCGTAATTATTGCGGTTTTGTGGCAAGCAACACGGCGCGTCAAACGCGAGTCACATCAGCACCAAGACCACTAAGTCGGCCAACCAAGTCGTCGTAGCCACGATCGATGTGATGAATCTCACTGATAACTGTTTCTCCATGCGCAGCCAAACCTGCAACAACTAGGGCGGCACCAGCACGAATATCTGGAGCAGTAACTGCAGTGCCGATCAAATGATCCACACCCTTAATCACAGCATGATGACCATCAATACGAATATCTGCTCCGAGTTTGCACAACTCTTCAATGTAGACAAACCGACCAGGAAAAAGATTTTCAGTAACAATGCCTACGCCACTTGAGACCGCATTCATCGCAACGAGAAGTGGTTTGTAATCAGTTGCAATGCCAGGATACGGCAGAGTTGCAAAATCAATTGCAGTCAAGCGATCGGGCGCAGTGACTCTCAATCCATCGCGCCCAGGAATAATTGAAACACCCATTTGCGTATATTTATTTATCACCATTTCCATGTGGTCGGGTCTTGCACCACGTATCTGAACATCTCCACCGGCAATTGCTACTGCAGCAATATATGTTGCTGCTTGCACACGATCATTAATTACTGCGTGACGCACACTATGCAACGAACCTTTTGGCTTTCCGTGAATTACTAGTCGTGAAGTGCCGATGCCCTCAATCTCTGCGCCCATTGCGACGAGCATGTTGCACAAGTCGCCAATTTCTGGTTCTCGTGCGGCGTTATCAATCACAGTCGTACCTTTTGCATAGATCGCTGCGGTCAAAAGATTTTCTGTTGCGCCCACGCTGGCAAAAGAAAGTTCAATTTCTGCGCCATGCAACTCTTTGGCATGTGCGTTGATATTCAAAAGATTTTGTTCGATCACGGCGCCCATTTTTTCAAGACCGCTGATGTGCAAATCAACAGGTCGCCCACCAAAATCATCGCCACCTGGCCAGTTGATCAGTGCCTGACCATAATGAGTTAGCAATGGACCAAGCACGTTGATGCTGGCACGAATTCGGTCGACGTTTTCAAACGGCGCTTCGGTCGAAATGTTGCCCGAGTTCGTCAGCGAAAGTTCATGGGGTCCGAGGCGCTTAGTTACGATGCCCAAAGCACCTAGCAAATCAGACATCGTGTCAACGTCGGCAATCGCAGGAACATTGGTCAGCACATATTCGCCCTCGGCAAGCAAAGTGGCAGCCATCAACTTGAGCACCGAATTTTTTGCTCCAGGCACCTGCACATTGCCCGAAAGTGGCCCTGAACGACGCACAATTATGCGTGGAGACTCGTTATTCATGACATTTCAGTATGCTCCCGCAGTGAGCCGAAAACCCCGAACACCGCCGCTAACAGGCCGCCAGCGCTCTATTTTATGGCTTCTGGCGCTGGCATGCATACCGGCAACATACGCCAACACATTATTCACACAGACTGTTGCTTACGCAGCACAAGATTTCGGTGTCTCAGAACAAGGACAAGGAATCGGCGCAGCAATAATTCGATGGGGAGTAATTATTGCGCTTCCACTTGCGGCACTCGCCGACCGCATTGGCCGTCGAAAGTTAATAGTGTGGTGTGCTTTTGGTGCACCAATTATTACTGCACTCGGTGGGCTTGCACCATCATTTGCAATTCTCGTTGCAACACAAACTATTGGCCGACCGCTTGCTCTTGTGCTGACGATCTTGATCGCAATCGTCGCCACCGAAGAAATGTCAAGAGAATCGCGAGCGTGGGCAATCAGCGTGCTCGGCATTGCCGCCGGATTTGGAGCAGGTATCGCCGTGTTAGCACTTCCTATTGCAGACCATTCTCTTGGTGCGTGGCGCGTGATCTATGGATTGTCTTTAATATGGCTCATAATTGGTGTCGTCTTGCAGCGAAAATTGCCAGAGACGACACGATTTACTCAAAGACACGAGAAGCATCTCGAAACTGCAACACATATTGATCGCCGACGGCTGATAACACAAAGTCTTGTGGCTATTTTCGGCAATCTTTTTATTGCGGCGTCTTCAGTATTTCAAGTTCGTTATCTTAAAGACGTCCGTGATTATTCGGCGCTCACAATAATGATCTTTGTTTTCACTACTGGGACTCCTGCAACACTTGGCTTGTTGATTGGCGGAAAATTGGCGGATAGTCGTGGGCGCAAAATGCTGGCGACGATTACATTTCCACTTGGAGCAATATTCTTTGCGATTGCCTTTAGCACAACCGGGTCACAAATGTGGATAGCAACGGCAATCGGCGGCCTGTTTCTCTCACTTGCCTACCCGGCAATGGCCGTCTATCGCGGCGAAATGTTTCCGACATTGCACCGCTCATTTGCTTCCGGTGTGATTATGACTTCGTCACTTATTGGTGGAAGCATCGGTCTAATCTGCGCTGGAATATTTTTGAATCGAGATTTTAGTTACGGCACCGTCATGCGTTGGCTCGCACTCGGACCAATTATTGCAGGCCTACTAATTTTTAAAACTTTCCCTGAGTCAGCACACCTTGAACTTGAAGAGCTAAACCCCGACGACATCATTGATCTAGAGAGCGCCGACCCAACCAGCAACTAGATCTGCTACGACTTCGTCTTTATTTTTCAAATCATGACGCGCGCCTTCAATCCACTCGTGAGTCACTTTAGTTTTCATCGTCGCAGTTGCATTTTTTAATTCATCTACGGTGCCAAACTCGTCGCGAGTACCACTAATAAATAACGTTGGCACTGTTATTCGTGGCAAATGTTCACTTCGCAGATTTTCTGGCTTTTTAGGCGGATGTAACGGGTAACAAATGCACACAAGTGCAGCAACTTCAAGTTTCTGCTCTGCCTGTGCAATAGCCATACTGCACATTCGTCCCCCCATTGAACGACCACCAACCACAATTTCGGATTCTTCACAACACCAATCTTTTGAAGCCTGTTGAATTGCGTCTCGCACGCATTCGATCATCACTGGTGTACGGTCTGGAAAACTTTTCCCGGTACTGCGATACGGAAAGTCAACTCTTCGCACATTGAATTTGGGGTTTATTCGTTTGAGAGAAGTTTCAATTGCAACTAACGACTGATGATTTGCGCTTGTGCCAGCACCCGGAAACAGAATTACTCCGGCTTTCATGAATGCAATAAAACTCTGCGAGCCTCTCCAAGTTCTTCAATTGACTGACTGGCAGTCGACGTTTCTCCACCATGATCGGGGTGAACACTGCGCAATACTGAGCGATACCGCGCCTGAATTTGTTTCTTAGATGGCTTAACTGTGCCCTCCGGAAAACCAAGAATTTCTAATGCCCATGCTCGTGGATCTGCAAGCGCAGAAATACTCGTTGCCGAACTTCCTGCAATATATGAAATAAATAATGAATCAAGTGGTCCGCGCCATCTCATCGAACGATTAATCACATTCGCCAATGATCGACGCGCAGGTTCGGCGAGTCTCTCAAGTGAGTAAATTGCGCCGAGCACTTGAAGCAATGCACTGCCCTTTGAATCAAAATCAAATCGAAGTTGATCTTTGTCACCAATTAATCGATGCACACTTTTCGTCAGTCCGTGTCGATCTATTTGAAGCCTGTGACGCAAGCGGGGTTGCACCACTCTTTCGCCGCGTTCGATCTGCGCTGTTAGGCGATGCAAATCAGGCACAATATCTTCGTCCAATTCGCCGAAGTGCGATGCAACAACTCCACCCAGCAGAATTCCGCCAAGTCCGGGTGGTGGATCTGTTGGCAAAACTAAGTTGCCGAGCGACAACCGACGCGTCGGAGTGAACGGACGAGAATGCCAAATCTCAAGTTCAGCAAGAATTGATTTTGGGTCAGACATTAAAAATAAATATTAGTTTCGTAAAAGTTGGTCATAAATAGTTAGATGTGCGATCGCAAAATTGCAAAGAGTCGGCCCGCAAGATCCATCGCTGTTGACTCATCGGTTTGTTCGCCAGCACCCAACGCATCATCAATCTGATTAGCCAGATCTTTAATTTGACGCCAGGCTGAATCACTCAGATCACCCGGCGCACTTGCACCTTCAATCTCTTCAAGAATTCGTTCAAGGGTTTGTATCGAATTCGTATCCGATGGATTTTGAGAAATTCTTTGCGCCAGCGATGACAATTGTGTGAGAACTTTTGAGTCTGCCGATTCTCCACCTTCGTCCTGTTCATCATTTTCGAGATCATCTAAAATTTCTTCAACTTCATTTTCGACAGATGATGCTGCGAGCAAAAGAGTTTCTTCCCACTTATGAGTAATGCCCGCTTCAATTAGTGCTGTGGTCAATTCGGCGCGAGCATCAACAGACCATTCGTCCAACTCCCACTCGGTAATCGGTGCATTTAGATCAAGTTCGCTCACGTGCCGAACGCTAGTTGCTTAAAGGCGTGCTATGACACTGCGCTAACATCTAGTTGATGCCGTTGACGCAACGCCCCGATCGCAACTTGGCCTTAGAACTTGTGCGTGTTACCGAGTCTGCTGCCTTGGCTGCCTCAAAATGGGTTGGCCGCGGCGACAAAAATGCTGCCGACGGCGCCGCTGTAGACGCAATGCGCAACTTGCTTGACACCGTGAATATGGACGGAGTAGTTGTTATTGGTGAGGGCGAAAAAGACGAAGCACCAATGCTGTTCAATGGCGAACGCGTCGGCAACGGCTCTAAGCCACTCACCGATGTGGCTGTTGATCCAATTGACGGTACGACACTGACATCATTAGGTCGCGGAAATGCGTTGTCGGTTTTGGCAGTTGCCGAACGTGGGACGATGTTTAATCCTGGGCCATGTGTATACATGGAAAAAATCGTGGTTGCTGCGCCTGCGGCAACTGCAATCGATCTAAATGTTTCGCCGACCAAAAATCTAAAAGAAATTGCCAAGGCGACCAAAAAATCGCTAAACGATCTTGTAGTCGTAATTTTAGAGCGACCACGACACGACGAATTAATCGCCGAAGTTCGCAGCTGCGGATGTCGAATACATTTAATTAGTGACGGCGACATCTTTGGAGCGATCGCCGCAGCTTCGCCTCAAGTTGGTGTAGATGTTCTGATGGGAATCGGAGGAACCCCAGAAGGGGTGACTGCTGCTGCTGCACTCAAAAGTTTGGGCGGGCAAATCTTGGGTCGCCTGTGGGTCAAAAACGATGCCGAAGCAAAAATCGCCAAAGACGCTGGCTACGACTTGTCAAAAGTTCTAACAGTTGATGATCTTTGCTCGGGTGATGACGTATTTTTTGCTGCTACTGGTGTCACCGACGGTGAATTACTTCGCGGTGTTCGTTATGACTCGTACGGTGCGCGTTCACAAAGTTTGGTTATGCGCAGTCGAAGTGGCACAGTTCGCGTGATCGACACGCAACATCGCTCTGACCGCATCGGTCA
>JAEMRY010000089.1:3287-4648 GCA_016463105.1 Ilumatobacteraceae bacterium | reverse complement strand
CTAGAAAGTTTCAAACAAGATGGCACGCTGTCTGCTGAGCAAGCCGATTCGTTGCGCAATGCGACTCGGTTTCCGCTCAACTCTTCTGAAATTGTGGCGATTCTGGGTGGCTTTTTCGTGGTCATTGGTGCAATCTGGATCATCGGTCCGTTATTTCAAGATGTCAGTCAGCTGATTGTTGTTGGCATCTTCTATTTAATTTCTGGATTATTGGCGCTCGCATTTCGTTCGCTCGTTAAAAAACCACAATTTGCCAACGCGGCCGAAGTCGTCGAAGCACTCGCAGTGCTGTGTTTCACCATTGCGACTGGCGTCGCCGTAAGTTCGCTCAATGCTGATTCTGAAGTCTCGGTATTCGTTGCGTCAATCCCGGCTCTGGCTTATGGAGTCTGGCGATCGACTCTAAGAAGATTCTCAAGTTCAGTGATTATCTCAGTTAGCGCTGTGGCATTCGCGCTTTCAGGTTTGGCAATGATCGGCATTTCGCAAGACACTGCTGGTCTTTGTTTGATCGCAGTCGGGGCAGTATTGCTTTGGTGGGCACAACAACCAAAAGTTGTCGGCAAGTTCACATTGCGATTTTTCGGCTCACTCATCGCATTAGTCGGACTAATAATTCCGCCCTTTGACGACTTATCTAACGAATATATCTCTGTTGCTGTTGGCGTAATTTGTGCCGTTGCGTTTTTCGCTTATGGCGTTAAAAAGGTCTTCCCTGAAGTTGTGGCGATAACTGCAGTAGGGGTAGTCGTTTCAGAAGTTAAATTAGTCACAACGATTACTGACAATTCAACTCTGCAAGGTCTCGCAACTTTGATCACTGGTGCCCTCGTACTTATTCTTGCGTTGCGCAATCTTCGCCGCCGTAAGTCTGTAGGTTCTAGTGAGTGAAACCAATAGTGCGCAAAATTCTTGCTGGTGTCGTGGTGTTGGCGATCGGGGCAGTTGCTGGTCCGTGGATCTATATCAACTTGGTCAAGCAAGATGCGCCAGATGTTCTCACGCTTGAACCCTCGGTAACTACAACAACTGCTGCTGGCGAACCAGCCGAGACGACTACAACAGTCGCTAAAACAGTTACGACAGTTGCAACAAGTGCAACAGACGGCGAGTGGGCAGTTGTCGCCGAATCAATTGTCGGCTATCGAGTTAAAGAAGTTATCGTCGGCCAAAAAACAGAAGGTGTTGGCCGCACTTCAGCAGTCACTGGTTCGCTGAAGATTGCTGATCAAAAAGTTTTAAACGCCGAATTTACAGTCGACATGACGACGCTTAAAAGCGACAGCACTCGCCGCGACCGACAGGTGAACACCCGCATTCTCGACACTGCGACTTATCCGACAGCAACATTCGTGTTAAAA
>JAEMRY010000089.1:0-3187 GCA_016463105.1 Ilumatobacteraceae bacterium | reverse complement strand
ATTCCGCCGTTTGTTTCGGTCGCTTCGTAACGAACTAACGGTCGCACGGCCGGCCCAGTGATAACTGCACCTGTCGTCGGTTCAAACTGCGAACCATGCAGTTCACATTGAAGAACTTTGCCGACGCGCGCAACCGGAAAACCCTGGTGCGTGCAATTTACGCTAAGCGCTGTGATACCAGCATCGGTGCGAGTCAGAACAACGCCAGTTGAGCCACCATTTGGCGCCGGCACAACTACGACTTTGGTGTTGCCGAGTTCAAGGTCGGCGCTCTCAAGCACGCGAACTGTGATTACTTTGTCTTTTACCTCTGCTGGAGTGCGACGCCACACAAGTTTGCCCTTTACATTTCGACAAACAAAAGTGGCACCATCGACAGTGCGTTCGCGACCTTTCACTTTGCACGGTGCACCAGCACTAATCGCAGTGGTTGCAGCCGATGCTCGGTCGCCGGTGATCATCCACACAAAAGAGGCGACTGTTGCCGAAAGAAATGCACGTCGAGAAGATTTACTTGTCATAAACCAAGATTCTAGAGCGTTAGCGCTGTGTTGCGCTTTTGTTTGGCGTTTGTTTGCTTTTATTTATTGTCTAGTTTGTCTCGGCGGCCAGAGCCAACCAAGTTTCTTCGGTGCTGTTCACTTTGGCTTGAGCCTTGGCGAGTTCTTCGCTAATTTTCGCCAACTTCACATGATCATTACCAGCGCCCGACATTTGCGCGGTCAGTTTTTCGAGTTCGGCAGTTGCTTTTGTCAGCGCGGTTTCTGCTTGGGCAATTAATCGTCGCAGTGTGCTCGGACTCTTTGTTGATTTCGGCTTTTGTTTTAGTTCGGCAGCCGCCACACTCGGAGTATTGATTAATTTGCCGCGCTGTGCTGGCGTCATTTGTTCGGTTGGCGCTGTATTTCGTTGCTTCAACCAACCAGCCACACCACCGCGCACAACAGCAGCACCACCAACACCATCAAGCGCCAAAACATCGACCACTGTGCGGTCGAGAAACACCCGGTCGTGACTAACCACAACAACGATGCCTGGCCATTCATCTAAATAGTCTTCAAGCGCACGCAAAGTGTCAAGATCTAAATCGTTTGTTGGTTCATCCAATAACAAAACATTCGGTTGTTCAATCAGTGTCAATAAAAGTTGCAATCGTCGTCGCTCACCGCCAGATAATGTAGAAATCGGCGCATATTGCGTATCTCCGTCAAACCAGAACTGTCGCATCAACTGGTTGTCTTCAATTGATGGCTGACCTTTGTCGCCGGCAACGGCTTCACGCACGCGTTGGTTTACATTCAATTCGCGTCCAAGTTGGTCGTAGTAGCCAATCTTGACGGTGCTACCAACATCCAAGTGTCCGTGTGTTGGTTTAAGTCGACCAGAAATTAAATCAAGCAAGGTGCTCTTGCCGGCACCGTTTGGTCCGACGATGCCGAGTCGATCTCCAGGTTCAAGTTCATGATCAAACGCGTTCAACACCAGTGCGCCACCCGAATCATTTGCACCTTTTGAAGTCGGCCACGAGAATCCAACGCCGTGCAGTTCGACACCCTTTGATCCGAGTCGTTGATTGCCTAGCGACAAACCAATTTCTCCAGATCGTGCAGCGGCCTCTGGTCGGCGATTAACCAATTCTGTCGCCGCAGCAATTCGCGCTTTGGGTTTAGTCGTGCGAGCCGGTGCACCGCGACGCAACCACGCAAGTTCGGTTCGCGCCAAGTTTCGTCGGCGCTGCTCGGCAGTCGCTGCTTGTTCTTCACGTTCAATTCGCGCAGTCAGATATGCGGCATATCCAGAGCCAGCATTTCGTTGTGCTGGCATGTGCAAATATGCGTGACCACGATCGATCTCAAGAACTTTTGTTGTCACGCGATCAAGCACGTGCCTGTCGTGCGTTACCAGAACTAAGCCACCACGATAATTTGCCAACCATTCTTCAAGATATGCAATCGCATCAAGATCTAAATGGTTCGTCGGCTCGTCAAGAATTAATGCATCCCATTCGCTAACGAGCAACTTTGCCAACGCAACACGTTTTTGTTGTCCACCAGAAAGCTCATTTGTTTGCGAGTCAATTAACCCCGACATTCCGAGTCGGTCGAGCATTGCTTCGCCGCGCCAATCTTCAGAGACTGCGTCGCGCACCGAACCGCGTGGCAACACAGGTTGTTGAGCGAGCATGCCAATTCGCGAACCACGTCCGTATCGAACGACCCCAGAATCTGGCGCGTAGTCACCGCTGAGAATTCGTAGCAGAGTGCTTTTGCCGCAACCGTTTAATCCGACAACACCAATTCGATCGCCGTCACTGACGGTCAACGAAATGTCGTCGAACAATGGCCTATTGGGCCGAGAAGCCTTTAGTCCTTGGGCGTCAATCAAAATCACAGCCTTTCAGGCTATGGGATTGAACTTGGCTATGGTTGTCGGTTGTGCCTGATTTTTTAACGACGTACGCGCAAGTTCAGCCTGACAAGTTGGCTGTGATTGATGACCGACCAAATGGCAAAATTCGCACGCTGACATGGAAGCAACTCAACGAAGAAGCCAATCGTCTTGTAAATGTTTTGACTGATATTGGTGTCACACAGCCTGGTGAAAAAGTTGTGTGGTGTGGGCAGAACTCTGTTGGTGTTGTCGTGATGACAAATGCAGCCCGAAAACTTGGTGTCACTTCAGTGCCACTCAATTACCGATTAAGCGATGACGAGTCGGCATATGTCACAGATCATTGCGACGCCACAGTTGTTTATGTAGACGCCGAAAACGCCGCAACTTTTGAGCGAATTCGCGATCGAATTCCGAAGGTTAAAAAAGTTTTGGTTTATGACGGCGTTGCACCCGAGTCAATGCTTTCGTGCGATGAACTAATGGCAGCGGCATCGCCACTTGAGCCAATTGTTATTGAAAGTCGTGAACCAGGTGCAACAATGATCTACACATCCGGCACAACAGGCAAACCAAAAGGTGCGCTGCGAACTTCGCGCACCAGCCCAGAGCAAGGTTTGGCGCTCGCTCAATTGCTTGGTGCATCGCCAAACGATATTTATTTGACTACTGGTCCGCTTTATCACAGTGGCCCTGGCGGTTTTATGGTTTCGGCATTGGCTTTTGGTCAGACGATTGTCACGCAGCGTAAATTTGATCCGCAAGATTGGCTGCGACTAGTTGATAAATATAAAGC
>JAEMRY010000088.1 GCA_016463105.1 Ilumatobacteraceae bacterium | reverse complement strand
GTGATTTTGATTACCCATAACCCGCAACATGCGTTGCCCGTCGGTGATCGCTTCTTAATTCTTAATCGTGGACAATCAGTTGGACACTTTGAAAAACAAGATCTCACATATGAGCGTCTAATTGAGTTGATGTCGGGCCGAGTGCACGCTGCTTAGTTAGTAGTGATACAAAAATCATGCGAGATGATCAGTGGCTCGGGCTAATAAATTCTCGCCTTGAAGACCCAAATGCTGCGGCTAAGGCTTTAAAAAAGCGCACTCGCAGAAAACTAATCACTGATGGCCGGCTATTTATTGTCGCCGCTGATCACACTGCTCGCGGAATGCTGGGTGTCGGTGATGAGCCATTCGCAATGGCCGATCGTAGAAGGTTGCTTGATGCACTACTTGTGGCGTTAACGAACCCACAAGTTGACGGTGTGCTGGGAAGTGCCGATGTAATCGACGAACTTGCTTTGTTGGGCGCGCTTGATAGCAAACTGGTTTTTGGCACAATGAATCGCGGCGGAATCATGGGTGCCAAATGGGAACTTGATGACCGAATGACGGCGTACACGCCGCAAGATATTGCGTTGCGTGGTCTTGACGGTGGCAAAGTTTTATTGCGGCTCGCTGATGATGATGCCGGTACTGCACGAACTCTTGAGGCTTGCGCCAAAGTTGTCACCCAGATGGCGGACTTGAAACTTCCGATAATGGTCGAACCTCTTCCATACACAGGTGGCAACGGTGGGCCGGCAAAGTTAATCGATGACGATGACAAACTTTTGCGAGCGGTCTCAATTGCATCTGGGTTGGGCTCATCATCTGCTTACACCTGGCTTAAGGTTCCTGCTGGATCGCAGGTCGAAAGAATGATGGCTGCGACAACTCTGCCTGGTTTGATCTTGGGCGGAACGCCAGGTCCAGATCCGCAAGCGACATATGCATCATGGGAGCGAGCAATGAAGGTGCCAAATGTCCGCGGTTTGGTTGTTGGTCGTTCACTGTTGTTTCCTCGAGATGGCGATGTGGCTAGCGCAATAGCGCGCGCAGCACGTATTGTTCGTCCATGAAAACAATTCGCCTAACAACAGCGCAGGCACTTATAAAATTTCTTGTTGCTCAGCGAATAATG
The DNA here is from genome assembly GCA_016463105.1 of Ilumatobacteraceae bacterium. Classification (GTDB taxonomy): domain Bacteria; phylum Actinomycetota; class Acidimicrobiia; order Acidimicrobiales; family Ilumatobacteraceae; genus BACL27. The sequence continues at coordinate 3,577 of JAEMRY010000088.1, read as the reverse complement.
ATTGACGGCAAAGAAGAAAAATTATTTCCTGGTGTGTTGGCAATTTTCGGACACGGCAATGTCACAAGTCTCGGAGTTGCGTTAGACGAAGAGCGAAAAAACATTCGCACATGGCGTGGACAAAACGAACAGGGGATGGCGCTTGCAGCGGTCGGATTCGCCAAAGCAAAACGACGCCAGCAGATTATGGTTGCATCTTCTTCGATTGGGCCGGGCGCACTAAATATGGTTACCGCCGCCGGTGTGGCATATGTTGATCGGTTACCAGTGCTGTTTCTGGCTGGCGACACTTTCGTGCACCGCATACCTGACCCGGTTTTGCAACAGGGCGAAAATTTCAACGATCCGTCAATCACAGTTAACGATGCATTCAAACCTGTCGTGAGATATTGGGACCGAATAATCACGCCGGCACAGTTGTTGCACTCTTTGCCACACGCGATTTCAACGATGCTTGACCCAGCAACTTGTGGTCCAGCATTTATTGGTCTACCACAAGACGTTCAGGCAGAAAGTTTTGATTATCCAGAAGTATTTTTCGAAAAAGTCATCCACACGATTGCCCGACCTCGAGCAGACAAAACTGAATTGACGAATGCTATTGAAGTATTAAAAAATGCGAAGCGACCATTAATAATCGCTGGCGGTGGTGTGCACTATTCGCGTGCCGAAAAAGAATTAGCAGCGTTCGCTACAGCACATAACATTCCAGTTGTTGAAACTGTTGCTGGCAAAGCGTCGCTGCTTGCATCGCACGCGCTTAACGCCGGACCAATCGGTGTCACTGGGTGCACATCAGCCAACGCTCTTGCGGCGCAGTCAGATGTTGTAGTTGCACTCGGCACGCGGTTGCAAGATTTCACGACTGGTTCGTGGACAATCTTTACCAACGAAAAAACAGTATTCATAGGGGTGAACACGGCGAGGTTTGATGCTGTGAAGCATCGGTCGCTGCCAGTTGTTGGTGACGTTCGCGAAACTATTGCCGAGTTCGACGCGCATTTGGGCAAATGGCGCAGTGATGACGTCTGGTCGAAACTTGCGCAAAAAGAAACTGCTGGGTATCACACATATATCGACGGCATCGCCAACAAAAATGCAGCGAGCCTCGCAACCTATGCTCAGGTCGTTGGAGTTGTTGATCGTGCTGCCCAACCAAATGATTATGTGCTCACCGCTGCCGGCGGGTTTCCTGGTGAACTTAATAACGGATGGCGAGCCAAGAGTCTTGACTCGTTTGATTGCGAGTATGGGTTTTCATGCATGGGATACGAGTTATCTGGGGCATGGGGTGCAAAAATGGCGATGCCTGACCGCGAAGTGATTTCGTTTGTCGGTGATGGTTCATACATGATGATGAACAGTGACATTTATAGTTCAGTGCTCTATGGTCACAAACTGATTGTGATTGTTTGTGACAACGGTGGTTATGCAGTGATCAATCGCTTGCAAGTTAACCAAGGTGGTGTGCCGTTCAATAATCAAATAGCTGACTCGGGTGTGACGAATCTCGTTTATGTTGATTTTGCAAAACATGCCGAGTCAATGGGCGCGATCGCTGAAAATGTTGAGTCAATCGACGACCTTGAGGCGGCATTTATGCGCGCACGAAAATCAGATCGGACTCACGTGATCGTGATAAAGACAAGCCCAAACGATTGGACAGAGGGCGGGTCATTCTGGGAAGTTGGCGTGCCGACCACCAGTCATCGCCAAGAAGTACTTAAGGCTGGCGAAACAATGCGTGAAGGCAAAAAACAACAAAGAATCGGTTGGTAGGTCTAAATAGTGAGTGACAATAAATCGAATACCTCAAGTGCTTCAAATATGAACGGCAAAGTTTTGTTGCTCAGTGGCGCTACTCGCGGCGTTGGTGAGAGCGTTGCACGCTTGGCTGTTGAGCGTGGTGCGGCAGGCTTGGCTCTTGTTGGTCGTGACACAAAAACTGGCGAACGTTTAGCCAGCGAATTGACAAGTCTTGGCACCAAGACGATTTTCATTACTGCTGATCTTGGCAAATCAGACGAGCCGAATCGCATTGTAAAACTTGTGGATAAAACCTTTGGCACTGTGCACGGACTGTTGAATTCGGCTGCTGAAACTGGTCGCGGAAGTGTCTGGAACACAACCCCAGAGATGTTTGACACAATGATGGCCGTTAATGTGCGTGCTCCATTTATGTTGATTCAAGAGTGCGCGAAAATAATGAAACGCGAAGGCGTCGCTGGTTCGATAGTGAATATCGGCAGTGTTACTGGCTACGGCGGAGATGTGAACTTAACGCACTACGCAATTTCTAAAGGTGCATTGCATACGCTCACACGTAACTGCGCTTATTCACTAATGCGCGATCGCGTACGAGTGAATCTGTTGAACCCAGGCTGGATGGATACGCCAACAGAAGACGCAACGCAACGCAAGTGGCACAACGCACAAGATGGTTGGCTACAAACTGCTGAACGTGATCAGCCGTTGGGTCGATTGATTAAGCCAGACGAACTTGCTCGCACGATTATGTTTTTACTTTCAGACGAATCTGGATTGATGACAGGTGCAGTTATAGACTTTGATCAATCAGTGGTCGGCGCTGGCTCGCCATCAAAACCAAAAGTAGGAGAAGTCTGGCCATGAGTAACAGTATTGGTATCGGAGTATTGGGTTGCGGACGAATCGGTGTGATGCATGCCGAACTAGTTGCTCAACGTATTGAAGGTGCTCACCTCGCAGGTGTTTACGACGTCGTGACCGAATCAGCGAAAAAAGTAGCAGCAAAATTTAACTGCAAGCAATTTACAGACCCAGATGCTTTAATGTCGGCTCCAGAAGTTGGCGCAATTGCAATTTGTACATCTACAGATACTCATGTTGAAGTTTTGCTGATGGCTTCTAAATATCGCAAGCCCATTTTTTGTGAGAAGCCGATTTCGCTTTCGCTCACTGAGACTGATCGTGCCCTAAAAGCAATTAGTGACAGCAAGACGCCGCTGATGCTTGGGTTCAATCGCAGGTTTGACCCAAGTCATCGTTCTGTGCGTGACAATGTTGCCAACGGCATGATCGGTGATGTACATATTGCTCGAATTACTAGCCGCGATCCAGGGCCACCACCAGTTGAATATGCCAAAGTGTCTGGTGGAATCTTCATCGACATGACGATTCATGACTTTGATATGGCGCGCTATGTTGTCGGCAGCGAAATTGTTTCTGTCTATGCAACGGGCGCCGTACGCATCGTGCCAGAGTTCGCCGAAATCGGTGATCTCGACACAGTTGCGATTATGTTGCAGCACGAAAATGGTGCGATCACCATGATCGACAACTCACGACAGGCTGTTTATGGCTACGACCAACGCGTTGAAGTATTCGGCTCAAAGGGTATGACAGCGTCAGAAAATCCTCTAACTACGAGCACGATCAATCGAAATGAAAACGGAACACAGTTGGCAAAGATGCCGTATTTCTTTCTTGACCGATACATACCTGCATACATTGCCGAGTGGAACGAGTTCATGGGTGTAGCGACTGGCAAAATTCAGCCGGTTGTGACAGGTGCTGATGGGCGAGCGTCGCTCGTTGC
>JAEMRY010000025.1:8948-17782 GCA_016463105.1 Ilumatobacteraceae bacterium | reverse complement strand
TAGTAATAGTGCTAGTAGTAACAACTGCTTCATCATCAAGACGTATGACTCGATCTAGTTCGACAACCAAAACATCTCTGTCGGCTTTTAGCCGACGAACATCGGTGGCATCAAGTTCTGCGACAAAGCCATTCGCAACGTTGTCATAAACTTGGCTGATTGCGTTTCCGAGTCGAGCCTCTTTAGAGATCTTGGCTTGCAAGTCTGTATTATTCGAAAACAAAACTATGTAGTCGGCTGCTGGCGCATCGGCACCAGCCACTTGAACTGGCATCAATTGTGCACAAAGAGCAACAATTAAACCAAAAACTAAGCGCGAACGCCAAGAGTTAAGACGGTTTTTAGATCGAAACATCTATCACTAAACCTACGCCGAGCATGTGACAAACGAATTTGTACAGTGCTGAGATAACCAGGTACTGAAATATCTGATAAAAGTTGACTAAAACAGTCGGGATTAAGTTATGCTGTCGTCTTAATCCCGTTAACCCCCATATCCCTCACTCAAAACCGCAAAAGGAAATCAACTAATGACTATTCGATTAGGCGACATTGCCCCAGACTTCACTGCCGAAACAACTCAAGGAAAGATCTCATTTCACGAATGGTTGGGTGATTCGTGGGGCGTGCTGTTTAGCCACCCGAAAGACTTCACACCGGTCTGCACAACCGAGTTGGGGTATGTCGCAAAAATTAAACCAGAGTTCGAGAAGCGCAACGTAAAAGTTGTTGGATTATCGGTTGACTCGGTTGAGTCGCACAACAAATGGGAATCTGACATCGCAGAAACTCAAGGCACCGCAGTTAACTTTCCGATGATTGGTGACCCTGATCGCACGGTCAGCAATCTCTACGACATGATTCATCCAAATGCCAACGACACACTCACAGTGCGCAGCGTGTTCGTGGTTGGGCCCGATAAGAAAGTAAAACTTTCGATCACCTACCCGGCATCAACAGGTCGTAACTTTGACGAGATCTTGCGCGTGATCGACTCGCTACAACTAACTGCCAAACACAAAGTCGCGACACCAGCGAATTGGAAAAGTGGCGAAGATGTAATTATCGGTGGTGCAGTGTCTGATGAAGATGCAAAAAAATTGTTTCCACAAGGTTGGAAAACAATTAAGAGTTATCTAAGAGTTCTTCCACAGCCAAAGTAAACATCTGGCTTATGGCTTAGAATAAGCCGTCATGAACAGCACAAATATTGCAGCGCGAGCTGAATCAGCATCAAAAATCTATGGCAGTGGCGAAAACGAAGTCAGAGCCTTAGACAACGTCAGCGTTAGTTTTGAGCGCGGCAAGTTCAGCGCAATCATGGGACCAAGCGGTTCGGGTAAGTCGACGCTGATGCACTGCGTCGCCGGCCTTGACGCACTGACATCTGGCAAAGTTTTTATCGGCGAAACAGACTTGTCAGAGTTGAGCGACAAAGAAATCACGAAACTGCGCCGCGAAAAAGTTGGTTTTGTATTTCAGAGTTTCAACTTGATTCCGACATTAAATGCCTACGAGAACATCACCCTGCCACTGTCTCTGGGCAAAAAATTGGGCGATGAAGCATGGATCAAACAAGTAATCGACACGATTTCGCTCAATGACCGACTTAACCATCGCCCGAGCGAACTATCTGGCGGACAACAACAACGAGTCGCCGTGGCCCGTGCGCTTGCAACACAACCTGAAATTATTTTTGCAGATGAGCCAACTGGCAACCTCGACTCAAAGTCAGGCTCTGACATTCTCAAATTCATGCGTCGCGCGGTTACCGACTTGAAACAAACAATCGTCATGGTCACCCACGATGCAGTCTCGGCAAGTTATGCCGATCACATCGTGTTTCTCGCAGATGGCAAGATCGCCGGTGAGATGACTCAACCGACGCCTGACAAAGTTCTCGACTATCTCAAACATCTCGGCGAATAGTTAGCCCAAACAAAATGTTTCGACTCTCGTTAAAAATGACGCTGGCTCGCAAAGGCCGATTGTTGCTGACCTCTTTGGCGATTATTCTCGGCACTTCATTTTTGGCTGGCACCTCAATTTTTTCGGCAACGATTAACAGCACTTTTGATCGACTATTTACAGATATATTTCGCGATGTCGATGCTTATGTTCGGTCGACCAATTCAGTTGACACCGGCTTTGGTGAGGTACGTGCACCGTCACCAGTCTCGGCACTCGAGATCATTCTTAAAGTTGACGGCGTAAGCGCAGCAGTTGGTGACATGCAAAGTTACGCCCGGGTCATCGGCAAAGATGGCAAACCTTTGGGCGAAGATCAAGGGCCACCAACATTTGGCGGAATTGCATCTTCAAGCGCAGCAGGTTTATGGATAGTTGAAAGCGGCCGACTTCCAATGGGCGCTAAAGAAATGATGCTCGACCGTAAAACTGCAGAAGCCGGAAAATTTGTAATCGGAGACAGCGTGCGCGTGAACGCACTCTCAGGCACACGCGAATTTTCACTCGTCGGAATCGCCAACTACGGCGACGTCTCTTCGCCAGGCGGTGCAACATTTGCACTATTTGATCAACCGACTGCTTCAGAGTTTTTGCTCAAGCCTGGTTTTGTTGATGCCTTTCTGGTTCAAGGCGATGGCACACTCAGCGATGAAGAACTAGCAAAAGCAATCAACTCTGCACTATTGCCCAGCGACAAACTTGAAACTTTGACTGGTGCAGAAATTACCGAAGAGACAACAAGTCAAATTAAAAAAGTTCTGGGTTTTCTCACCACATTTTTGACCGCATTCTCATTTATCGCACTGGGTATCGGTTGCTTCGTTATTTACAATGTTTTTTCAATCACTGCAGCGCAGCGCCAGCGTGAGAGTGCACTGCTTCGAGCGATCGGTGCAAGTCGTCGACAAGTTACGAACTCATTGATAGTTGAAGCAGTCGTCGTTGGCTTGCTGGGTTCAATTCTCGGTTTCGTTGTCGGCATCGGTCTATCTCAAGCCTTAAGTGCACTATTAAACGCAATCGGTCTTGAAATCCCAACATCTGGTCTGACTATAAATATGAGTGCGATTGTCTCGACAGTGCTGATCGGCACGATTATCACCACACTTTCTGCAATTCTTCCTGCGTTACGTTCGGGACGCGTGCCACCACTTGCAGCGATGCGTGAGACCGCACTTGATGTGGTCACGCGTCTGACTCGACGAGTGATCATTGGGTTGATCTTTCTGATTCTCGGAGTTATCGCCCTTGTTGCATCAGTGAACGGTGCTGATGTCAAAATTCTCGGCGTTGGTGTGCTCGCAGTTTTTGCTGGCGTGCTGGTGCTTGGACCAGCAATTTCAAGACCAGTGGCGATGCTGCTCGGCAAACCAGTCTCAAAAATTCGCGGTGTCACAGGCACGATGTCACAACAAAATGCAGCACGTAACCCGAAGCGCACCGCCCGCACTGCAGCCCCAGTACTAATTGGTGTCGCACTGGTTACGTCATTCACTGCACTTGCCGCGAGCATCAAGGGCGAAATTCGCGAAAGCATCGGCAGTTCATTTCGTGGCGACTACGCGCTCAGTGTCAACAGTCGTGGCTTTGGCGGAATACCGATAAGTGTCACCGACAAAATTGATCAACTACCAGAAGTAGCAACAGCAACTGGAGTCGGTTTTATTCCGGCCAAAGTTGGCGATGAGTCACCGTTTGTTTTGGTTTTTAATCCAAAAACTGCGGAAGGACTTTACGACTTAGAAATGATTGACGGTCGTCAATCAGATTTAGGCAAAGACGAGATTTTGCTTGAGCAAGACAAGGCGATCGAAAAAAATCTTCCTATTGGTTCAACTGTGCAAGTCACCCTCGTAGATGGTCGAACGCTGCAACTTAAGGTTGCCGGCACATACAAAGACGCGTATGGCAACTATGCCGTGAGTCGAGAACTTTTTGAAGGAACGGCCACGCCATTGTTCGACAGTTTCATCTATATCAGCACCGTCGCCGATGTAAGTGACAAAAATGCGCGCAAAGCTATTTCTGCAATTAGTGCCGATTTGGGTGTTGGCACACTCGAAAGTCGCGACGAATATATCGACTCACAGGCAGCACAAGTCAATCAATTTCTCGCTCTTATTTATGGATTGCTATTTTTGTCAGTGGTTATCGCGATTGTCGGCATCATCATCACGCTGTTGCTTTCTGTCTTCGAACGCAAACACGAAATCGGTTTACTGCGCGCAGTCGGCATGACTCGTTCGCAAGTTCGCACCATGGTTCGTTGGGAAAGCGTCATCACATCGCTATTTGGCGCCGTAACTGGCGTAGTTCTGGGCATCGTCACCGGTGTCGTGATCGTGATTTCACTCAATGAATCGGGCATCAGTGGTTTCACTCTGCCAATCACCAGCACCATCTTTATTTTGATCGGGTCATTTATTATTGGCGTACTTGCTGCGGTGTTTCCTGCATGGCGCGCTACACGCACGAACATTATTTCTTCAATTGCCTCAAACTGATTTGCGAGCTTGCGCTAACTCCGAAAGATAAATGTGTTCTGCAGGATGCACGCCTGGCGGCGTGTCGTGCTCTGTTACATAACGACTCGAACTTGTGCCAGCATGTCGAACTTGGCAATCAGCGCACCAATAAAGCACACGGTTTGCTTCGCCGTGATGAGTAACTCGAATTAAACCGTTGCACCTGGCACAAGTTTTTCCGTGGCGACCATAAACAGCAAGTTCTGTTGCGACATGTTGCGGCTTTTCAAGTATCGCTCCGGCGGCAAGCGACACAAGTTCTCGACATTCGTCACGGCTTAACGAACTTACTTTGGCCCACGGATGTAATTCACATGCCCAAAGCAACTCACATCGATAAACATTGCCAACTCCACGCAGCACTCGTTGGTCAAGCAACACTTCGGCGATCGTCGCATCTGCATCTTCGTAGCGCAGCATTCTGTCAACACATTCATCTAAGTTGACATCTGCATCCGATAAATCTGGGCCCTGTCGACCGAGAATCGGATGACGGTGTGGATCAAAATCGTGATGTGTCTCGACTTCAGATGCACCACAACAAATTACTGATAAGTCAGATAATCCGATTACGACTTGAGCAGATTTTTTTCTCTTTATTTGATTGTCGCCTGCTCGACAAATATGCCAAGATCCTTTTCTGCGCATGGTAGTTGTCAGTGCGAGACCGTCATCCCAAATAATTTCAATGCTGCGAGCTTCAACACGAACTTCTTCGATCATTCGACCAATCTGAGGACTCAAAACAATTGATTCAGTTGTTTCAAAATGCACCATCTGGTGACCGATCAATGCAATTCTTAATGCAGACGCATTATGTTGCACTGAAGTAAACCGCATGTTCACACAATAAGTGATAAACCCATGCTGGGTTAGGTTTTTCTAAGGCAGCACTCCGACCGAGGCCAAGGCAAGTCGAATTAAACGGTCATGACCACTGGTCATCTCAAGTCGCATCTGATCACTATTGGCCTGCTCTGGGGTATACCACCCAAGGTCGAGAGCTTGTTGCGACGGTTGACAGTCACCCGATACGGGCACAACGAATGCGAGGCTCACCGCATGATGTCGCGGATCATGAAAGCCACTTATCTCTGGATCCGTGAAATATTCAACGATCGTGAATGGCGCAGGCTCTGGTGGAATATTCGGCAAAGCCATCGGACCAAGGTCTTTTTCGAGGTGACGCAATAACGCTTCACGAATCCGCTCGTTAAGCAACACACGACCAGAGACAATTGTTCGCGAAATTGAGCCATCAGGGGCTTGGCGAAGCAACATTCCGACATGCGTAACTACGCCGAGTTCATTAACCCGAACAGGTATCGCGTCTATATATACGAGTGGAACTTGACCACGCACTAGTTCGAGCTGATTTGGATCTAACCAATTTGTTCGTGTGTCTGTGATTTCACCCAAGATAATTCTCCTTAGTCGTTAATCATTGTTTCAGATTATGAGTCACTCTCGTGGCATGATGCATGGATGACAAAGCCACTTAATCGAATAACTGTTTTAAGCCTTGCCGGTTTTCTTACTTTTACTGGTCTCATGCACTTCGTGGTGCCTGGTAACTTTGACCAACTTGTGCCACCTTGGCTGCCAGGATCCGCGAGGTTTTACGTGCTGATCACTGGTCTCGGCGAACTTCTGATCGGTCTCGGCTTATTCAAACAGAGCACTCGCCACTACTGCGCATGGGCTGCAGTAATTATTTTTCTTGTCGTCTATCCAGGAAATATTTATATGGCTTACGACTGGCGCGATCGAGAATTTTCGCAACAACTCATCGCTTACTTACGATTGCCGTTTCAGATTCCGCTCATCTTGTGGGCGTTAAACATTGCTCGCAAAACATCACGAGAATAATTTTTACCAGTTTCCGGCAACGTATTTAGTTTCAAGAAACGCCAAAAGTCCATCGTGTGCACCTTCACGACCAAGACCAGATGCTTTGACACCACCAAAGGGTGCCGCCGGGTCAGACACAAGCCCGCGATTTAGTCCGACCATTCCAGATTCGAGTGCTTCAGCAAACCGCATGCCACGCCCAAGATCACGAGTGTAAACATATGAAACGAGTCCATGTTCGACATTATTCGAGTGCGATAAAATATCATCTGAATCTTTAAACCGAACCAATGGTGCGACTGGTCCGAAAATTTCTTCGTTCAAAATTGGCGCGTTGAACGCAACATCGGTTAACACAGTCGGTTGATATCCGAAAGAACCGTCGGTTGCTGCGCTCCCACCACAAGCGATTTTGGCGCCTGCATTTTTTGCACTATCGACTAGTTCAGCAACTCGCTGCTGCTGCGATTTTGAAACTAATGGCCCGACTGTTGTTGTGGCATCAAGCCCGTTGCCAAGAACTAGCGAACTCATCCGTGCTGTCAGCCCATCAGCAAATGCATCATAAATTTTTTCATGAACGAAGAACCTGTTGGCTGCTGTGCAGGCGGCGCCACCATTACGCATTTTTGCCAACATCGCACCATCTATCGCGCTGACAATATCGGCATCATCAAAAACGACAAACGGCGCGTTGCCACCGAGCTCCATTGTGCAGTTGATGATTTTTTCTGCGGCCTGCGCAAGTAATACTGCGCCAACTTGTGTTGAACCAGTGAATGAAAGTTTGCGAACCTTGTCTGATTTCAACATCGCACTAACGGCTGGCCCAGATGGATTAGGTACGACTACATTGACGACACCATCGGGCACACCAGCGCGATGCATGATCTCGGCGATTGCTAGTGCGGTCAGTGGTGTGTCACTTGCAGGTTTCAAAACAACGGTGCAACCAGCCGCCAAGGCTGGACCAATTTTTCGAGTCGCCATTGCCGCTGGAAAGTTCCATGGGGTTGCGAGCAGTGCTACTCCAACTGGTTGGCGTGAAACCATTAACCAGTTGGCGCCACCTGGCGCTCGTCGATAGTCGCCATCAATGCGCACTGCCTCTTCGCTGAACCAACGAAAAAATTCGGCTGCATACGCAACTTCGGCGCGGGCGTCACTTAAGACTTTGCCGTTCTCCATTGTGATTAAGCGGGCAAGTTTTTCTTGATCTGCGATCATCAACTCATAACTCTTGCGTAATATTTCGGCTCGAGCCCGTGGCGCAGTCGTCTTCCACGAAGCAAACGCATTCTGAGCAGCATCAACAGCAGACAAACAATCTTCGACACCCGCGCATGAAACTTGTGCCAAGGTCGAGCCATCAACTGGATTAGTTACATCAATTTTTTTGCTGTGGCTAATCCACTTGCCACCAATAAATGAATCAAGTGGATGCGTTGCATCCAGTTTTTGGGCGATACTTTTCATACTGTTCAGTCTTACCTAATCTCGCCCAGAGTTTGAAACGCTAGATTTAGCAGGTGAATAAACGGCGAATTGTCTTGATGTTGCTGTTGGCGATGGGTGTGTCTTCAAGCAGTTATGGCGTGATGTTTACGATGCTTGATGATTTTCGTAACACTTTCGGCATTGCCGAATCGGCTCTCGGGTTTATCGTCGGTATAGGTTTCTTCACATCGTTTCTTGGGCAAGTAAGCATCGCCCCACTTGCCGATCGCGGTCGTGCGCACCGACTCATCATTTTAGGATTGGGCCTTGAAGTTCTCGGGTGTCTTGGCATGGCGTTTGGAACAACTTTCATCACGCTTTTGATCTCAAGATCAATAATGGGTTTGGGCGCCGGCGCTGCTTTGCCCGCTCTGCGACGAGTGATCATTGTTGCCGATCCAGAAAACTTTGGTCACAACCTTGGTCGTATCTTGTCATTCGAAGTTGCTGGGTTTGCTGCTGGTCCAATTGTTTCAGTTATCTTCGCTCAACTTTTTGGCATTCCTGGGCCATTTATTTTTCTGGCACTTTTAATCAGTGCCTTCGCATTGCTAATTAGTCGCATCAAGATTCCAGAGGCGGCAAAAGAGCATCACCCAACCGAACGATTCGCAATTGACTTGCTCAAAAATCGCGCGATTGCCTCAGGCATTCTGATCGGTGTCGCGCTGTTCTTCATGATCGGTGTTTTTGATTCGCTGTGGGTTCTGATGATGGACGACATGGGCGCTCAATCATGGATGGCAAATCTCGGAATTTCTCTTTTCGCGATGCCGCTTGTCTTACTCGGACCATTTGGTGGCAAACTCGTTCAACGCGTCGGCCCATATCGCGCCGGCAGTTTCGGCATGATTTGTGGAGCATTATTTATGGCGGGATACGGCCTTGCGCCAGTGCCAGCTCTAATGTTCGTTGTGTTTTTATTTCATTCAGTCAATGACGGTTTTTTCGTCACCGGCGCAGGAATCGCCGTGGGCACCAGTGCGCCACTTG
>JAEMRY010000025.1:5045-8848 GCA_016463105.1 Ilumatobacteraceae bacterium | reverse complement strand
GACGGTTTTTTCGTCACCGGCGCAGGAATCGCCGTGGGCACCAGTGCGCCACTTGAGCGTCAGGCAGGCGCGCAAGGTCTACTTGGTGGAATGGAAACCTTGGCTGGCGGTGTAGCTGCAAGTTTTGCCGGTGTCGCCTACGACCATCTGGGTCGCGCAACAACATTTATCGGCACCGGAGCAATCATGATCACACTCATCGTCGCCGCACGCATTTTGGCCGGCGACAACTGGTCTGTGCGCAACGTTGTGCCAAAATCTGCAGTTTCTTTAGACATAATTTCGTAATACTGTTATTCGTTATGGGATTACGCGATGGTGACGGTTGGGTCGATTGTGACTGTGGGTTTCGCCATTGGGGTCGGTTCGGTGCTGCTGGTTTATTGCTTGTGCGTCGTGATACACCAGAGCCGCAAGTATTGCTTCAGTTACGAGCCGAATGGACACACGGCGGCGGCACATGGGCACTACCTGGCGGTGCAAAAGATTCGCACGAAGATTCTGTAACGGCTGCGCTACGTGAAGCACACGAAGAAATGGGTATCGAAGTCGCAGCACTAACTGTGAAACATATTTTTTCTGATGATCACGGTCCATGGAGATACGACACAGTTATCGCGCACACGATGAGTGATGCAGGAGCACACATTGCCAACCCAGAATCAACAGCAACTAAATGGTCGTCAATTGAAGAAGTTGAGACTCTTAACCTTCACCCAGGTCTTAAACAATCCTGGGCCGCGTTGAAGCCGCTGACCACTAGTTCGCTAGAAAACTAAAAGTTTTACAACGCTGTTGCGTAAAGTTCGTGAATTTCTCCACGAGTTGGATAACGCGGAGTGTTCAAAATTATTAAGTCACGCAATGCATCTTGCGTGAGTGCGGCAATGCTGTCGCTCGTCGCGCCAAGTTCACTGAGTTTACGATTCGTGCCAACGGTCTTCGAAAGTTTTTCAACCGCCGAGATTGCAGCATCTGGGTCGACTTCAACGCCAAGTGCTTGTCCAACATTGGCGTAACGCTCAGCAACAACGTTGCGATTAAATCGCATTACGTGTGGCAACATCGTGGCCAAAGTCTGCCCGTGTGCTTGATGCAACTGTCCAGAAATTGGGTGACCAGTTGCATGCACAAGACCAAGTAACGGCCCACTCGAAAATGCACGACCAGCCAAGTGTGATGCGAGTTGCATCTGGGCTCGTGCTTCAAGATCGGCGCCGTTGGTGACCGCAGTCGGCAAATATTTCGCAACGAGTCGCATTGCGTGCAATGCCAAGGCATCGGCATACGGGTTTGACTGCACCGATGTGTACGCCTCAATCGCATGAGTCAAAACATCCATCCCACATGCAGCAGTGCCTTTTGATGGCATGCCAACTGTGAGTGTCGGGTCTAACAAAATCGTGCGTGGACGAACTGTCGGGTTACTAAACGTAAGTTTGCGGTGATTCGCAGGGTTTGTCATTGTGTCAGTGATTAATCCACCACCGTTTGTTTCTGAGGCGGTACCCGAAGTGGTCGGAATCGCAATTGTCGGCAAACCAGGTTTTGACGCACTGGCCTTTGGTGCAAGAGTCGAAAAATCAATTCGATCATTTGCATCTAAATCTGGGGCGAATGCTAAACCGAGATGATCGACGCCGTTCGGCGCAGCCAACGCAATGTATTTGCCACAGTCCATTACTGAACCGCCACCGATTAATACAATCACTGTGCCTTCAAGCCCAAACTTGTTAAGCGCCGCAACTCCAGCAGCAACATTTATATCGGTCGGGTTCGGTGAAACTTGATCAAACACCTGCCACTTCATGCCGGCAGTTGTCAACGCATTGGTGATCGGCGTGACGACACCGGCTGCGTTTACACCAGCATCAGTGATGATAAATGCGCGAGTGCCGTGTGGTGTTAAATATTGCGCGAGCGTTGCGGCAACATTTGGGCCAGATACCGTGCTCGACATTGGCTCGAGACCGAAAGTGCTTACTGCAGGATCCATTACTTTTCTCCCTTTGTTCGTGCTGAATTTATATTTTTTCCTAAACTATCGGGTTCGTAGCGCGAAATTTCGGCACGACCAACAACCTGCCAATGCACTTCGTCTGGTCCGTCGGCAAGTCTAAGCGTTCGTTGACCTGCATACATTCTGGCGAGCGGTGTCCATTGTGAAATGCCGGTTGCACCAAAAACTTGCATTGCTTCGTCGATGATTTTGCAAACGCGCTCTGGCACCATTGCTTTGACTGCACTCACCCAGACTCGTGCTTCGTCGTTGCCCATCGTGTCCATCGCGCGCGCAGCACGCAACACCATTAAACGCATCGCTTCAATTTCAATCCTGGCTTTGCCGATTACTTCGGTATTTTTGCCGAGACGCGCAATTGGTTTGCCGAATGCTTCACGACTGAGTCCACGGCGAACCATCAATTCGAGTGCGCGTTCGGCAGCACCAATTGATCGCATGCAGTGATGAATGCGACCAGGCCCGAGTCGAACTTGCGAAATTTCAAAACCGCGACCGACACCAAGCAACATGTTTGATTTCGGCACACGAACATCAGTGAAACGCAAATGCATATGACCGTGAGGTGCATCATCTTCGCCAAACACATGCATCGCTCCAAGAATTTCAACGCCAGGCGTATTCATCGGAACCAAAATTTGAGAATGACGACCATGTGGTGGTCCGTCTGGGCTGGTCTGCAACATACAAATCATTATTTTGCAACGCGGATCACCAGCACCAGAAATATAAAACTTTTCGCCGTTGATCAACCATTCGTCGCCATCTAAAACTGCACGGCACTCTAAATTTTTTGCATCCGACGATGCCACATCCGGCTCAGTCATTGCATATGCCGAACGAATTTCGCCGTTCATCAGCGGCTCAAGCCATTTCTTCTTTTGTTCAGGTGTGCCAACTCGTTCAAGAACTTCCATGTTGCCCGTGTCTGGTGCACTGCAATTCAAACATTCAGAAGCGATCGGGTTCTTGCCGAGTTCGGCAGCGATGTATGCATAGTCAAGATTCGAAAGTCCTTGGCCTGTTTCTGAGTTGGGCAAGAAAAAATTCCATAACCCATTCGCTTTCGCTTTGGCTTTTACTGAATCAAGAAGTTCAAGTTGACCTTTACCGTATTGCCAGCGATCTGGTCGGCCTTCACCAAGTTTGAAATATTCGTCCGTCACAGGATCAATTTCGTTTTTGATAAACGCAATAACTGCTTCATAGAGCGGCACGGCGCCTGGCGACATCGCCAAGTTCATTGAATCGTCGGTGGTTATTCCTGAGTGCATTCGCGGAGCGGCCATCACCCCACGCTAGCCCTATAACCCGATTCGGCTTTTAGTCAGACAGCGAATTTGCTTCAGTCGCGCAACAGCACCAACGGGATTTCGCGTGAAGTACGAGTCTGATATTCGCCATAGCCCTTATATTTTGCAGTGATTTGTGGCCACAAGGTTTCACGTTCGGTCGAGTTTGCAATTCGTGCCGTCATCGTCTTTTTCTTCTCACCCATATAACAAACAATAACTTTAGGGTTGTCTCGCAAATTTACAAACCATGCCGGGTGCTGATCGTCTCCACCACGAGAAGCAACAATCACGATCTCGCCGTCAATTTGCAGTGGCGAAGTCAACATCACCGCGCGTTGCTTGCCACTTTGGCGACCAGTCGTTACTAACTCGAGCACTGGCATATTGGCGACAAACCAGCCCTTGCGCCCACGCGTAACACTCAGCAAAAATCGGTGCAAAGTATTCATTGTTTTTAGTTTTCGATCACTTGGCATAAAAACTTTCTA
>JAEMRY010000025.1:0-4945 GCA_016463105.1 Ilumatobacteraceae bacterium | reverse complement strand
GGTGCGCCAGCACGAGCCACCGTATCTGAAACATATTTCGGACGAAACATCGTGGCGAATACAAATCCGCCAAGACCAATGCACACTGACGAAACGAGTAGCGGCTGACTTGAATTGATTCCTGATGTGATGTAGCCAACCAAGATTGATGCTGGAACTTGCGCCAAACTTTGCACACTGCTGTAAATACCCATCGCTTGACCTTGTTGACCAGGTTCTGCAGAACGACTGACAAGGCTTGACATATTGGCCATGGTTAACCCATTGAAAAAAGTGAAGAATGGAATCACCATATATAGGTATGCCGATGATGAGGTTGGTGTCAAAAAGTAAACCAACATCATTGCCGCAGTACCGAACAAACTAAATCGCAAAACTTTGAAGTCGGCAAGTTTCTTTGCGACACGAGCAACAACTACAGCCTGCGAGAACGCAATGAATAAACCGACGAGCGCGAAGTAGTCGCCAATTTTCGCAGATGTAAAATCAAAACTATTTTTAAGGTAAACACCAAAGAATGTCGTGAAGAAGGTAAAGCCAGCATTAAACAAAAACCCGGTTGCTAAAATTACTCGAAGTCGATCCGATTTAAAACCAGCCACGACATTACTGATAGAACGACCCATTTTGATTCGCCCACCATGAAACTTTTCTTTGAGTGTCTCAGGAAACGTCACTAAAACACTCACTCCGTTTGCCAGAGCGATGATTGCTGCAAACCAAAACGGCGTAGTTGCATCGAACCAACTTGGTGTGTCAAACAATCCATAAAAACTTGCGTCGGGTGAACTAAGTCGTCCACCAAGATAAGGCCCAATAATAAAGCCCAAGCCAAATGCTGCGCCGAGGAAACCGAAATTCTTAGCCCGATTTTCGTTGGTGCTTACATCACCAATCGCGGCTTGCGCCACTGCCAAGTTGCCACCAGTGATGCCATCGAGTGCCCGTGCGGCAAATAGTAAGGGTATGTTCGCCGTGCTGATGCCAATCGCAAATAACACATAGCCAACAGATGTGCCGAAGATCGATGCTGCAAGCACGGGTCGCCGACCGTGGCGGTCAGACATCTGACCCAAAATCGGCGCAGCAACAAAAATACAAAATGGATAGATCGCCTGCAACCAGCCGAGCATGATTAATCCTTGAGTGAATGACCAGCCTTCAGGAGTAACACGAAATGGCGAGCCAGGACTAATTAATAATGGAAAAACAGGAATCAAGATCCCGAAACCGAGTAGGTCAATAAAAACTGTAGTAAAAATCGCCAACATCGGATTTTTGCGCATGTAGCAACACTACATCCCGTATCATTTTTGAGATGAAAGATCTCTTCTCACTTAAAGGTCGCGTAGCGCTGGTCACTGGCGGATCACGCGGAATCGGCGCAATGATCGTGCAGGGGTTTCTAGAACACGGGTGTTCGCGTGTCTACATCACTGCACGCAAGGCCGCACAATGCGATGCTGCTGCTAAAGAACTTTCGCAATTTGGCGAATGCATTTCGATTCCTGGTGATATTTCAACTCAGGCTGGAGTTGCAGCATTGGCAGCAGCAATCACCGAACGCGAAACAACACTCGATATTTTAGTTAATAATGCTGGCGCAGCATGGATGGCAGAGTTTGATGCGTTTCCAGAATCTGGTTGGGATAAAACAGTCGACATAAATATGAAGACACCATTTTTTCTAACTCAAGCGCTCGCACCACTTCTTCGTGCTGCTGCAATAAAAAATAATCACATCGCCAAAGTGATTAACATCGCTTCGGTCGATGGCATCTCAATTAACGAAATGGAGACTTATCCATACGCCGCTAGCAAAGCAGGTCTTATTCATATGACCAAACGCATGGCGTTGCGATTAGCAAAAGACAAAATAAGTGTTACAGCAATTGCACCGGGTGCTTTTGCCTCAGAAATGAACAAAGTCGCCCGTGACCACGGTGATGTTGTGGCAACACAAATACCTGCCGGACGCATCGGCACACCAGAAGACATGGCGGGTGCTGCGATTTATCTCGCCTCACGCGCTGGTGACTATGTTGTCGGTTCAACGATCATCGTTGACGGTGGCGTGACGTACGCCCGCTAGCTATCGCTCGCTAATTATTTTTTCGCTGGGTCGTAACTTGACAAGAAATTGCCAAGTCGACCAATCGCCTCGGTCAAATCTTTGGCGTAAGGCAAAGTAACAATGCGCAAGTGATCTGTTGTCGGCCAGTTGAAACCAGTGCCCTGAACGACAAGCACGTGTTCGGCGCGCAAAAAGTCGAGCACGAACTTTCGATCGTCGGCAATCGGATAGATTTTCGGATCTAATTTTGGAAACACGTAAAGTGCACCTTTGGGTTTGACGCAAGAAACGCCTTTGATCTTTTCAAGTGCGGTTATTGCTGCATCGCGTTGTTCAAGCAGTCGGCCTCCAGGTAAAACCAAATCTTTGATACTTTGTCGTCCACCAAGAGCAGTTTGTATCGCATGTTGTGCCGGCACATTGGCACACAACCGCATGTTGGTCAACATGTTTATGCCTTCGATGTAACTCGTTGCATGTTTGCGTGGCCCGGTCATCAGCATCCATGCGGCTCGAAAGCCCGCAAGACGATACGCCTTTGATAATCCGTTGAAAGTCATCGTAAAAACATCAGGGGCAATCGCGGCAAATGTTGTGTGAACTGCGTCGTCGTAGAGAATCTTGTCGTAAATCTCGTCGGCCATTACGATCAATCCGCGTTCGGCAGCGAAGTCTGCGATCTCGCGCAAAATTTCCGGGCTATAAACAGCACCAGTCGGATTGTTCGGATTAATAATCACAATTGCTTTCGTGCGATCACTGACTTTTGCGCGAATGTCACTCATCATCGGCATCCAACCGTTCGACTCATCACACAAATAGTGCACCGGAGTTCCACCCGACAAACTTGTGGCCGCTGTCCAAAGTGGATAATCAGGTGCAGGGATTAAAACTTCATCGCCGTCATCAAGTAGTGCATTGAGTGCAATTTGAATCAACTCACTCACGCCGTTACCCAGCCAAACATCATCAACATCTGTGATATCAATTCCGCGCTCTTGGTAGTTCTGAACAACAGCGGTGCGTGCCGACAAGATGCCTTGCGAATCTGAATATCCCTGTGAAGTTGGCAGGTTGCGCACAACTTCGACTAAAACTTCTGGCGGTGTTTCAAAACCAAACGGTTGCGGGTTGCCGATGTTTAATTTGATAATCCGATGACCTTGGGCCTCGAGTCGCTTGGCTTCATCAAGCACAGGGCCACGAATGTCATACAGCACATTGGCTAGTTTTCGAGACTGCATGATTTCCATAATTAATAATGCTACGCCGATAATTCTGCGTAAAATCCTGCGTAAAATTACGTCTATAGAACCTTCAAAAATTATCCTTTTTTATAAGTTCACGCCGCTCGCTGACCCTGAGGCGATTCGGCTTTGGCAGCGTGCGCTCTGCGAAAGATTTAATCTAAACGGTCGAATTCTTATTTCTAAAGATGGCATCAATGGCACCGTTGGTGGATTAATGACAAACATCAAAAAGTTCATCCGCGCGACGAAAGAGTTTGCACCATTCAAAGAAATTGACTTTAAATGGTCTGAAGCTCTAGGTGACGAGTTTCCACGACTAGTGATTCGTGTACGTGACGAGATCGTTACTTTTGGCAAACCAGATGAAATTATTGTTAATCAAGACGGCGTTGTCGGCGGTGGTGTTCACTTGAAACCAAGCGAAGTGAATGAACTTGTTGCGCGACGCGGCGACGAAGTGATCTTTTTTGACGGCCGCAGTGCTCATGAATCTCGAATCGGCAAATTCAAAAATGCAGTGATCACAGATACTGTAACGACACCAGATTTCATTAACGAACTTGACAGCGGAAAATACGACCACTTGAAAAGTAAACCAGTTGTTACTTATTGCACGGGTGGCATTCGTTGTGAAGTGTTGTCAGTATTAATGAAAAATCGTGGCTTCAAAGAGGTCTACCAAATTGATGGCGGCATCGTGCGTTACGGCGAAGAGTTTGGCGACGATGCACTCTGGGAAGGTTCGCTCTATGTTTTTGACAAGCGACTCAAGATTGATTTCAGCGACCACGCCAAGGTCTTAGGTTGTTGCGACTACTGCTCGGGCAGCACTAACCAGTTTTATGATTGCGCCAACCTTGAATGTCGTTGTCTGTTTTTAGTTTGCGCAGCATGTGCAGCAAAAACATCAAAGATTACTTGCCCAAGTTGCCGCGCAAAAAATATTTAAGACGCTGAAAAAAGTTTCTTCCAGTCTTGATTGTCTTTAGCAAGTCCTGTACTAATTGCTTCTAACGCGCCGGCACGCAAGCGTTTTTTGCTTGCCAAGTGGGCGGCAGCGTTTAAAGCCGCTGTTGATTTTGCGAACTCAATTGCGGCAGGCATTAGTTCTGCCTCCGTTGCCACAACACGATCAACAAAACCTGTTTCAACACCGTTTTGCGGCGTGAAAACTTCAGCCAATAATACGGCCCGCGAAAATGCGGCAGGCGTTAAGCGTTGACGCAAAATTTCTATTGTTGAATACGGCATCGCCATGCCGATTGCTACTTCATTGGCGACATATTTAAAGTTGCCGGCAACGCCAATCCGATAATCACAACTTTGCAATAAAAATACTCCCATCGCAATTGCGTGACCAGGGCAAGCAATTATCACAGGGCTAGAGAAACTCAGCAAACGTATTGCTAATTCAATTCCGCCGTTCAACATCTCAAAGGCTGGCTGACCCCCAGCAGAGAGTGTCTTCAAGTCAAACCCTGCCGACAAAATGCCCGAGCGACCCGTCAACACGACTGGAAGCTTTGATTTTTCTGCCTCATCGAATGCCGCGTTGATTGCTTGTTGCATCGAAATCGACAGTGCATTTGCTTTGCCGTCATCCATCGTGATTACAGCGACT
>JAEMRY010000087.1 GCA_016463105.1 Ilumatobacteraceae bacterium | reverse complement strand
TTTCTTGGTCGCTCATTTGTTTCTCCTTATTAATGGTCATAGTCGTTTATATGGTTTGAGATATGCACCAGGGTACGAAACATTGCGTCCCGAGATTGCTAGTCCGATGATTACTGCCAAAAATGGCAACGCCAGCAAGAGTTCGAACGGCACATCTGAAAAAGACGGCAACAGACGCAGTTGCAATTGTCCGGCATTGACCAGTGAAAACAGGGCGGCACCCGCGAGAAGTCGACCGATCTTCCATCGACCAAAAATTACTAGTGCGAGCGCAACCCAACCACGACCATTGATGATGTTGACTGTGAAAGTTCCGACGAACGCGAGTGTGATGAACGCGCCACCCGCGGCCATCAGTAGCGAACCAATGATGATCGCCGTATATCGAGTCTTGGCGACACCGATACCGGCAACATCGGCAGCCTCGGGGTTCTCACCAACCGCACGAATTTTTAATCCGAGACCCGAGCGCCACAACAGCCACCATGTTGCTGGCACAGCGACGAGAAACGTCAGATATGTATAAAAGTATTGACTAAAGATTGGACCGCCGAAGCTGATTGGTTGCCATGGATCAACGCGCACTTGGCCACCGTCAACCGTGAACAATATTCGGTTCGCAGTGTTACAAAAACTAATCATCAGAAGTGTCAGGCCGAGCCCAGCAACATGTTGATTAACTCCCAGAGTTACGGTGATGAAGGCAAAAATTAAGCCTGCAAGTGCGCCGGTCACCAATGCGGCGAGCAGTCCCGTACTCAAACTTCCTGTTTGCGCTGCGGTGGCAATGCCCACAAATGCACTGCCGTACATGATTCCCTCGATGCCCAGGTTGAGTACCCCAGATTTTTCAGTAACAAGTTCACCGAGTGCGGCAAGCGCGAGGGGTGTGGCGATGCGCAAACTTGAACCAATGATTTCTTGAGTTACATCAATCATTTTTGATCCTCATTCTCGATTCTTGCTTTTGTTTGTTGTCCAGATCACTTGATATTTCTGAATCACCAAAGCAGAGACGACAGTGAGCAACAAAACGGCTTGCAACACTTGACCAATAGTCGTGGGTATTTCGAGTGCGCGACTAGCCGAAAAAGATCCGACGGTGATTACGCCAAACATCAATGCCACAAATAGTGCGCCAATAAAACTTAAAGCTGCGAGCGTTGCGACGATTACACCCGTGTACCCAAAGTTATTGCTGATTCCTGTCGTCAATTGATGCGCGACACCTGCGATTTCACTGGCTCCGCCGAGGCCTGCGATTCCACCGCTGACCAGAGCGGTTGTTAAAAGTGTGCGCTCAACTGGAAGGCCAGCGATTCGTGAGGCGTTTGGTGCCAGACCAACAGCGCGCAATTTCAAACCACCCGACATCTTGCCGACAAACCACCAACACAATCCGATGATTACTACACCAACTGCAAGACCAAAGTGCACTCGTGTGTCCGGCCAGATAATCCAAAGTTTTGTTGAGTCTGCGATGACATCCGAGTCAGGAAATCCGGTTTCAGTATTTCGCCACGGTCCGTTGAGCAGGCCAGTGATTATCAGCAGAGCGACAGGGTTCAACAGCAGAGTTGTCACGACTTCGTCGATACCGAGTCGCGTTCGCAACAGCGCTGGCGAAAGCGCCCACAATGCACCGAACAACATTCCGCTCAGCAAAATTAATGGCACACCAATAAATCGCGGTAACGACTCGGCGTTGATGCCAACCCATGTCGCGCCGATCGTGCCAGCGAGCAGTTGACCTTCGGCGCCAATATTCCAATAACCGGCGCGAAATGCGATCGCCACTGCCGCACCAGTGAATACAAGTGGTGTCGCCGACAAAAGTGCCTCGGTAAAGCCAAATCTTGACTGCAACGGTGAAATAAAGATGTATCTCGCCGCAGGTATCGGAGCACCGCCTGCCCAACGAATGATGATTGAAGAGATGAGAATGGTGACTAGACCTGCGATGCCGATCAGCAATGGCCCGCGCCACCAAGGTGTCGAGGCCCGAAGTGCAAATCTGGCCTTCATTTCGCGATTCCCGCCATCAATTCACCAACTGATTCGCGCGACGCCTGAGAATGATCCACAATTCCGATCACTGAGCCTCGATACATCACGGCGATTCTGTCGGCAAGTTCTAAAATTTCATCCAGATCTTCGCTGACGAGCAAAACTGCAGTGCCATCTGAGCAGGCCTGTCCGATCAACGAACGAACATATTTAGTTGACATGACATCAAGACCGCGAGTCGGTTGAGAAATAATTGCAACCTTTGGTTTGCGACTAAACAGTCGGGCCAATAAAACTTTTTGCATATTGCCGCCAGACAAAGTTCCAAATGCTTGATTCGCCGTGGCCTTGATTTCAAATTCGGCAATCGCTGACTCGCAATGACTGTCCATTTTCTTTCGATCAAGTTGCAGCTTGTTTGTGAAACTTTCAAGGCAATCAAGTACTAAGTTTTCAACAACCTTAAGTCCATGAACAGCCGACGCATGTCGATCTTCACCCAAGATGCCGACACCTGCTCGCATCAACGATTGGGGAGTGTTCTCACCAAGTTGAGTACCTTCAACCGAGATTGTGCCAGAGTCAATTCCTAAAGTGCCACTCAAAATATTTACTAGTTCAGTTTGACCGTTGCCCGAGACACCGGCAATCCCCAAAATCTCGCCTGGGCGAACTTCAAAGTTGATATTGCTGAGTCCGCCAGTTTCTGTATTCACAGCAACTGACTCGAGCACCAAGATCGCATCTTGGCCCTCACTCGGTGTGCGCTTTCGTGGTGCTACCGGAGAGCTTGGTTGTCCAACCATCAGCGTGACTAATTCTTTTGAAGTTATTCCGTTGGCGAGCGAGCTTGAAACTACTTGTCCACGCCGTAAAACTGAAACACGGTCAGCGACCTTTTCAATTTCAGCCATTTTGTGGCTGATTAATACGATGCCAATTCCAGCGTCTGATCTCAAACGTCGAATCACTTCAAGCAGAGAGTCAATATCTTGTGGGCCGAGCACCGCAGTGGGTTCGTCTAAAATCAGGTAACTGCATCCCGACATCAGAGCCTTCAAAATCTCGGCTCGTTGCTGCAAAGCGATCGGTAACGATGAAATTATCGCATCGGGTGGCACGTCAAGCCCATATCGTGCAGACGATGCAACAATTGCCCCGCGCACGCCACCTAAGTCAATAGAAAAAGTTTTCGCATCGGCAAGTGCGATGTTTTCTACAACGGTCATATTTTTCACGAGCGAAAAATGTTGCGTCACCATGCCGATGCCAGCGGCACGAGCGTCGCGAGGCGAGCTAATTTTCAATACAACCCCATCGGCTTCGATCTGGCCAGAGTCGGGCTGCGTCAATCCGTACAGAATTTTCATCAGGGTCGTCTTGCCAGCCCCATTTTCGCCCAGAAGTGCGTGCACTTCTCCTGCGCGCAGATCAAGCGACACGTCACTCAGCGCAAGTGTTTCACCATACGCCTTGGTGATGTCGCGCAAAAAAATTGAGGGGGCACCAACGCGAGACGCGATGGCAACCCCCTCAACCGAATTCATCCTTGAACTTTCTTATTAACTATTAGCTAGTTACTTAGTAACCGAACCAGCTGGCACACCTTCGTTAATGTCAACGCGCAGTGTTCCAGCTTTAATTGCGTCCATCGCAGCTTGTGCTTTGGCGACCACCTCAGCCGGAATGCCACCAGTTACACCAGTGTTAATCTCGGCCAAACTAGCGCCACCCTTAGCGACCATGCTGAAGTCTTTCAAGTCTTGCGACGTGTATGAACCAGCCTTGACTTGGTTAAGGATGTACTTAACGGTCGGACGCATGTTCCAAACGTTTGAAGTTACAACCGATTCTGGTGCAGTTGCTTTTTGATCCATTTGATTTCCAAATGACAGCAAGCCTTTTTCTGCTGCTGCTTCAATCACGCCAGCACGCTCTGCGAACAAAATGTCAGCACCGGCTGAAATTTGTGAAAGTGCGGCTTCTTTTGCTGCTGCAGGATCGAACCACGAGTTGATGAAAGCTACTTTTGCTACAACCTTCGGGTTTACCGACTGAGCACCAGCAATAAACGCATTGACAATGCGGTTCACTTCTGGAACTGGAATTCCGCCGACGATGCCGATGATGTTTGTCTTGGTCAGGCTTCCTGCCAAGATTCCAGAAACATATGCAGGCTCGTGAATCCAGTTGTCGAATACTGAGAAGTTTGGCTCAGCAGGTCCGCCACCTGAACCCATAACGAATGCGATATCTGGGTAGTCAAGAGCAACTTTACGAGCCGACTCTTCGTTGCCGAATGAATCACCCATAATGATTGCTGGCTTATCTTCTTCAGCGATCTGCCTCACCGCGCGCTCGAAAGCGCCCGAGGCATAGCCGATTCCGTCAATGTACTTGTAGGTAATTTCTCCAGCGTCTGCCATTTCTTGCAGAGCTTCGTGAATCACTCCGTCCCATGGTTCTTCAATTACTGATGAGTATGCAGCAACAACGCTTAAAACGCCATCGCTTTCTGCTGCGTCATCGCTGCCGGTGTTTCCACCACATGCGGTAAGCACAAATCCTGCCAATGCAAGTGCTGCAAAGGCTTTCCCAATCCGACTTTTCTTCATTTAACTTCCCCCTTTAGTTGGTAACCCGTAACCGTAGTACCAATTTTGGAAAGCACCAAAAAGCAAAACTTTCAAAGCT
>JAEMRY010000086.1 GCA_016463105.1 Ilumatobacteraceae bacterium | reverse complement strand
ATGAATTTGACATTAACCGAAGTGGCTGAAGCCCTCAATGTTCATTACATGACGGTGTATCGCTATGTGCGCGAGGGGATGTTGCCGGCAACTCGCATCAATCGTTCGTGGCAAGTTAAGCGAAGTGATTTGAAAGAGTTTGAGTTGGCTCGTGCAGGCAACACCAAACAAGTCAGCAAGTCGGCCAGCAAAATTTCTAGCAAAGCTCGACATGGTGCGCGAGATGCAGCGCCTTGGGTCGAACGAATTGTGTCGCGACTAACTGCAGGTGATGAGCGAGGTTCGCTCAAAGTTCTTGAAGCGGCATTGCGCAGTGGTCATGATATTCACGATATTTATATAGATGTTTTATTGCCGGCACTCGTTGAGATTGGCGACCTATGGCGTCGAAAAAAAATAGATGTTTATGTTGAGCATCGTGCAAGCGTCATTGTTATTCGTTTGATTAGTCAAATTAGTCCAAGATTTTTGCGTCGTGGACTTGATCGCGGCACGATAGTTGTTGGTGCACCTGCAGGAGAGCAGCATTCAGTTGGAATCTCAATTATTGCTGACCTGCTGCGTTTTGAGGGTTGGAATGTGTTTAATCTTGGTGCGAATCTTCCGGCAATCGAATTTGCCAAAGTGGTAAAAAATACTCAAGACTTAGTTGCCGTTTGTGTTATCACAACGATGTCGGATTCGTTACGTGAAACATCTAAATCAATTTCGGCTATTCGTAAAGTCGCTCATCGCGATATAAAATGCTTTGTTGGTGGTGCTGCAATTAAATCTAATGAGCACGCTCAAAAACTTGGCGCAGACCATTGGGTTGCAAACCCACGAGATTTTTTTGCCTCCTTGGATTTATTGAGTAGTAAAGCCAGCTAACTCTACCTAGTTACTGCGAACATATGTTCGCTACAGTGCAGGTATGCAGTTATTGGCACCAGAACGCTTAGTTGTCGCAGATGATGTGTGCAAGTTATTGCCTGATTCGGGTTTGGTGCGTGGGCGCATCATCCGTTGCAGCGGTGATGCCGGGTTGTCACTAGCGCTTTCACTTTGTTCACGTGCGACGCAACAAGGTTCGTGGCTTGGTGTCGTTGGCGTTGCACATCTTGGTGTGCTTGCTGCAGTCGAGCACGGTGTCTCGCTAGAGCGAATGGTGTTAGTGCAACCGCCGAACACATCACGCGAATGGTCGGTCACTGTTTCTGCCGTGATTGACGGTTTTGATTTGTTGGTCGTGGCAGTTCCGGCTCGATTGTCAGCTAACGACGCCAGGCGAGTGCAGACAAGATTGCAATCCCGTCGCGCAGTGATGATCATCGTTGACAATATGGCGCTCTCACGGTCGACTTCTAGATTCTCTGCTGAACGCGAGCCAGATCCATTTGTTGCTGATGTTATTTTAGATACCAAAACCAAAAGTTGGAGTGGCATTGACAACGGTTCTGGTTATTTGCAGCATCGTGATGTGAGCATTCGAGTTAGCGGGCGTCGAGTTGCACGCCAGCGCGAACATTTAGTCACACGTCGGTTCTAATTAGTTAGTTAATCCGTGCTTGCATCTAAGCGATTAGCAGTTTTGCAATGTCTTGACTGGTCAGCAGTTGTTGCAGCGAAAAGCTCGAATAGCCCGTGCGCCGTTGTGCACGGGCAACGAGTTATATCTCGCACGCCTGCTGCGATGCAGTACGGCGTGCAAGTCGGCATGCGCCGTCGGCATGCTCAGGCATTGTGTCCAGATATAGAAATTGTTGCGCACGAACCAAATCGTGACCGCAGTGCTTTTGACACAGTCATACGCACAGTTAACGAACTCGTACCACTAATTGAAGTCAGTGAGCCAGGCTTAATTGTGTTTGCTGTACGCGGTCCATCTAGATATATGGGTGGCGATGAGCCAATGGCTTTAAAAATAATTGATGCACTAAAAACTTCGATTGTCGCTAATTCGCTAGTTGGTGTTGGTGTTGCTGACAGCCGTTTGGCTGCAAATATTGCTGCTCATGCCAGCGCTGTGGCGAGCAATAGATCAGGTTTATTTGCGCCGTATCTTGTTGAGCCAGACAAAACCAGTGACTGGCTTGCACCGCAGTCTGTGCGAGTTCTCAGCGAATTTGCAAACATCAATCGCGAAACAATTTCGTTGCTTGAGCGACTCGGGTTAAACACGCTGCACGATGTTTGTGCACTTGGCGAGTCGGTGTTGGCGGGTCGGTTTGGTGAGTTAGGTGTTGAATTGCATCGGCTTTCTCGTGGTGACGAGCAACACCAACTTGTTGTTGTTGCGCCACCACCAGAACATCTTTGTGTTGAAAAATTTGACGAGCCAGTTTGTGATCAACAAGTTGTGGTTAACAGTGTGCAGCGAATGGCCAGCGCATTCACTGAGTATTTTTCAATTCATGGCACTGTTTGTGTGCGAATCATCATCGCATTCGAATCAGAAGATGGCAAACGTTCTGAGCGATTGTGGTATCGACCACAAGGCTTAACAGCGAGTGCAATTGTTGAAAGTGCAAAATGGCAACTTGAGGCTTGGCTAGTTGCTACCGGTCTAGCCCGTGTGCAGTTAATAGCCGACGAAGTACGTGCCGACACGGCGCGTCAACTTAAATTGTGGGGTGGCACTACGCAAACTGACGAAACAGCGACACAGGCAATTGGTCGGTTAAGCGAATTGTTGGGTTCGTCGGCTGTGCAGATCGCCAAGTGGCAAGGTGGCCGCGATCTTTTAGATAGTTATGAACTTGTTTCAGCAACACATGTTCAAACTATTGATAGTGCCAACAGCGATAAACAATCGACGGTGGCAAAATGGCGCGGCGCACTTCCGACTCCTTCGCCGAGTGTTGTTTACAATGAGCCAGTTCAGGTGCAAATAAATGACCAACATGGAAAGTTGCTAAGTGTCAGTGCACGCCACGAGTTGAGTGCTTCGCCAGTTGTCGTAATTATCGGCACAACGAGTTACAAAGTTATTTCATGGGCTGGTCCATGGCCAGTTGAAGAGCGTTGGTGGGACACCGCTCGTGGTCGACGATTAGTTCGGCTGCAACTAGTTTGTGAAAAAATTACAGTCGAAGATACACCGCAGATTTCAGCGATGCTGGCGATACTTGAACACAGTGAGTGGACAGTTGCCGCAATCTACGGCTAGTCAAAGGGCACGATATTGTGCACTTGATGATTTCTGATGCTGGCGTTGAATTTGTAATAAAGTTTTGTGCAGATTTAGCAACTCACGAACCAATTGACGATCGCGAACGAGAGTCGATCAAAGTTTTTCGCGAACTTGCACCGTTGTTGCGTGCACCATTTGATGAACACAGCGACACAACTCATGTCACTGCTTCGGCGATTGTTACTGGTGCGCCTGGGGTGGTGTTGCATTTGCATAAACGCCTGAATATGTGGTTGCAGCCAGGTGGTCACATTGATGCTGGAGAATCAATTGATCAAGCAGCGTTACGCGAAGCGCGTGAAGAAACCGGTTTGCAGTTACAACATTTTTTAGGCTTGCCCAGATTCATTCATCTAGATGTTCACCCGGGCCCCCGCGGTCACACTCATCTAGATGTGCGATATTTATTGATCGCATCTAACGAAACTTTTGCGCCAGCCGAAGGTGAAAGCAAAGAAGTGAAATGGTTTGCTTGGGATCAAGTTCTAGACACGGCTGAAGATGGCGCACGGGGTGCGATTCTTGCTGCTCATAAAATCATTAATTTATAGGGTTTCAGCGAAGATCTTTGCCCAATAGCGAACATATGTTCGCTATCATAATTTGAGTGTCTGACTACGCCGAACTGCATTGCCGTTCGAACTTTTCGTTTTTGTTTGGGGCTTCACACCCCGAACAACTTGTTGAGGCTGCAATCAAAATGCAACTCAGCGCACTTGCGCTAACCGATCGCAACGGTCTCTATGGTGTTGTGAGATTTGCCCAAGCGGCGCGTGCACTTGGTTTGCCGACTTTATTTGGTGCCGAGTTGCTGTGCACAGAAAATAAAAATTCATCTCAAGCAGACATTGTTATTATCGCCGACGGACCATCTGGTTATGCACGATTATCTCATGCGATAACACTTGGCCAATTAGCCGGGGCAAAATCTGCACCTGTGTTTACAACTGAAAAGATTGCAGATGTTGTTGCTGACAGTTGTTGGGTTTTGACAGGCGCCAGCACTGGGTTGATTACTCAAGCACTCGAGCAACATGGTCCTGAGATTGCCGGGCGGCGGTTGCAACAATTAATTAATGAGTTCGGTCGCGATCGTGTGCTGGTCGAATTATGGGATCACGGAGACCCGCTCGATTCGGTTCGAAACGATGCACTGGTGCAAATTGCAATGCGTCATGATGTGCAGTGCATTGCAACAAACGATGTTGCTTATGCATCGTTACGTGAACATCGCCTAGCAGTCGCACTTGCAGCGGTTCGACAGCGCGCAAGTCTTGACGAAATAGATCTGCAATTACCACCAGCCCCAAGTGCGTACATTCGTAGCAGTGCTGAGCAGCTTCGCAGGTTTGCTAGATACCCAGGTGTTGTTGAACTCACAACAGAAATAGCAAAATCATCGGCATTTGATTTATCGCTTGTCGCACCAAAGTTGCCACCGTTTATTTGCCCGAATGGTTTAGACGAAATTTCATATTTGCGATTGTTGGCTGAGCAAGGCGCAACTCGCAGATATGGGTCAAGACCAATAACACAACTCGAAGATCTCTCACTTAGATCTAAAGCCTGGCGAACAATTGATCACGAAC
>JAEMRY010000085.1 GCA_016463105.1 Ilumatobacteraceae bacterium | reverse complement strand
GTGCTCATGGTTTTGTGAAGAATCATTGCGCTTAAGTATCTCAGGTGTGCCAGACAAAGTGGCGTCAAGAGAAAACAAGAATGTTAAACGGGGGTTAGGCGAGTGTTTGCATCTGTCAGGTCGGCAACTTTGCTTGGTGTGCGTGGGTTGCGAGTTGATGTTGAAGTTCACTCAGGTATCGGGCTTCCTGGGTTCACCGTGGTTGGTCAGCCCGACGAAGTGTGTCGCGAAAGTCGTGATCGAGTGCGCGCAGCATTTTTATCTTGCGGCTTGGCGTGGCCAACGCGAAGAATCACAGTCAATCTTGCACCAACTGGTGACCGAAAATCAGGGGCGTGTTTAGATCTAGCAATTGCAATTGGTTTATTGGCTACACAAGAACTAGTACCGATTGAAATATTGTCGCAGTTTGCGTTTGTTGCCGAATTAGGTCTTGATGGTTCATTACGACCAGTTCGCGGGGCGACACCGCTTGTCTTGGCAACTACAGATCGACGCACTGTTGTCGCTGTCGAAAATCTGAGTGAGGCAAGTGCGGCGTCAAGCGCAAATGTCTTTGCTGCAAAAACTCTTCTTGATGTCGTTGAATGTCTGTGTGATCGTGCTGTTTGGCAAGTTTCACAACCAACAAACGATCAAAATGCAAATACACAAATTGTGCGCGACCTTGCCGATGTGCAGGGCCAGCCGGCTGCCCGCCAAGCACTAGAAATTTCGGCTGCGGGCTCACACCATTTGCTGCTCGTTGGTCCACCGGGTGCAGGCAAAACAATGCTCGCTGAACGCCTTGTTGGTCTATTGCCACCACTCAATGATCAACAAGCCATCTCGGCAACGATGATTCACTCGTCGGTGCAAACAGAATTTCTCAATAACGGCTTGATTCGTTCTGCGCCATATCGCGCGCCACATCATTCATCATCAATGGTCGCAATGGTTGGCGGTGGCACCGCATTGATGCGACCTGGTGAAATATCTCTTGCAAGTCATGGTGTTTTATTTCTTGATGAACTCGGAGAATTCGCACCGTCAGTTTTGGACGCTTTGCGTCAACCCCTCGAACAAGGAGTCGTTCGTTTGGCACGAGCGCGAACAAGTGTTGTGATCCCAGCAGAGTTCTTACTTGTTGCCGCATCTAATCCATGTCCATGTGGCGAGGGCACCCCAGGCGCCTGTACTTGTGACGATGCAGCGCGCGCACGATATTTGCGAAGATTCTCTGGACCATTGCTTGATCGGTTCGATTTGCGTGTTGCTGTCTGTCGACCCAACACAAATGAATTAATTTCTCCGATCTCAGGCGAGTCAACGAGCGTTGTTGCTAAACGAGTAGCAACAGCGCGCAATTTGGCGTTCTCCAGATTCGGTTGCACTAATTCGGCACTGACACGTCAGCAACTAGATGTTGTTGCACCACTATCAAAAAAAGCCGAGCAACTTTTGCGCAAAGAACTTGAATCTGGTCGACTAACTGGTCGTGGATACCACCGAGTGCGTCGAGTTGCGCGCACAATTGCAGATTTAGCGGGGGCTCCAGATGTGATCGATGAACCGCATTTGCATTTGGCATTGATGTTGCGAGTTGATTTGGCTTCTGGTTTGCGCACACGAGAGTTGATTTTCTGAACATGGTTTCACAAATACGACAATTTGCGTTATCAAAAGATCAAATAGCCGCCGCATCACTTGCGGCATTGCCAAAAATTGGCCCAAAAAGATTGATGACACTTTTAAAACATCACGACCCACAAACTGCGTGGGCGGTCGTGCAGGGTCGGGCCAAGCCAAGCGAATCAGTAGCCGCAATGTTGCGAACCGACGGGTTGATTACTTTGTTGCGTCATCGGGCAACACAAGAGTTACAAGATCAGATCGCAAGGCGATGCAAAAGTGCGGGCATGAAAATAGCAATTTTCGGTGACGCTGATTATCCACGTGCTTTGACTGGCGATCTTGCTCCACCAGCGGTGTTGTTTTATCTCGGAGATTTATCTGCGCTTGATAACCGTCGAGTCGCAATGATTGGCACTCGCAACGCAACGGCCTCAGGCAGATATTTGGCGTCTCATATTGCTTACGATTTAGCCGCAAATAATGTTTGTATTATTTCTGGATTGGCACGTGGTATTGATGCGTGGTCGCATCGTGGCGCAATGCGCGCTCTCGAACTAGAAAGCAATGCAGACCAACTTAATAAAATTGCCAGACCAGTGGGCGTAGTTGCGTCAGGGCTTGACGTAATTTATCCGCGTGAGCATGCTCAACTTTGGCAAGATATTGCCCAACACGGTGCGCTACTAAGTGAATCTGCGCCAGGCTCACCACCCGAGGCGTTTCGGTTTCCGTTGCGCAACAGAATCTTGGCAGCACTCAGTGAAGTGCTAGTTGTTGTCGAGTCACGCACTACTGGTGGATCAATGATCACAGTTGATGAAGCACAAAAACGCGATGTGACTGTTTTGGCGGTGCCTGGCTCACCACGCAATGTTGCCTCAAACGGAACAAATCTGCTGATTCAACAAGGTTGCTTGCCAATTATTGGTGCTCAAGATGTGCTCGTTGCGCTCGGACTAGATCATCGACGCGCATCAGAAAATATTTATGATCCACGCCCGCGATTAAGTGCCGGCGACCAAGATTTAGTTTCGACAATGGCTGGGTCGCCGTTCACACTTGATGAATTTGTGGTTCGGACAAATCTTGCGACGATCGAAGCAGCAGTTTCACTTGGGCGATTAGAGGCAATGGGTTGGGTTATCGGCAACTCTGGTTGGTGGGAAGTCATTGAAGTCAGGCAGCCCCGCGGCTAAACAGATACCGTTGTTATTGCTATGGCGGCGGGGTGGAAGATTGATGAGTTCATTGGGTCGATGACGGCTGCCTCAACTCATACAACGAGTGCTTATGCCAGTGATGTAAAACAATTTGAAGAATGGATCTCCCGACTAAAAATAAACTCACCACAGTTGGTAACACGCGACATGGTGCGTCAGTACATCAGTTTTTTGACAACTAATCGACAAGCCAAACGCAGTGTGACCAGAAAACTTGCGGCGATTCGTCGATACTTTGCATGGCATGTTCGTAACGGAACATTAAAAACTGACCCAACTGCCGGCGTTCGCACGCCGTCGGGCACGGGTCGGTTGCCAAAAGTTCTAACCAAAGAACAGTTAAATGCATTGTTGTCGTGCAAAGACCCAGACGTGCCAGAGTGGAAGTCATCACGCGATACATCAGTTATCGAACTGCTCTACGGCAGCGGACTTCGCGTCAGCGAACTTTGTTCGCTAGATGTCGACAGCATAAATGCTCGTAACAACACTGTGATCGTGATGGGTAAAGGATCGAAAGAGAGACGGATACCTGTCAGTGAGCCAAGTCTGTTAGCAGTCAAACACTGGCTCAAATTTCGTCACGAAGTAGTAGATGAGAAAGTTACTAAAAGCCAAGAACTCTCGGCATTGTTTTTAAATACGCGTGGTCGCCGTTTAGCCCCACGTGATGTGCGACGAATAATCGACGAGCGCGCACTCACACCAACACATCCACATGCGTTACGTCATACTTTTGCTACGCACTTGCTCGACAACGGTGCTGATTTGCGCGCAGTGCAAGAACTGCTCGGTCATTCTGATGTTGCGACCACACAGCGTTATACCCAAGTAAGCAAGGAGCGCCTCAAATCTGCATACGGCGCATCACATCCACGCGCATGAACGCTCTTCCAGTACGACTGACGATTGATCAAGCATGGAAGAAGTGGCATGAGAACAAAGATCCATTGGCTCGTGAATGGCTCGTGGTGCATTATGCCTCACTCGTAAAGTTTGTCGCTGGCCGACTCGCTGCAGGTTTGCCAAAACGAGTTGAAATCGGTGACTTAGTTAGTTCAGGTGTGTTCGGGTTAATGAACGCGATTGATCGCTTTGATCCATCACTTGGTTTTAAATTTGAAACATATGCAGTACCGCGAATTCGTGGTGCGATCTTAGATAGTTTGCGATCTTTAGATTGGGTGCCACGCAGCGTGCGGTCTAAAGCCAGAACAGTCGAAAACGCAATCTCTGATCTAGAACATGCACTTAAGCGTTCGCCAACCGATGACGAACTAGCTGCGAAATTAAAAATCAACAGTTCTGAACTTGAAAAATGGTTGACAGAAATTGCGTCTAGTGCCGTTGGTCCGCTCGATCATGTCATTGCCGATAACACACCAGCATCTACACATTCTGGGGCGTCGTATGTTCCGAGTCCAGACTCGGTCGTCGAAGCCCAAGAATTGCGCAAAATTATGCGCCAAGAAATTAAACGTTTACCAGAACGCGAACGCACAGTTTTGGTGTTGTACTACGAGGAGAACTTAACTTTGGGTGAAATCGGTGATGTGCTTGGCGTAACTGAAAGTCGTGTGTCGCAAATTCACACCAAGGCCGTGTTGCAACTTCGTTCGCGGCTAACTGCTGCTGACGTCGCTTAATAATTTCAGTCAACAACTAAGCCAGAAATAAAATAATCTTGATTTCTAGTTTTGCGTCTGCTGTTTTGGTTTTATCGACTTTTGCGCCAGCAAAATTTGTTTCGTGTGTGCTTGTCTCGCCGATTGCGACACCACACGTCGCGTCAATCATTGATCCATTTCGACAACCGAGTTGTGAGCGATGTGCTGGCAATCGGGGTATTGAGTACAGCACAAAAATTGGCACTCCGATAGTTGCAAGTGCGAATGGCACAATAAGTTTTTATGGCATGGTCGGAGGCAAGCGCTATCTGGTGATCCGCACAAATGCTGGTCGACGTTTAACTTATGGGTCGATTGCTAACAGCAC
>JAEMRY010000024.1:13117-18573 GCA_016463105.1 Ilumatobacteraceae bacterium | reverse complement strand
TCTATTAGACGGCTAGCGACAGATAACATTTAATAAGTGACGACTGTCTGGAATGCACAACGAGTTAGTGCTGGCCTCAACGAGATAGAAATTGCCAGACCTGCTGTATTGGGTCGGATTAAACAACTACTTGATGACTACCACGGCAACTCGCGTTCGGCACGCTATTACGACATTTTGCTCGGTGATTGGTGTGAGAGATTTTTACATCTCGTTTTTGTGGCTACTCAAGATTTAGCCAGCGAATCAACCGCGCGAAATGAGAAAAGTTTTGAGAGTGTTTCAAGGTCTGAGATCGTGGTTGCTAGCGACACGCTTGAATTTTTCACGAATTATCAGAAGTTGCCGGAAAGCGTATTAGCGACACTGCGTGCACTAATTGCGTTTGGTCCAACTAAAATTTTAATTTCTGGTGCACCATCAGTCATTAAAAATTCTACGCCGATGGGGCGCCGCAATAAAGTAATCGCAAAATTTTTGAAAATAGTTTTGTCAAACCAGTCAGAAAAAGTTTTGTTTGTGAGACCGTTCTCAGGTTCGGTTCCAACTTCTTGGGTTAGAGCGATGATTTCGTGGCGCCTATGGGCCAAACATGATGACTTAGATATAAAATATGTTGTCAATGTCACGCCAGATAAAACTTGGCGACAAAAGAATATTTTAGAAATTCAGCAGAGTTCGTCTTTGTCTGAAGTCAGTAATGCTTTGATTAGCGCGTACTTACCGCTTGTGCTGGTCGAAGGGTACGGTGCGATTCAAACTCAAGTTCTTGCCGCACGACCAAATCGACCACGACATCTTTATTCGTCACAGTCACTGTGGGCACATCTCGAATTCAAGGTATTAGCGGCAGAGTGGTGTGAGCACGGAACAAAGTTGCACTATCACCAACATGGTGGCTGGTATGGCTTAGACGAGTTGCACGTGGGAGAGCGTTACGAGTGCCGAGTTTCTGATACCTATTTCACATGGGGCTGGAGTCGAGGCGATAAAAATACTCGGCCCTTGTCACCGGTGACGCCGAGGATAAAAAATCAAAAAAAATTGTACGACTCTTTGATTTGCTTTGATCAACCTCAACAGATTTACAGGTTGCAATATTTTCCATTGCCGGGAACTCTGCAGACGATGTATGACCAAGTGGCTGAATTCGTTAAATTACGAAATAGTGAGACTCAACTGAATATCAGATTGTTTCCTGGTGAATATGGTTCGGCTCAATACCAGAAGATTATTTCAGCCAGACCTGGCGCAAAGTTTGATAAATCTCTAGACATTGTTAAGCAGTATTTTGATAGCCGAATAGTAATTCATAGTTATCTAGGAACCACGTGGCTCGAAACTCTCAGTCATAACATCCCAACTGTTAGCTTTTATGACCCTGAGTCATACAGATTCAGACCAGACGCCAAATCTTTGATTGACGCATTAGCAAATGTAGGAATCTTGCACATTTCGGGTCGAAGTGCGGCTGAGCATTTAAACCAAATTGATGGCGATGTTGAAACTTGGTGGATGTCCGAAGGTGTGCAGTTGGCTCGTCGGCAGTTCACGCAAAGTTTTGCGAATTTTTCCTCAGACTGGAAATCTCAGTGGGAGCAAGAATTCGCCCGATTGCTCAAGTCGTAAACGTAGAAATGATTGACGAAGTTCTACGAGCAGAGGCTTTAGCGACAAAGGGTTTTATGCCGCCAGATGAAGGCGATGCACTTTATGCAGCAGCCTGCTCTGCGTGCAAAATATTGCCACAGTTACCGATTGTTGAAGTCGGCACATATTGTGGTCGCTCAACTGTTTGGCTGGGTGCTGCGGCGCGAAAATATAACACAATAGTTTTTTCTGTTGACCACCATTTTGGTAGCGAAGAAAATCAAAAGGGCTGGGAGTGGTTTGATGAATCGCTAATCGACCCTGCGACCAACCGACTAAATACTTTGCCAAGTTTGCTGGCGACCTTGCATAGAGCAAATATTGGTGATGTTGTAGTGCCAGTAGTTGGAGAATCAAAAGTTGTGAGCGCTCAATGGTCAGAAAAGTTAGCGATGTGTTTTATTGATGGCGGACATGGTGACGAACCAGCAAGAAATGATTATTTGGGATGGTCACCGAAAATTGCGCTGCATGGTTTTTTGGCGATTCATGATGTTTTTACTGATCCGAAAGATGGTGGTCAGGCTCCGTATAAATATATTTATTGTGCAGCGATTGACTCTGGTGAATTTATTGAAGTCGATATGACTGGATCATTAAGAATTCTGCAACGAATTAAATAAGCTATTCAACTAGCTAGCTTAATTAGCTAGTCATAGCGAAAGATACGTGAAGCAGGTGAGATGTCACCCAACGAGTCTGCAGCCAAAATTATTGCAGCGCCAGTATAAGCAGATCGTTCTTCAGCAGGAAATACAACTTTATTCGGGTAAACGAGTCCAGTTAAATATGATCCATCGGCTGTGCGATGTTCAATTGTTGTATTAAGCAAATATTGTGCAGTATCAATATCACCAATCGCGGCATATGCAAGTGAGCATTCTGCTGTTTCTGATGCAGTAATCCACGGTTCATCACTGACGCATCGCACACCACGATCTTGCATCACGAATAGTTCCCATTGTTCTTCAAGACGGGCTTTGGCTTCAACGCCAACGAGTGCACCAGTTAGAACCGGGTAATACCAGTCCATTGCCCAGCGCTCTTTGGGTTCAAAGGCCGTGAGGTCGTTTTGAATTATTTGATCAATTTGTGCAGCGGCGTTAATCCATTCTGGTTTAGATGTGCCGAGTACATCTGCAACATTGCTCGCCGAAATTAAAGCATGCCGGATTGATGAGCAACCAGTTAACAATGCGTAATCCCATGGTTTCTCGTTCTCTTCACGTGCCCAAAGAATCGTGCCGTCGCTGCGTTGCATATTCAGAACCCAAGTCATTGCGCTTTCGAGCATTGGCCAAAACCGTTTCAATTGTTCGTCGTCTTGTGTGCATAGCCAGTGATGCCAAAGTCCTGTCCCAACGTATGCGCAAACATTGCTGTCAAGTTTTGTTTCTTCGACTTTTCCGTCACTATGAAAATAATTGAACCACGCACCATCGTTGCGTTGAGTGTTTCGTAACCATTCGTAAGCGCGACGAGCATTATCGTGTCGACCCATGACGTCAAGTGCCATTGCTGTTTCAACATGATTCCATGGGTCGCAGTGACCACCTTCAAACCAAGGAATCATTCCATTTGCGAGTTGAAGTTTGGCAATTGAGTCTGCAGTCATTGATAATTCGTCAATTGTGAGCGATGAGGAGTGAACCTTCATTTGTTGTTCAATTGTCATAGTGGTGCGCTAACTAACTTTGGCTTTTTCGCATACACAACATAACTTTTACCAATCACTGGGCTGAGCGCACGATCAAGAACGCGTGTAATTGGTGGCGCAGAAATTATGTCCCATTCAAGAAACTTCTTGTACATTGCAACGGCCTTGTTGTCTTCACGTTGCGGACCAACCGCACATTTCAACCACCAGTAAGGCGAGTGCAAACCGTGTGCCTTGTGTGAACCACCAACTATAAGACCCGCCTGTGAAATTTTAGAACGTAACTCGCTGCTGCGATAAATGCGAACATGCCCACCTTTGACGAACGGTGCGTGGTACTCGTCAGAAAGTGCCCAGTTAATTTTTTCAGGAAACCACGATGGCACGGTTGCCGCGAGTACACCGCCAGGTCGCAAGACACGAACAAATTCGCGCAATGCAGATGTGTCGTCATCGATGTGTTCAAGAACTTCAGAAGTAACAATGCAATCAAACATTGCGTCGTCGAAAGGCAAGCACGTGGCATCGCCACGCACCACACCAGTAAACGAAGTTGGGTCGAGTTCACCTGCTTCGTACATTGCAGCAAAGGTTGCCCGTGTTGTAGTCACTTCTTGTTCGGCATAGTCAAGTGCCACGACGCGGGCCCCTCGGCGCGCCGCTTCAAATGCGTGGCGACCGAAACCAGTGCCAGCATCCAAAAATGTGTCGCCAGGCTTTAGGTTCAATCGGTCAAATTTAATTGTCAGCATTTTATGCGCCGTCTCGTTTTGCGAGTTTTCGCTGGTTGTCGGGCATTGACAGAACTTCGCGATATTGATCAACAGTCAACTGAGCACAATGTCGCCACGACCATCGAGCTGCCACTCGAGCACGTCCGGCAAGACCAATTTTGTCGCGTAATTGTTTATCATCGAGTCCGCGACGAATTGTTGCTGCAAGCGCGTCGGCATCACCAGCGACACATGACAAAACTGTTTCTCCATCGATGCCGGTTACTTCTGGCAATGCACCACCAGTTGTGGCAACCAGACAGATACCTGTGCTCATTGCTTCAATTGCAGGAAGGCTGAATCCTTCATAGAGACTTGGCACAACTGCGAGTTCACTCTGTGCATACAACTCAACAATTTGCTCATCAGTAACTCCAGAAACAAAACTAATGCAGTCTTGCAACCCAAGAGATTCGATTAGGTCGGCGCTTGCACCAGCTCGTGGTTTGCCGATTATTGTCAAATGAATTTCTCGTTCTGTACGAAGTTTTGCGATTGCTTCAAGCAAAAATGACAAACCTTTAAGTGCAACATCTGCCGATGCAGTCGTAATTAGATGTGCCGATTTTCTCGTAATTGTCGGAATTGGTTTAAACAGATCTGGATCTACACCAACAGGAACAAGTCGCATCCGATCCTTTGACACTCCCATATCAGTGTGAATGTCATTGATTGAGTTTTCACTAACGACAACGACGCGCGGCATCTTGCTCGCGACACGACCTTGCATCCACACGAATGAGTACCAGCGACCAATCGCGCGACGCTTCCACCAAGTTGGTGTGTGTGCCATCTCAAGTTTTCGATCTTTTGTGATCGGATGGTGCAAAGTAACAATTGTTGGAATAATTTTTTCAATTTTTAAAATTCCGGTGCCAAGACATTGATTGTCGTGGACAAGGTCGAAGTCATTTATTCGGTCTCGTAACACACGATGGGCCCGCATGCTAAAAGAGAGTGGCTCGCCGAATGTGCCCTTTAGAAATAATGCAGCCTCAACGAAGTTCGGCCAGGTATTTAACTCCCAATAGGCGGGGAATCGTCCAGGGTTGTGGTCATTGAAAATATCGAGGCTTGGCAGTTTGTGCAGTTGTACTCGTTCGTCAAGCACCGGATATGGCTGGCCACTAAAAACTTCAACATGGTGACCAAGATCTGTGAGTGCCTTAGTCAGATGTCTTGTGTAGACGCCTTGCCCGCCGACATGCGGTTTACCACGATAAGTAAGGTATGCGATTCGCAGTGGTCCGTTGACGTCAAACGGCTTAGTCATTAGGAAATCCTACCGTCAGGTATTTGCAGTATTAGTCAGCTATTTAGTTAGCTAGTTAGTTATCTAGTCAGCTAGTGATAACCAGTCGCATAAATCGGGTGAG
>JAEMRY010000024.1:0-13017 GCA_016463105.1 Ilumatobacteraceae bacterium | reverse complement strand
TAGCTAGTTAGTTATCTAGTCAGCTAGTGATAACCAGTCGCATAAATCGGGTGAGTGGAGCAGTTGGAGTGATGATGATTGGATCAAGATTGAATCCATCCGGTGGCCCTGATTGCGGCTCGACACATATTGCATGTTTAGGTTCGTCGTAGACGACCCAATGTGTGCAATCAGTTTCAATCTCTAATTTCACTTTGTCGTCAAAATTAAGTTTTGGCGTGCGTTGCGAGCCAGAAAAACAATCATCATGTGGGCCAGCAGTCGGTGAAATTGTCTCGCCAGTTGGAATTCCATATTTGTCTCGCAGATACATTTTTTCAAACTGGGTTTCTAGTTTGCATGGTCGCGCGAACCATGGATGCCATCCAACTTGTGCCGGCATCGTTGCGTCGCTGGTTACAAGATGCAAACGAAATTCGATGATGTCATTTGCGACCGTAATAGTTTGAGTAACTTCACCAGCAAATCCCCACGCTGGGCCAAGATCTATTTTCATTGCCATAACTGACGGTGAAGAACTAATAGTTGTCCATGGACGATCTAAAACTGTGCCGTGAATTGCATGGGGCGCCATATTGATTTCGAGTTGGTGTTGTTTAGAGTCATGAACGAAGATTCCATTTCGCACGCGACCCGCCCACGGCACCATTGGGTAGCAGCCCCACTTTTGCAGATTTGTCTCTGCATTTTGAGTTATCAGCAACTCGCGACCAAAAGCCACAATTGAGGACACCCGACCGCCGACATTAGGACTGACCACGCACTGCACATTTTTGCTTGCGATAACGAAGTCTTTATCAGCCATTAATTTTTGCCATACCTTTACGCTGCACCGACCAGCAAATAATTAAGCCGAGCACAAGCAAAATAATAAACAATTCATCGCCAAGATGTGAATATAAAGTTCGTCCAGTCGTTAGGGGCACATCAACGATGATTGTTTTCGCTTCACCAACACCAACCCGTTGAGTGATAACTCCGGTCGGTGTAATCACAGCGCTGAAACCAGTAGTTGCCACTTGCAGTGTCCAACGCCCGGTTTCACGCGCCCGCAATGAGTTTGTTGCCAGTTGCTGAGTCTGCAAAATTGTGCCTGTATAACTTGAGCCATTAGTTGGGTTGATCAGAATTGTTCCACCTGACTCGACTCCACTGTTTGCTCGACCAGCGAAAAATGACTCCCAAGATATAGCTACTGCGAGATCTGTTTTTTGCAGATTTAGTACTGCTGGTTCTTTGCCCTGCACTGCATCGCTTGGTATTCGATCTGTTGGCGCACCGACTGCAGTTAGCAAACTTCGCAAACCAGATGGCACGTATTCGCCAAAAGGCACGCGACGAACTTTGTCGTATCGCGACGTGATGTCACCGTTTGGTTGTACAACAACTTGGGCATTGGTGAAGTGTCCGATGCCGGCATCTTCGGTGATGCCAACTACAAACTCTGCGTTAAGCCGTTTTGCTTCTGTTGCGATTTCTGAATATTCACGACTGCTCGCGAAGTCAACAACATCGATCACATTTTCTGGCCAAATAACTATCTCAGGTTTGTCACTGAGTTGCAAAGTTTTTGTTACTTCTAAATGACGGTCAAAAGAATCACGCGCTCGAGAGTTAATTGCGAGAACTCCTTGTGGTCCACCACCTTGCACCAGGGCGATTCGCAGCGTTTTGTCTGTTGTTTGCACGGGCGATGAGATTTGTCCAAAAATCTGCAAGGCAATTAAGACCAACAGAACAATTGCGACTGGTTGTCGTGACTGTCGTTTGTTGAAATAGCCAACTACTAACGCTGCGGTTTGTAAAACGAACCATGATGCCAATATTGGCCCACCAATCGCAACAATGTCGGCGAGTCGAGTCGGAGAAATAGCAATCGGAAGCGTTGCTAATGGAACACCACCAAATGGAAAAGAAAACCGCAGTGCTTCTGCCAAAGTGTGCGCAACTGGTCGCGAGAATATTGGTGTGTTGAATCGTGACGCAACTACTTCGGCTACGCCGTGCAAACTTGCAAATAAAAGTGTCGCAATTATGTAACCAGGTGCACTAAGAAACCACATCCACCCCATACCAAGAGCCAACCACGCAAAAGCAAATACAAAGCCGATCAAGAAAAGTTCAAGCGAGCCGTTCACAGATTTTGCTAGTTGAAAAAATACAATTAAACCGCAGATCGAAAGCGGCCACCATCCCCATGGCGGCAGCGAGAATCCAACCATCAGCCCAGATGCGAGTGCCATCACAAGACGAGAAAGTTTTGTATTTCGAAATGTC
The DNA here is from genome assembly GCA_016463105.1 of Ilumatobacteraceae bacterium. Classification (GTDB taxonomy): domain Bacteria; phylum Actinomycetota; class Acidimicrobiia; order Acidimicrobiales; family Ilumatobacteraceae; genus BACL27. The sequence goes on along the minus strand of JAEMRY010000024.1, from coordinate 10,740 downwards.
GTGATGGTCATCTATATGGGTCTTCGGTTCGCAGCAAAGCTTCAAGTCGATTAATTCTCTCGCGGACAGGAGGGTGTGCAGATACAACTAGAGCACTGCTTGTTTGTTCATCGTAGTTTTGCGAATCGTCAACGACATGCTTGAGTGCGATTAGCAACTCGTTACCAAAACCCATGCGTACTGCACGTCGATCAGCCTGAAACTCTGATTCATGACCAACTGCATTGCTTAATGCTTGAGATACGACTAGTGCAGCCACGAATAATGAAGACACGACCGTTAGCGCTGCAGAAATCAATAGACCAATAAATTTGAGAGCGTTAAGTCCTGACTTGAAAGTATTAGAAATTCGTTCGGCAACTCTCTGCAAAATAAAACCAATTCGTGCGAGTAATAAAATTGGCAAACTCAACCACTGGGCAATAGTTAATGCAACCGTGTGAGAGCCAAGATGGTGGCTTATTTCGTGAGCCAATACTCCCGTAAGTTCGTTCTGATCAAGTTGATTTACTGCATACGACGAAACAACAACTAGATGTCCACCTGAAGCAAACGCATTGATTTCGTTGCTGTCGACAACTGCGAGTACGAAACTATCGATTGATATGTGGTTGGCTTGGGCAACCCGACGCCATGCCTGCTGCAAAGTTGCGGCTTCGAGAGCCGAAGGTTTTCTTGCCTCTAGTAAACGAGATAAAAAGATTCGCTGTATAGCTTTTGAAAAAAGCAGAACTCCGAGTGCGAGTGCCGCAAATGCGAACAACGGATATGAAACATCCGAGAAACGCCAAAATGGAAGCCAGAAAACACCAATCGCAAGAAGCCAAATTGGAAACAGTGCCGCAGCCGGGGCAAGCGCCGCAACCGCAGCCGAATCAACTTGGCGTTTGGCGATTGTCACTTATTAAGTAGACCAGCAATGAGCGGCTTAAGGCAACCACCGTTTACAATCGCTTTATGAGTGCCACGCGTGAAGAGCGCATTGAGCAACACGAACGCAATGCAAAGTGGCAAAACCCACCTGTGCGAATTGAGATGCCTGAGTGCATAAACTGCGATGCTTGTTTACGAGCATGCCCACCGCAATTTGGAGCAATATTTAATTTCGGAACCGATGTTGTGATCATTCCAGAATTATGTAGCGGTTGTGATAAATGTTTGCCCGCGTGTCCGGTGAACTGCATTTATCCGTTCGCCGATTGGCAGACGACTGGTTCTCCGAGCGAGTGGTGGAGTGAACCTGGAAGCGATAAAGATCCGTATATCTGAACAGTTATAAAGCGAACTCATGAATATAGAAAATACAAGTAACCTGAAATTAATGTTTGCGAGTTTGCCGAGCCCGTCTGCTGGTTCGTTAGAAATATTTTCGCTGCGATTTAACGCATACGGATTAATGATTGCGCTCGGTGTTGTCGCCGCGGTTTGGTTATTTAAAAAACGTCTGTTAGAGCGCGGGCTCGGACATCCAGATGATGCAAGCACAATTGCAATGGTTGCAGTGCCAATCGGCATTGTTGGTGCTCGTGCTTATCACGTAATCACCGATTGGGAAAGATTTCAGGGGCGCTGGTTTGATGTAGTGAAAATTTGGGAAGGTGGCCTTGGCATCTGGGGAGGAATCACTGTCGGTGTTATTTCTGGAGTTTTCGTCGCTCGTAAACGTGGTCTTGCAGTTGCAAGTGGATTGACTTGTGTCGCACCAGGCCTTGCACTAGCGCAATCAATCGGTAGATGGGGCAACTGGTTTAATCAAGAACTTTTTGGTAAGCCGACAACACTGCCTTGGGCACTACAGATTTCAGCTGAAAAAGTAAAGTCGGCTGGTTTTGAGGCTGGCACGACATTTCACCCAACATTTCTTTATGAATCACTTGGATGTCTATTTATATGTGTTGCGCTAATCAAGATTGAGCGGCGCTGGCGCCCCCGAGATGGTCGCCTTTTTGCGATGTATGTAGCGGGCTATACGGTTTTAAGGTTTTTCGTAGAATCATTGAGAGTCGACACTGCAAAACATTTTGGTGGCTTGCGATTGAATCAGTGGACATCAATCGGTTTTTTCACACTTGCTGTTGCGTATCTAACCATTGATCGGGTCGTAGAATTAAAGCCGTGGCTGAAAAAATTTCCCAAGAAACAGTAGTTAAAGTTTCGCGACTTGCCAGGTTGAGTCTGACTTCAGACGAAGCCGAGAAGATGACATCACAGTTGGCAGGAATGCTTGAACACTTTCGAGATATTGACGCTTTAGATCTCGCAGATGTTGAGCCGATGACGCAGCCCTATCCTCTTAAAAATGTGTTGCGCAAAGATGTTGAAGCACCATCGTTAGATCGTCAAGAAGTTCTTGGCCAAGCACCTGCTACAGAGAGCGGTCGTTTTCGTGTTCCACCAACTATTGGTTTTGACGTTTAAAAAATGCAAAAACTTGTTGAGATTGCCTCAGGTGTTAGCAACGGCTCGTTAAGTGCAAGCGCGGTTGTTGAACAACATCTAGCGCGAATTGATGTTCGAGAATCAGAGATTCACGCTTTTAATTTGGTAACTGCTGATCAAGCACGACTAGATGCAGCAAAGGTTGATGCAGATGTCAAGTCTGGCAAAAAAGTTGGAGCGCTCGCTGGTGTGCCAATCGCAGTTAAGGACAACATGTGCACGCGTGGTGTTGAAACAACCTGCTCGTCAAAAATTCTGCAAGGTTGGAAACCGCCGTATGACGCCACAGTTGTCACTAAATTGCGCGCTGCCGGTGCGATTATCATCGGCAAAACTAATCTCGACGAATTCGCAATGGGTTCAAGCACCGAGAACTCGGCGTTCGGTCCGACAAAAAATCCACATGATATTTCACGTGTGCCCGGTGGTTCGAGTGGTGGAAGTGCCGCTGCAGTTGCTGCTGGTTTCGCGGCTGCATCTCTCGGCAGCGACACTGGTGGAAGTATTCGTCAACCTGCTGCTTTGTGTGGTGTCGTTGGCGTGAAACCAACTTATGGAGTTGTATCGCGATATGGGCTCGTGGCATTTGCGAGCAGCCTTGATCAGATTGGTCCGTTCACATGTGATGTTCGTGATGCGGCAACTTTGCTTGAAGTTATCTCTGGCCACGACCCGTTAGATTCAACTTCGATTCCACAACCGGCGCCGTCACTAGTTTCAGTGCTTGAGCACGGTGTTGCTGGCATGCGCATTGGCAGAGTTACAGATCTTCCTGAGGGCTGCGAGGCAGATGTGCTTGAGCGTCTTGAGTCTGCGTTTGATGCGTTGCGAAGTGCGGGTGCAACAATCGTTGACATTAAATTGCCGTCAATTCAATACTGTCTGACTGCTTATTATTTGATTGCGCCTGCAGAAGCGAGCAGTAACTTGGCTCGTTATGACGGTGTGCGTTATGGCAACCGTGTTGATGCAGCAGATTTAAATTCGATGTATGCCGCAACTCGTGAGGCAGGTTTTGGTGAAGAAGTAAAGCGTCGAATCATGCTCGGCACATATGCATTGTCGGCTGGTTATTACGACGCGTACTACGGCAAAGCGTTAAAGGTGCGCCGATTAATTTCTGATGATTTTGCTCGTGCTTACCAAAGTGTCGACACAATTCTGACGCCGACTTCACCGTCAGTGGCGTTTGAGTTTGGATCGAAAACCGATAATCCACTAGCGATGTATTTGTGCGACGTGTTTACGATTCCAACAAATTTGGCTGGGCACCCAGCGATGAGTGTGCCATTTGGAACTGGCGCCCACTCAATGCCTGTTGGTGTGCAAGTTCTGGCCCCAACTCTAGGCGAGCAAGCAATGTTTAAAGTTGCGGCCGAACTTGAGCGGGCATCATGAGCGATGTTGCTGCACTACCAAATGGTTGGCAATTAATTGTTGGTCTAGAAGTTCACGTCGAACTAGCAACTAAGACGAAAATGTTTAGTGCGAGCGCTAACCGTTTCGGTGACGAACCGAATACAAATATTGATCCGGTCACACTCGGTTTGCCTGGGGCATTGCCAGTTCTGAATCAACACGCCATTGAACTTGCGATGCGAATTGGTTTGGCTCTCAATTGCAAAGTTCAGCCATGCACATTTCATCGTAAAAATTATTTTTACCCCGACTTGCCCAAGGCATACCAAATTACGCAATACGACAATCCGTTGAACGTTGACGGTCACTTGATGTTGCCTGGCGAAGTGCGCATCGGTATTGAGCGGGCGCATCTCGAAGAAGACACCGGAAAGTCAACCCACTTTGGTGGCTCATCTGGACGAATTCACGGCAGCGATTATTCGCTGATTGATTTCAATCGCGCTGGCGTGCCACTCGTTGAAATTGTTTCGCGCCCAGACATTCGAACTTCAGAACAAGCACGTCAATATGTTGCCGAGTTGCGCTCTATTTTGTTGGCCGTTGGCGCCAGCGATGCGAAAATGGAGGAGGGCTCAATGCGTTGTGATGTCAACGTCTCGGTACACAAACCTGGCACGCCATTCGGGACGCGTTGTGAAATCAAAAATGTCAACTCGATTCGATCTGTTGGTCGAGCGATTGATTATGAATCACGTCGACAAGTTGATTTAATCGAGAGTGGTGGCACGATTCGTCAAGAGACTCGTCACTGGGATGACTCAACTGGTCGCACCGAAACTTTGCGCACCAAAGAAGATGCCGACGACTATAGATATTTTTTAGAGCCAGACCTTGTGCCGCTTATTCCAGACCCTGAGTGGATTGAGGCTGTGCGAGCAGCGCTTCCTATTTTGCCAGCGGCACGACGTCTGGCTTTGGCCGAACTTTGTGGTGTTGACAAAGATGGCGAATCGGCACTTGTTGTAGTTGAGCGCGGGCAAGATGATTATGTTGGTGCAGTTATTTCTGCTGGTGGCGATCCGCGGCGTGCGGTTATTTATGTGCAACAAGCGTTCGCCGAACAAGGGGCTACACCAAAGGTGCCAGCAAAAGATTTGGCTGCGTTGACGATTCTTGAACGCGATGCAAAAGTAACTTCAACGCAAGCAAAAACTTTGCTAACTGATTTGATCGAGGCTGGCGGTGGCGATGTTTTGGCGATGGCCGCGAAGCGCGGATTTGAGACACTTGACACAAGCGCAGTTGAAGAAATGGTCGATGCGGCGATTGCTGCAGAGCCAGGTGCGTGGCAGAAGTATTGCAATGGCGAAGATAAAGCACTCGGAGCGTTGGTCGGTGCAGTGATGAAATCTTCTAAAGGCAAAGCCGACGGCAAAGTAATAACTGCTCTACTGCAGTCCAAAAAGAATTCGTAAGGCTAGGCTAAATTCTCAATATGGGCTCCAGTTTTTTAATTACTTTGCGTGAAGGTCTCGAAGCATCTTTGGTGATTTCAATTTTGTTGACGTATCTCGTTAAAACAAATCGACAAGATGAGAAGCGTTCAGTCTGGCTTGGCACGATTGTCGCTGTGGTCGCCTGTTTGATTGTTGGCGTTCTCTTTTATGTTCTCGTTGATGGACTTAATGGCAAAGTAGAACAAGGTGTTGAAGGTTTCTTGGCCCTTGCAGCAATGCTTGTGCTTACTCAGATGATTTTTTGGATGCGAGCAAACGCACGCAATATGACGTCAGATTTGCGTAAAAAAGTAGAGGCTTCTTCAAAAACCACTTTGATTGTGATTGCCTTTGTTGCAGTCGCTCGTGAAGGTTTAGAGACTGCGTTATTTTTGCTTAGTGCGAAAACCGAAACAGCATCAGGTTCATCAGTTGTTATCGGTGGATTAATCGGGCTTGCTGCATCAGTCGCGATCGGAATCGCTATTTTTCGTGCAGGCAGTCGAGTGAATTTAAAAACATTTTTCAATGTCACTGCAGTTCTATTGCTCTTATTCGCCGCTGGTCTTGCCGGCAAAGCGGTTCACGAATTGCGCGAACTGATCGGTTGGGAAACCGGTCTATTAATTACACCAGCGTGGACGATCGAAACAGGTATCTGGTCGGCTGGTGGAACTTTCTACGATTTCATGAAAGGTTTATTTGGCTGGCATGCGAACCCAGAGCGTTTGCGAGTCGGAGCCTATTTCGTATATCTAATCCCAGTTTTGGCAAGTTATTTGAAGAGTTCGAAATCGGATAAGCAACTAGTCTCGTAATCTATGACAACTCGCGAGCCTGGCACGCCTGTAAATATCAAACCGCGAAGTCGTGATGTCACCGATGGCATTCAAAAAGCAGCATCGCGCGCGATGTTGCGCGCCGTTGGTTTAGGTGATGATGATTGGGTCAAGCCACAAGTTGCGATTGCAAATTCATGGAACGAAGTGACTCCGTGCAATGTTTCGCTGAAGCGACTTGCTGCGCGCGCCAAAATTGGTGTGCGCGAAGCTGGTGGTGTCGCACTTGAGTTTGGCACAATCACCGTTAGCGACGGCATCAGCATGGGACACGAAGGAATGCGGGCATCATTAGTTAGTCGTGAGGTTATTTGCGACAGCGTAGAAACTGTGATGCACGCCGAACGATTTGACGGCTTTGTTGGTTTGGCTGGTTGCGATAAAAGTATCCCTGGCATGTTGATGGCTGCAGCGCGACTTAATTTACCGAGCGTGTTTGTTTATAACGGTTCAACTTTGCCCGGCGTGCACAATGGCAAAAACATTGACATCACAACCGTGTTTGAAGCAATCGGTGCATGTGCTGCAGGCAAGATGACTGAAGACGAACTTGGCGAAATTGAACGTGAAGCCTGCCCAGGCGAAGGTGCTTGTGGCGGAATGTTTACTGCCAACACAATGTCGAGTATTGCTGAAGCCCTCGGCATGAGTTTGCCTGGCAGTGCTTCGCCACCAGCAGTTGATTCGCGTCGCGATGATGATGCGCAACGTGCCGGAACTGCAGTTGTTAACTTGCTGCGACTTGGTATTTATCCGCGCGACATCATGACCAAGAAAGCATTCGAAAATGCAATCGCAGTCGTCAATGCTTTGGGTGGAAGCACCAACGCTGTTTTGCACTTGTTGGCGATCGCTAATGAAGCGGGTGTCGCGTTAGCGCTAGATGATTTCAATCGCATCGCCGCCAAGGTGCCGCACATCGCTGATACAAAACCTGGCGGCAAGTATCACATGACCGACATTGATCGCGTCGGTGGTGTGCCAGTTGTTATGAAGCATTTGCTCGACGCTGGTTTGCTGCACGGTGATGTGCTGACGGTTACGGGCAAGACAATGGCCGAGAACTTGGCCGAGTTGAACCCGCCTGCACCAGACGGCGAAGTTATACATCCACTTTCAAATGCAATTCATGCGCAAGGTGGAATAAATATTTTGCGCGGTTCACTCGCACCTAACGGGGCAGTCGTCAAAGTTGCTGGTTTGTCAGCAGATCAAATGCATTTCGAAGGACCAGCGCGAGTTTTCGACGGCGAAGATGGCGCGATGGCGGCGATTATGTCGGGCGATATTAAACCCGGCACCGTGCTTGTAATTCGTTATGAAGGCCCGAAAGGTGGGCCAGGAATGCGCGAAATGTTGGCGATTACTGGCGCGATGAAAGGTGCTGGGCGCGGTGGAGACTGTGCGTTAATTACTGATGGTCGATTTAGCGGCGGCACTTGGGGTTTTTGTATCGGACACGTCGCGCCAGAAGCAACCGATGGTGGGCCAATCGCTTTTATCAATGACGGCGACATAATTTTGATTGATGTGCCGTCGTTGAAAATTGATTTGCTGATTTCGCCAGAAGAAATGGCGAAGCGCAAAAAAGGTTGGAAGCCGAATCCTCCGCGTTACACCAGTGGTGTGTTGGCGAAATATGCCAAACTCGCACAAGGTGCTGACCGTGGCGCAATTACTAACATCATCGAATAATTTTAAACGCTAAGCGTCGACCGGCCTATTTGTTGGCGTTTATAAATTTGTTAATAGCATCGGCAAAAGCTTCGTCTGCATCTTCTTGCAAGAAGTGTGACGCATTTGTAATTGTCGTATGTGCTTGACCTTCGCAACCAGGAATCTCGCGTTGCATATATTTATCGCCGCCAGCAGTGACAGGATCGCTGTCACTAAATGCCGTTAGAAATGGCTTTTCAAACTTGCGAAGTGACTTCCATGCTTCAACATTTGCCTGTGCCGAAGGATCTTCAGGCGAGATCGGCACAAGTGTCGGAAACACTCTGGCTCCTGCCTTGTAACTATCATCCGGAAACGGAGCGTCATATGCAACACGCGCCGAATCTGCGAGCGGTTTTATTTTGCATCCACCCTGCATGATTGCACTGACATTGAATACTGGTGTTTCTTGACTGTATTTTCGCCACGCCATAAAAGCTTCGCTAGGCGCACGATCACCAGTATTTAAAAATGTGTTCGCCGCCACAACTCGGGCAAAACGCTCGGGCATCGCTGCGACTAGTCGCAGACCAATCAAGCCACCCCAGTCTTGACATACCAAAGTTAAATTTTTTAAGTCATTGGCAACAAGCCACTGTGTCATCCAATCAACATGACGCTCGTACGTATAGTCAGTCGTTTCAGTTGGTTTATCACTGCGCCCAAAACCAATTAAGTCAGGGGCAATCACGCGATGACCAGCAGCCACGAATCGTGGGATCATCTTGCGATATAGATAAGACCAACTCGGCTCGCCGTGCATGCACAACACGGTCTCGGCAGCATCAATTGGGCCCGTATCAATATGGTGAACCCGCAGAGTAACTGCATCAGATGCAGAAGTCGCATCGATCATTGTGTAAATCGGTTCAAATGGCCAGTCAATAAGGCCTTCAAATCGAGAGTCAGGAGTTTGCAGAACTTTTAACATTTCGAAGCCTCGCTATTCAAGCCATGTGATCAAAGCCGAAACTGCAGAGTATCGGTCAAACTACATGCACGTCAATTCGTGGATTCACGGGGTTTTTCTGAATTACACGTGTGAAATATTTTAATTGGGTTACAAAATGAGCAGAGTTACGAGGGCGACATCTCGCAGTTTCTATTCTCACAATATGTTCAAAAAAAACATCGTGTTGAGTGTCACATTTGTGGTATTGGCAGGGGCAACTATGGCACACAAGGTTCGTGCCGAAGTTAGCGGTGGCAGCGTGAGCAGCGTTTCTGGTGCCGCATCGCAGACTCGCGGTTTAATGAGATATCTAGATCTTGGCACAGCGCACACTTGTGTCGTGCTTGATAACTCGACAGCAAAGTGTTTTGGGCTCGGAAGTTCTGGTCAACTTGGTTATGGTGCAACAACAACGCTGGGTGATGGCGCTGGCGAAATGGGCGATGCACTCGCTGCAATAGATTTCGGTACTGACCGCACTGCAACAATGATTGCAACTGGCGCATCACATAGTTGCGCTTTGCTCGATAACTCGACCGTGAAGTGTTGGGGGCTTGGCACCAACGGTCGACTTGGCTATGGTGCAGTCACTTCGCTGGGTCGCACTGCTGGCCAAATGGGAAATTCGCTGTCTGCGGTTTCGCTCGGCACGAGTCGCACCGCAGTTGCAATCACGGCTGGCTCGGCGCACACATGTGCATTGCTTGATAATGCAACTATCAAATGTTGGGGATTAAATACCGATGGTCAACTCGGTCTTGGCGATACAGATGACCGCGGTGACGACGCAAATGAGATGGGCGATGCATTAACCGCAATTTCGCTTGGCACGAATCGCACAGTTGTTGCAGTTAGCGCAGGAGGCACGCATACATGTGCGCTACTTGACGATGCAACTATTAAGTGTTGGGGCGGTGGGGCATTTGGCCAGCTTGGTATTGGATCGGTTGACTCAATTGGTGACGGTGCTGGCGAAATGGGGGCAGCACTTAGCGCAATAAGTTTGGGTACCAGTCGCACTGCAAAAGCAATTAGCGCTGGTGACGCACATTCTTGCGCAATTCTTGACAACAACACCGTGAAATGCTGGGGTGGCAATGGCAATGGTCGCCTTGGGTATGGCGATACTGATGATCGAGGTGATGCGGCTGGCGAAATGGGTGATGCGTTAAGTGCAGTTGCACTCGGCACTGGCCGCACAGCGAATTCGATCTCGGCAGGCACAGCGCATACGTGTGCATTGTTAGATAATGCAACTATTAAATGTTGGGGGCGTGGTTTAGCAGGTCGACTGGGTGTCGGTGCATCCTCCGACATGGGTGATGCGAGTGGCGAAATGGGTGACGCACTCGCAGTGGTAGATCTCGGCACGGCGAGATCGGCGAAAGCAGTCAGCGCTGGTGACGCACACACTTGTGCCGTCTTAGATGACTCAACTATCAAATGTTGGGGCAGTGGTTCGAACGGACGGCTCGGCTCTGGCGCAACTTTAAGTTTGGGTGACGAAATAAACGAACTTGGTGATTCATTGAATGCACTCAGTCTTGGCACGAGTCGCACAATCAATGCAACTACCGAACCTGCGCGCGTGAGTTCTCTCGTCGCGACTGCGGGTAACACAGAGGTGGCGTTGTCGTGGAGTGCACCATCAAATGGTGGTGCCTCGATTAGTGACTACGTCGTTGAATACACGTCGAATGGCGGTTCGACTTGGTCAACGTTTGCTGATGGTGTGGCGAGCACCCTGAGCGCAACGGTGACTGGTTTAGTAAACAACACATCATATTTATTTCGGGTTACGGCAAGTAACGCGATTGGTACGAGTGCTGTGTCAGTTGCGTCATCGGGGGTTACTCCGGTGACGACCACAACCACGACAACTACAACTACTTCAACGACTAGCACGACTAGCACGACAGTGCCACCGACTACAACT
>JAEMRY010000002.1:18798-56792 GCA_016463105.1 Ilumatobacteraceae bacterium | reverse complement strand
GATTACGAATATGTTCGCACCCCATCATCCCCGTGCCGATCATTGCGTAACGCAGAATCGGATTAGAGAAACTCACAGTTTCAGACTAGGTCGCTAACCTATTGACGCATGAACAAAATTAGCGACCGACTTTATTTTCGGCAGTTACTTTCGGGGCGGGACTTCGCTGTATCTGACCAACTTGCCAGTCAAATGGTCAATTTTGTTTATTTAATCGGCGACACAAAGACTCGTGAGTGCGTGATTATTGACCCTGCTTACGCGGTCAGTGATTTATTGCAAATTGTTGAACAAGACCAGATGAACCTCGTCGGAGTCTTGGCTACGCACTACCACCCTGACCACGTTGGTGGGTCAATGATGGGGATGAATATTGAAGGTGTTGCTGCGCTGCTCGAAACAAAACAAGTGCCGATTCATGTCAACAAAAATGAGTCTGCTTGGGTAACTCGCACTACCGGAATTTCAGAGAAAGATCTCGCTGCCCATGAGAGCGGCGACAAATTGACTGTCGGTGAAATCGACATCACATTCGTGCACACACCTGGTCACACGCCAGGTAGCCAATGTTTTTTAGTTGAACAGCGACTAGTTGCTGGAGACACGCTTTTTCTAGAAGGATGCGGAAGAACTGACCTTCCAGGAAGTGACCCTGGCGAAATGTATTTCAGTCTGCAGAAACTTGCCCAACTACCTCACGACACACTTGTTTGCCCGGGTCACCAATATTCGGCTATGCCGTCTAGTGATTTAGGTGATGTTGTCGCAACAAATAATGTCTTTAAGCCGCAAACCCAGCAGCAATGGCTTGAGTGGTTCGGTCGCTAGAAAAAATCAACTAACTAAGCAAAGAGTTAGCAAGCGCGCTTAGCCCGCTAATAAATAACAAACCGACTACGAGATTTCTGAAGTTTTCTGGATTAATACTTTTGCGAGCCCGAGTGCCGAGCCATACACCTACTCCCATCACTGGAATAGAGATCATCGCTAATCGCATCGCCTCGGACGTGAATTTACCAGCGACGATAAAAGTCACCAATGTGAGAAAGTTCAAAATCGTGAAGACGCGATTCAACACAGCGCGAAAGTTCTCTGGTGTGTAATGACGCGAGTGCAGCAAAAACACCAAAGGTGGCCCATTAGTTGACGTCGCAGTCGATAACACACCAGAAACGACACCCATCGCATAGTCAAATGATTTTGGCAATCGTTGTAGATCAAAACCCTTGATGCTCAAAAACACACCGATCAAGACAACTATTCCGAGGATTGCTTTCATCAACCGAACGTCGACATTTAGCAACAACCACAACCCAAAAGGCATACCAATAATCGCAGAACAAACAAGTCGCCGCGACATTTCTCTTGCCTTCACCGCTCGCGACTGCCACCATTGCACGGCACAACTAACAGTGGATACAGATGTTGCGGTGACTACGGCTGTTGGAAGATCTATGAAGAAAATCATCAGCGGCACTGATATCAGGCCAAATCCGAACCCAAAGAGTGCTTGAATAACCGACGCAAACAAGACGATCAGGCCGATAAAAATTAATTGCTGCATTTACGATTTTTCAGACTGACAACTCATCAAGAGCGGCATTAAATACTTCAGTATGCAGATCAACATCAGCAGTTGTATGAAACGATGACATCAGTGCCATGTTGTGAAACGGAGTTAGAAGCACGCCGCGATTAATTGCCCACAAGTGCATAAAGCTTTCTAATTTTGGATCAGATGCTGCCGCCGCTTGTGCGCCGTTTCTTGGAGGTTTGCAAAACCAATACTCGGCACGACAGCCAAGTTGTTGAACATTCCAATCCAAATTGTGCTGTGTATACGATTTAGTCACGCCTGTAGTCCACCGACTTGCCAATTGAATTGTTTGTTCAAATTGCGACGGCAATAAACAATTACTAAGTGTTGCCCGAATTGCAGCCATCGCTAAGGCGCTACCAGAGAGAGTTCCGCCGATTCCCGAGACATCCACATCATGATCACTCAAGTTCTGTTCAATTTGTGCGGCGAGTTCTGCACTCATTCCGTAAGCGGCAACTGGTACTCCGCCGCCGATTGTTTTGCCGATCACCAGCATGTCAGGTTCAAGTTGCCAAAGTTTTGTGCAACCACCAGGACCAGCACAGATCGTATGTGTCTCGTCAATAATCAACAGCGTGCCGTATTTTCTAGTTAGTTCTCGAACGCCAGCCAAGTATCCATCTTCAGGTAAAACGATTCCAATATTTGTAAGTGCTGGTTCGATCAACATACACGCGACATCACGATGCTGTAGTTGTTGCTCAAGAATCGCAAGATCATTAAATGGTGCAACTCGTGTCGTCAGAGCAGGGTCTATCTGTGGACCAATCGCACCAGGACGAGAAATCGTCTGGCCGTTCACGTCAGCGATCACCAAAGTCTCATCTACTGTGCCGTGATAACACCAGTCATGCACCAAAATCTTCGAACGCTTTGTAAGATGTCTTGCGATTCGCAACACAAATCGATTCGCGTCAGTCGCACTAATCGTGAACTGCCATTTCGGTAACCCAAAACGTCGAGTTAACTCCTCGCCCACCCAACTTGCGTCTTGTGTCGGCAACATCATCGTTGAGCCATTACTTAATTGTGTCGAGATTGCTTGCGTAATTTCAGCAACCGCGTGACCTGTCATCGCACCTGTATCGCCAAGACAAAAATCGACGTATTCAATGTCATCAATGTCTGTGAATCTGGCACCACTTGCTCGACGAACGTAAAGCGGAAAACTCCCTGGCCATCTCGTCATCCAAGGCATCGGTACACCTGCAATCAGTGAACTACTAGCGCTGTTTGCCGCAGCTTTAGATTTCGGATGACGGCTGATAAATAGTTTTTCTTCGACTTCCAGTGCTTCCGAAAGCCTTTGTTGATTAATCACCTCTCCATCATGGCAAATTGCGGTGTAAAATCTCTAAGTGCCCCTAGGTGACTTCAGCCAACAGCATTTAGATCTTTGTATTGATGGCGATCGTCTGATGACTCGGATTAACGCGCTCGCTGAAATTGCCCCGATTGACGGTGGCGGAAACTGTCGCCTCGCACTCACCGACGAGGACAAAGATGGACGAGATCTGCTTGTTGCTTGGATGAAAGATTGCAACTTGGACGTTTCGATAGATGCTGTGGGCAACATTATTGGTATCTGGAACGTCGGAATCGGTACACCTGTAATGTCGGGTTCACACATCGACACGGTTCGCACCGGTGGAAGATTTGATGGGTGCTACGGCGTGCTCGCCGCACTTGAGGTTATTGAAACTTGTCAGAAAGCTGGCGTGACTCCGCCGCGTCCACTCGCTGTTGGCATTTTTACCGATGAAGAGGGTGCGCGCTTCGCCCCAGACATGCTCGGCTCACTCGTATATGTGGGTGGCCTTTCACTTGAAGAAGCATTGGACGTAATCGCAATTGATGGTGCGAAACTCGGTGACGAACTTGTGCGCATCGGATACGCCGGCACAACACCTTGCCCAGGTTTGATTCCGCATGCATTTGTCGAATTGCATATCGAACAGGGACCGATGCTTGAAGCTAACAATGTACGCATCGGTGCCGTAACAAGCGTGCAGGGAATCTCGTGGCAAGAAGTCACAATTATTGGACAATCCAACCATGCGGGAACCACCCCGATGTCACTGCGCCACGACCCTGCATACATCGCCGCCGAAATAACTGTTTTCATGCGCAAACTTGCAATCACTATGGGTGGCGATCAAGTTTGCACAGTCGGCAAGATTGATATACATCCCAATCTGACAAATGTCGTAGCGGCCAAAGCGACCCTCACGCTTGATGTGCGCAACACAGACGAATCACTACTTAAACAAGCCGAGTCAAAAATTTCTGAATTCTTAATAGATATCGCGGTCGGCGAAGGAGTAAAAATAACCACACGCGAACTAGTTCGTTTCGAACCAGTAATTTTTGATGATCGCGTAATTGACTGTGTTGAAAAAATTGCGCGAGATCAAGGTAATACGGTTCAACGAATGCCATCGGGCGCTGGTCACGACGCACAAATGCTGGCGCGCGTCTGCCCTTCAGGAATGATTTTCGTGCCAAGTGTCAAAGGTATTAGCCACAACCCTGCAGAGTTCACCGAAACTATTGATCTGATAGCCGGCGCGAATATTTTGTTGCATACGATGCTTTCGCTGACAACGCTCGAGCTTTTGGAAGATAAATAGTGTCACGGTTGCTAAATGTTGCCGCGGCTCAACTTGGGCCAGTGCAACGCACAGATGATCGTAAATCAGTCGTTGCACGTTTGCTTGAGCTACTGCGAGAAGCTCACTCTAAAAAAGTCGAGTTAGTTGTGTTTCCAGAATTAGCGCTAACGACTTTTTTTCCGAGATGGTTCGTTGATGACATCACTCAAGCCGATCATTGGTATGAGACCGAAATGCCATCGGCGATTACAAAGCCACTATTTGACGAAGCGAAGAAACTTAATATTGGATTTTGTTTAGGATATGCAGAACTGACACCTCAAGGTGAACGTTTTAATACACAAATTTTAGTTGAGCGCGATGGATCTATCGTCGCAAAATATCGCAAGGTTCATATTCCGGGTCACGAACACCACGAACCTGATCGTCCGTTTCAACATGCTGAGCGTTACTACTTCAAACCGAGTGATGACGGTTTTGGGGTTTGGAAGGCGTTCGGTGGACGAATCGGAATGATGATCTGCAATGACCGTCGATGGCCAGAAAGTTATCGCGTGATGGGATTGCAGGGTGTAGAAATGATTCTCTGCGGCTACAACACGCCGTTGCAATATATTCCTGATCCGTCTCAAGATCCACTTCAAGGTTTTCACAATGCACTCGTTATGCAAAGTGGCGCATACCAAAATGGCACATTCGTCGTTGGTGTTGCCAAAGGTGGAGTCGAAGAAGGTGTCGACAGCCTCGCCGACTCAAGCATCATCGCACCGTCGGGTGAATTGCTTGCCAAAACCGTGACCAGTGACGACGAATTAGTGACAGCGGTTTGCGATCTTGACTGGTGCAATAATTACAAAAACACTTTGTTTAATTTCGACCGCTACCGACGACCTGAGGTTTATGGGCGAATTACTGGTCAACGTGGCACTGTGCTGGATTGACGAAACGCTGTTTCTTTACATAATGTAAACCTGAAGCCCAATCAGAGTATGGTTAATACATGACTCAGGTCGACCAGGGGCTGACTACAGCCGAGCGTGTGGCGTTTAGTGTCAACGGCACGCCTGTAACGGTGCGTAGCGATCATCCGCATTTATTGGCCGCACTTCGAGAAGAACTTAATATCACATCTGCCAAAGATGGTTGCTCTCCAACTGGTCAGTGTGGTTGCTGCACAGTTCTTGTAGATGGAAAGGCAATTGTTAGTTGTCAGCAGTCGCTTGAAAAAGTAACTGGCTCAGAGATCACGACACTCGAAGGAGTCAGCCAATCAGAGCGCGATGCTTTCGCTAATGCGTTCGCAGCTTGCGGTGGTTTGCAATGTGGATTTTGCATACCAGGAATCGTCGTGCGCGCAAAAGCTCAAATTGACAAAAAAGGCGCTGGTTTGAAGCGTGAAGATATGGCCCGCCATCTTGGTGCGCACCTTTGTCGTTGCACTGGATACGTAAAAATTCTTGAAGCAATTGAGACAGTGGCGCGAGGCGAAGTTCGCGAAATAGTTACGACTGGCGGACTTGGTGTGCGAGTTAAAAAACTTGAGGCTGAAGCTTTAACACTCGGCGACCGTGGATACATCGACGACATGCGCGAACCAGGAATGTTGCACGCTGCGTTAGTTTTCACAAAATACGCACGCGCGGATGTACTCGCGATCAACACGGCAAATGCTTTAGATCAACCAGGTGTTAAAGCAGTTTTTACGGCTGCTGATATTCCAGGTGAGTTGATGATGGGAATTATTTACAAAGACTGGCCGGTGATGATTCCGGTTGGTGGTCGCACTTCTTATGCGGGTGACGTCTTGGCGATCGTCGTTGCTGATACGCGAATGAACGCACGACACGCAACTGCTCACGTCGAAGTGTCTTATGACGCGCTCGCTGCAATCACAGATCCAAGAATTGCCATATCTTCTAGCGATCTTGCTGTTTGGAAAACCGAAAATAATATTCTTAGCAAATCAAGCTATAAACGCGGTGATTGCGACGAAGCATTTGCCTCAAGTAAACATGTTGTTCGCGAAATATTTTCAACTCAAAGAATTGAACACGCTTTTCTAGAGCCCGAAAGCACACTTGCAGTGCCCAGCACCGATGCATCAACACGACATCTACAGGTTTACTCAGGTGGTCAAGGCGTATGGGATGACCGCAACGACATCGCTCGCCTACTTGCTGTTCCTAACGAGCAAGTCACCGTCACTCTCGTTACTAACGGTGGTGCATTTGGTGGCAAAGAAGATATGAGCAATCAAGCCCATGCATCCTTGGCTGCCTGGTTACTTAATGTGCCGGTCAAATGCACTCTCACACGCGAAGAGAGTTTTTTAATGCATGCAAAACGTCACCCAATAGAAATGGATTACGAGGCTGGTTGCGATGATCAAGGCCGACTCACTGGGTTACGTGTTCGTGCACTTGGCGACTCTGGTGCATACGCAAGTGTCGGAATGAAAGTTCTAGAACGTATGGCAGGCCATGCCAGTGGTCCATATCAAGTTCCGAATATTGATGTTGAAGCGATTGCGGCGCGAACAAACAATCCAATCTGCGGTGCCTTCCGCGGTTTTGGTGCGAATCAAGCACAGTTTGCGATGGAAGGTGTGCTCGACAGACTGGCCGAAAAAGTAGGAATTTCTGGTTGGGAAATCAGATCACGAAATGTGATCAAGCCCGGCATGGTTTGGGGACCTGGGCAAATCATGGATGACGGTTGCTTGGGCGCAGAAATTTGCCTTAACGAAATCAAACCCGAATACGATGCAGCAGTTGCCGCGGGCAAAGCAGTGGGCCTCGGACTGGGCTTAAAAAATAGTGGTCTCGGAAACGGCTTCAAAGAAATCTCAAAAGCAGTCGTGCACTTTAAAGAAAACGGACGAATCGAAGTACGCCACGGCTGGACCGAAATGGGTCAAGGGATCAACACTGTTGCTGCTCAAGTTGCTGTTCACGAACTCGGAGTTGATGCGGCTCTGATTGACGTCATTGTTGATACAACTCGCGAACTCGGTTTCGGTCAGACAACTGGTTCACGCGGCACGCTGATGGGAGCAGGTTCGGTTAAAGATGCATGCGATGTCGCTCGTGCTGCAAACTTTGCAAAAGGCGTTGACCACGTCGGTGAATATCGCGTTGACTGGACAAACAAACTTGGCGAACCTGGGGTCACTAATCCACTAATCCATTCGACTTTTAGTTACGCCGCACAAATGGTTGTGATCGATCGCGAAACCCAAAAGATTGAGCGTGTACTCGCTGTACACGACGTAGGTCGCATTGTTAACCCAACTCTTTGTGAGGGTCAAGTTGAAGGCAGTGTGCACATGGGACTGGGCTATGCACTGACTGAAGATTTTC
Source organism: Ilumatobacteraceae bacterium (assembly GCA_016463105.1). GTDB lineage: Bacteria > Actinomycetota > Acidimicrobiia > Acidimicrobiales > Ilumatobacteraceae > BACL27. The sequence continues at coordinate 49,221 of JAEMRY010000002.1, read as the reverse complement.
CGTCTGATCCAGTTACGGCGTTTCCGACAAATATGACATTACGCAGTCTTGGCATCTTGCGAGCAAAAGATGTTCCAAAAATTGACGTCAAACTTATTGAGTCTGCCCAGCCCAACTCGCCATACGGCATCAAGGGTGTGGGTGAAATCGGCTTAGTGCCAACTGCGGGTGCGGTAGCCACTGCCATGCACAGCCTTGATGGGCAGTGGCGCAATACTTTACCGATGCGTCGAGACAAACAAGAAGAGTAAAAAATGTCGAATCAGACCTCGGGGCATGTCTGTGCGCACCATCACCTTTATTCGTCGCTTGCCCGAGGCATGCCCGCAAGCAAGACAACACCAAATAACTTCTTAGAAATCTTGCAACAGGTTTGGTGGCGATTAGATAACGCACTTGACGAACAAATGATTTATTGGTCAGCAATGCTTGGCGCAACAGAAGCCTTAATCAGCGGCACGACTTGCATTATCGATCATCACGAATCACCAAATTTTATTGACGGCTCTCTTTCATTAATCGCGAAAGCCTGCGAACAAGTCGGAGTGCGTGTCAACGCTTGCTATGGAGTCACTGATCGTTGGGACGATCTTGGACAATTGCACTCGAAAGTATCTCCCCTTTCGAAAATGACTAATGCTGCCAAACGGGGCTTAGAAGAATGCGATCGATATCTGAGCCAAGGAGGGCGTGGAATGGTTGGAGTTCACGCAGCATTTACTTGTAGCGATGAAACCCTAAATGCAGCCAGCGAACTGGCAGCAAAACATAATGTTGGTGTTCATATTCATGTCGCCGAGGGATTAGATGATGTGCATGCCGGAGCCAGACTTGAATCACTGACTAGAGACAATTGGCTTTTAATTCACGCTGTGCACTTAGACCGAAAACTTTCTGGATATGTGGTTCATAATCCGCGATCAAACATGAACAACTCGGTGGGCTACGCCAAACCAAGTGCACTAAAGAATAAAATTCTGCTTGGCACTGACGGCATTGGTGCAGACATGCTTGAAGAAGCTCGCTTAGCGTTTGTTCGTCTACGAGAATATGACATCGAACAAACGCCATCCACGGTTTGGTCGTGGTTAGAAAATGGCTATGAAATATTTCCCGAGGCCAAATCTGACAAAGTGACATATAACTACGATCATCTAGATAGCCCGTGGCATGTTGCATTTACCCCGGGTGTTCGCGCCACAGATGTCGAAGTTAACGGTGAGAAATTAGTCGTCGCTGGTCTGCCGACTCGAGTTGATATACAAGAAGTTAGGGCCAAAGCTGCAGAACAATCAATACGATTACATCAGAGGTTGGCCATCTAATGAGCACTGTTACAAACAAAAAATCTGCCCGCGTTGCGCTATATCTTCAGGATGCTCACCGCATCTCCGAAGGAATGGAATTTGCTAAATACGCAGAAGCCAAGGGCTTTGAAGCAGTTTGGCAGGCCGAAAGTCGCCTTGTTCGTGAAGCAACTGTGCCGATGGCGGCATTCGCATCGGTAACCACAACTCTCAAGGTTGGTTCTGGTGTTGTCGATTGTTGGAGTCGCAACCCTGCTCGACTCGCGGCAACATTCTCTACTCTCGACGACCTCGCACCAGGTCGAATTATTCTCGGCATCGGCGCATGGTGGGATCCATTGGCTCAAAAAGTTGGAATCTCGCGCGCCAAGCCTTTGCGAGCGATGCGCGAAATCGTTACCTCAGTACGTGCACTACTAAATAACGAGACGGTCACATTTAATGGCGAGTTTGTTCATCTCGATGGTGTTGAGCTCGACTATGTTTACCAAGAACGCCGAGCCAAAGATGTCCCCATATATATAGGTGCAACCGGCATGCAAATGATGGAGTTGACCGGCGAAATTGCTGATGGTGTTGTGCTCAACTACCTCGTGTCTCCTGAATATAACCAACAAGCAATGGAAGCATTATCTATCGGCGCCGACCGAGCAGGCAGATCAGTTGAGTCAATTGATCGTCCTCAATTAGTGGTTTGCAGTGTGCACGAAGATCGAAAAACTGCTCTCGATATGGCGCGACAAATGGTCACGCAATATCTTGGGCAACAGCCCCACATCATGAAGGCGTCTGGAGTACCACAATCAATACTTGACAAAGTTGGCTCTGTATTAACTTGGCCCGCCACACACGATCAAGTTGTCGCCGCATCTAAGCACGTGCCAGACGAAATCGTGCAGATGCTTACTGCCAGTGGCACACCCGCTGAAGCACGACAGCAAGTAACCCACTATCTCAAGAACGGAGCGACTTGTCCGATTCTTTATCCACTTGGAGATGTCAAAGCAATGATTGACGCGTTTTCGAATTGGGATGGTGTTTCGTGACAGTACTGATTCCGCAAAGTTTGCATGACGCGCTGGCAGCAGCAACGGCTAACCCTGACGCTCAAATAATTCAAGGCGGAACCGACCTGATGGTTGAAGTTAATTTCAATCATCGCAAACCGACTGATGTTATTGCTCTGCGTCGTGTAGACGAAATCCGCAACTATGTAGTCACAGCAGATAAAAAAAATGTCGTAATTGGATCAGGATTGCCCTACCGAGAAATGGAGCACGGCGAACTTGCACAGTTGCTTCCTGCACTTGCACAAGCCGCTCGCACAGTTGGGTCACCGCAAATTCGAGCCGCAGGCTCAATTGGTGGCAATCTAGGCACCTGCTCGCCTGCTGGCGATGCGCTGCCTGTGCTTAGTGCGCTTGATGCAGTAATTAACCTGCAAACTGCCACAACTTCTCGTGAGATCTCGGTGCATGACTTTATGGTTGGAGTAAAGCGAAATGCGCGTCAACCTGGTGAATTAATTGTTTCTGCAACTCTGCCAATCATCAACGGTTGGCAAGGTTATGCAAAAGTCGGTGTAAGAAACGCAATGGTCATTTCTATTGCATCGTGTTGTCTTGTTATTGACCGTGAAAAAGGTTCTATCGGTGTTGCGCTTGGTTCAGTCGGTCCAACAATTATTCGTTGTCGCGAAACTGAACAATGGCTCGCGATGCAGATTGACCTCAAAAATATTTCGATCGTGGCGCCTAATTTGCTTAAAGAATTTGGTGACAGAGTCGCCAAAGAATCGAAACCTATTGATGACCACAGAAGTACCGCTGCATATCGACGACATGCAGTCGCAACCCTGTCGCGCAGACTTTTAACGAGAGCCAACACACAATGAGCGCAAACTCAGAGGTTTACGATCTCAATGTAAATGGCCAGAAGCGCCAAGTTCGGGACGCATGGGTTGGTGAAAGTTTGCTCTATGTATTGCGTGAGCGTTTGGGTCTTCCTGGTTCTAAAGGTGCCTGCGAGCAAGGCGAATGTGGAAGCTGCACCGTAATTATGGATGGTCAGGCCGTCTGCTCTTGTCTCGTGATGGCGGCAACTGCGATCGACTCAAAAATTACAACGGTCGAAGGTTTGACTCAAGATGATTCATTGACGGCCGTTCAAGATGCATTCATTACTGAGGGCGGTGTTCAATGTGGGTTTTGTACGCCAGGACTAATAGTCGCAATTGAACATTTACTCGACAACAATCCTGACCCTTCTCAACTCGAAGTTAAAGAAGCAATCTCGGGCAATATTTGTCGATGCACTGGCTACGGCCGAATCTTTGAGGCAGTCAATACGGCTGTCACTACCCGCAGAGCAACTAATTTATGAGCAACGCAACTAAAACATCCATTCATCGCGATGTTCTTGGTGCATCGGCATTGCGTCCTGACGGAGCCGCAAAAGTTTCAGGCAAATTTGAGTTCTCTTCTGATCTGCATGCCGAACATATGTTGTGGGGTGCGACATTGCGCAGCCCGCACCCGTTTGCACGAATAATCAGTATCGATCTCTCGGCCGCCTACAAAATTGATGGGGTTGAAGCAATTATCACGGCCCAAGACGTACCGGGCAAAAAAACATATGGTTTAATCTCTAGCGATCAGCCAGTTTTTGCCAGCGAGATAGTTCGATACGTCGGTGAGCCTGTCGCTGCCGTTGCTGCTGATCATCCTGAAACTTGTCGCCGGGCACTCGCAGCGATCAAAGTCAACTATGAAGTTTTAACCCCTATAACTGATGCAGAGTTGGCGATGTTGCCATCTACAACTCAAATACACCCTGATGGAAACCTGTTTCGTCACCAACGAATTATCACTGGTGATCAAAATCTTCAAGGTGAAATCATTGTCGAAGCCACTTACGAAATGGGAATGCAAGACCAGGCTTTTCTTGGGCTCGAAGCAGCACTCGCGATTCCAGATAGTGGCGGTGCCGGAGTTGAAATGTTTGTCGCTACTCAGTGGCTACACGAAGATCAAAAACAAATTGCTGCCTGTCTTGATTTGCCACTTGAGAAAATTCGAATAACTCTTGGTGGCGTCGGTGGCGCATTCGGTGCTCGTGAAGATATAAGTTTGCAAGTTCACTGTGCATTGCTTGCATTGCGAACATCGCGACCAATCAAGATGCAATACGGTCGTGAAGAATCGTTTTATGGCCACGTGCATCGTCACCCAGCAAAAATTTGGATACGTCACCATGCCACTCGCACCGGAGTAATTCAGCGAATCGAATCAAGAATGGTGTTTGACGGTGGCGCATATGCATCCACATCAGCAGCAGTTCTAATTAATGGCGTTACGCACATTCAAGGTCCATATAAATGTCTCAATGCAACAGTGGACGGCTACGCAGTCCGCACGAATAATCCACCTTGTGGTGCGATGCGAGGCTTTGGTGTCGTTCAGGCTTGCTATGCACACGAAAGCCAAATGGACAAATTGGCAGTGGCTTGCGGGCTTTCACCAGTTGAGATTCGACTAATTAATGCAATGGTTACCGGTGACAAATTGATCACGGGTCAAGTTGTTGAAAGTGTTGCACCAGTTGAGCGATGCATTCGTGAGACTGATGCAATTGAAATGCCTGCTCCCCTTGCGCGAAACGCAAATGCTCTCGAAATAGTTGGTGGCTCTGGCCTGACATCCCTACCGCACAACATCGTTCGCGGAGTCGGCTGGGGTGTTTCGATCAAAAACCTAATGTATAGCGAATCTTTTGACGACTTCGCGACTGCACGATGTCAATTACAAAACGGCGTCGTGAACTTAAAGTTCGCCACAGTTGAAGTCGGTCAAGGTTTTGTAGTTCTCGCCCCACAGATCGCACGGTCAGTTCTGGGCGTGGACGAAGTGATCATCGACCCAGTTGACACACGAATCGGATCAGCCGGCAGCACATCGGCATCACGTCAAACTTGGATGAGTGGTGGAGCCGTAGACGGTGCTTGCAGACTCGTGCGCCAGAGACTTTTTGAACACGTCGGTACGAAACACAACATTGACCCATTGCGACTTGTAATTGAAGACACAGATGTCGTCGACATGCTCGGTGATTTTCGTATCAGCGTTATCGAAGCTTCAACCGGAGTCTTTATTGACGAAACCTTCGAGCATCATCACCGCCCAACCGAAGAACTCGACGAAAACGGCCAAGGCAACTGCCACGTTGCCTTCGCATTTGTTGCTCATCGAGCAGTTGTAGATGTTGATGTTGAACTTGGGTTGGTCAAAGTTATTCAAATCGCAACAGCCCAAGACGTCGGACGTGTATTAAATCCAATTGCTGCACTCGGACAAATTGAAGGTGGCATTGCACAGGGTTTGGGTCTGGCAGTGATGGAAGAAATTGTTTTAGATAACGGCAAAATGCGAAATCCAAGTTTTACTGATTATTTATTGCCCACAGCGCTTGATGCTCCACAAGTAATTGCAGTGATGATCGAAGAACCAGAACCTCAAGCACCTCTCGGTGCAAAAGGAATCGGCGAACCACCATGCATCTCTGTTACTCCGGCCATAGCCGCGGCAATTCGTAATGCCACTGGTCGTGACTTACCTCGCGTGCCAATTCGCCCACAAGATATTTGTCTCTGATTATTTAACGGCGAGTAGAACTCCGCCGAGCGCACCTGGACGTGCTTCGAGTTGATCTGGATCTGCTGGTTCAAAATCTGGCTCAACAAAGTCAGCCTCGACACCTGCATCGCGGGCAAGTTTATTAACTGTTCGCTTCTGCGATGACTCAACTAGCGAGATAACAACGCCCTTAGAACCAGCACGACCCGTACGACCAGAACGATGAATGTAGTCCTTGTGGTCAGCAGGTGGATCGAAGTGCACAACACAAGGCACATCATCGATGTGAATTCCGCGGGCGGCAACATCAGTGGCAACTAGCGCATTAGATCGACCACGTCGAAATTCTTCTAGCGATCGCTCTCTTTGTGCCTGACTCTTATTGCCGTGAATGATCGACGAACGAACCCCTGCATTATCAAGTTGCTTGGCAAGTCGATCACAGCCGTGCTTGGTGCGACAGAACAAAATAATTCGTTCGTAATGATTCACCAACTGAGCAATCGTCTCGACTCGGTCGTTGCGACTTACCATCCAGAACTTATGTTCGATGTCTGGTTCGTCTGCGTCAGAGTGTGACTCGTGTCGTTTTGGCTCGTGCTGAAACTCTTTAACAACCTGCGAAATGTCGCCATCCAGGGTCGCCGAAAATAACATCACTTGACGCTGCTTTGGTAACGCGCGAAGCAAACGACGCACTGCTGGCAAGAATCCCATGTCAGACATACGGTCTGCTTCGTCGAGCACGGCAATCGTCACTGCCGACAATGACATGTCACGACGCTCTAACAAGTCTTCAAGACGTCCAGGAGTGGCAACAATTATGCTTGCACCGCGAACTGCTTTTACTTGAGGGCCGTAACCCGCACCACCATAAACCGAAGCCACACGAAGATCTGTTCCTTCGCAGAGCAGACCAATCTCTTTGGCAACCTGAATCGCTAATTCGCGAGTTGGCACTAAAACTAATCCGCCTGGTTGACCAGGTTTTGACTTTTGCAATCGAACCGCCAACACGAGACCAAATGCAATTGTCTTACCCGAACCCGTAGGTGCTTTACCGCACACATCATGACCGGCTAAACCATCAGGCAACGCTGCTGCTTGAATTTCAAATGGCGTTGTGATTCCACGTGCTGTTAATTTCTCGGCGAACTTTGCTGGTACGCCCAACTCTATAAAACTTTTCATAACTATTTACCCAACACTGTCTCTAAATAAGCATTCGAAAAGACACGCTTGGGGTCAACTTGATTACGAACTGATTGAAATAGATCCCACTTTGGATATCGCGGGGCAAGAGTCTCTGCATTTTGAAAATGCAATTTGCCCCAATGCGGGCGGCCTTGATATGAGTTCATGATTGATTCAACTTCTTTAAAATACGGAACATAGTCCATTCCTTTATATATATGAACTGCGATATACGCAGATTCTCGATTACTCGCTGTACTTAGCGGAATCTCATCTGGGGCTGTAAAGCGAACCTCAACAGGAAAATTCAGGAAGAACCCACTATCTCCAATCATTCTACGGACACGATTGAGCGCTTCGGCACATGCATCGCGTGGTATTGCATACTCCATTTCGTAAAATTTGACGATTCGTTTGCTGGCAAAAATTTTGAAACTTGAATCTGAATACTCGTTTCGGCCAGATGCTGGCAATGCCTTAGCCAGTTTGGGGATTAGCGAAGGTTTCGCACGACCGAGCATGCAAACTGCACCAAACGCATAGTTCTCCATCAGTGTTTTGGCATACCAGTGTGACATCTTCCCCATCGGTTTTGCGGGCTCAGTCGTGCGATTATTGCGCTTTGTCAACGCCCAACCTGTGTGTGGCACCCAAAAAAACTCAAAGTGGTCGTTGCTTGCAACATGAGTGTCAAGGTTCGCCAGCAACTCATCGACTCTCATTGGTTGCTCAATTACGGCGAGCGTAAATGCTGGCACGACTTTTAAAGTAACCGTACTCAACAGACCGACTGCACCTAACCCGACACGAGCGCAATCAAACAGTTCGCGATTAGCAGTCGCCGAACAATCAACTATTGATCCGTCTGCCAAAATAATTCGCAAACTCTCAACTTGTCCTGCTAGCCCTGTGAGTTGAGCACCCGTACCATGAGTTGAAGTTGAGATCGCACCGGCAATCGTCTGATACGAAATATCTCCCAAGTTGGGCATCGCAAGACCATGCTGATGCAAAAATATATTTAATACTGATAACTGCATTCCGGCTTGCACGGTCACCAAACATCTTTGCGAATCAATCTCGACAATCTCTGAATAATTTGTTAAATCAATAAGTTGTTGTTCGGCTAGCGCGATACCTGTGAAACTATGCCCAGCGCCAACGGCCTTGACACGCTGGCTATTTTTGAAAGCATGCTGAACAATTTGTTGTAATTCAATTTCGGTTCGTGGCAGACTTAGGCCAACTAGTTCAGTCTTTTGATTGCCAGCCCAGTTTGACCATCGGGTTGTACGGCTGTCTGTTGCAGTCACCTATCTAGATTAGCGTTGCACGCTTTAATGGATAGAGATGTCTTATTGCAACAACCACCAAAATTAGCGCCAACACAGTGCCAAGATTGCTCAGCATATGAAATCCAAAGGCTTTTCGAATAAATCCACTTGAGAAGCCTGCAAGTCCACCACAAAAACTCATCGTCAAATCTGCAGCACCCTGAACCGTGACTCGTGTTTTTTCTGGCACAGACTCGACCAACAGACTTGATCCACCGATCAAACCGAAATTCCAGCCGATGCCAAGCAACCACAGCGACGGCCACAGCAAAGTTGCCGCTTCGCCCGCAAGTGCGGCCATCACTGTCGCAGCCAACAACAGCACACCTCCCACGACAATCGATAACAACTTGCCGCGACGATCTGCAAACTTGCCAACTAAAGGACTAAAGGCGTACATGCCCGCAATGTGCAGTGAAATCACATACGGACTCACATCTTCATGACCATGCAATTTTAAGTGCACTGGAGTCATCGTCATCACCGCGACCATCGTGACTTGCGAAATCACCATCGCAGTCAGAGCGACTCGAGCATTTTTAATACCGAAAATTGTTCGAAACGCTACTCCTAAGTTTGGTGTCACGACACCAACGCCCTGTTGCGAGATGAGCCCACCGCTGACCTCTAAAGGGTCTGGGCGCAAGCGAATCGCAACATTTAGAAGTGCGAACGCAAAGAAAAATGCTGACGCGATCCAAGGGCCTGTATACGTCGACCATCCGAAGATCTCTTCACCAAATTTTTCTGCGGGCTGAATTAAAACCGGACCAAACACAGCACCAAACGTTGAACCAAACAAAATATAACTCATTGCCTGACTGCGTTGGTCTGGGGCTGCAAGATCCATCGCTGCATAGCGTGAAAGCAAATTTGATGCTTGCCCAGAGCCATAGAGAAATAATCCCAAGATGAAAAGCGGTAAAGAACTTCGATTCACCGCATAACCGGCAAGCAATCCACCCACAATCGCCAGTGAATAACCGTATTGCAAACCAACACGACGACCTTTACGACTCATTTTGCGTGCCAGCACCTGCGACATAAACGCCGATCCCATTGTGAATGTTGCACTCGAGATGCCACCCCATGGTGTTTCTTGACCAAGAATGTCTTGAATTACAAACGCACCAACTGTGACTGCCGCCGACAATGCCGCCGCTGCAACTACTTGCCCAGCCACCAAAACTCGCAGCGTTCGTTTCTGCAGTTCGACGCGATCTATTTCAGAACTGATCACCTACGAACTTCCACTTACAAGACTCTAATTGTGTCGAAGAGGGGACTTGAACCCCTACGCCCTTACGAGCGCCAGCCCCTTAAGCTGGTGCGTCTGCCAATTTCGCCACTCCGACGTGGATTAAAACTTATCTTATGACTGTATTAATTATAAGCAAATAATTTAGTTAATTTGAAAGCAACAAACCTAGAGCGATAACAGTAACCACCCAGGTCAGCGCAAAAACTGTGGTAATTCGATTGAGATTACGCTCAGCCGCCGCCGAACCCAAGGCTGATGCCCCACCGCCACCGAACATGTCTGACAATCCGCCACCACGGCCGCTATGTAGCAAAACACCAACGATCATTGACAACATTGCAATTACATTGATGACAAGAGTTACATAGGTGATCAAATTTCGCACGTCAGAATTCTACCTTCAGGACTCAGGAAAATGGCAGGCAGACATCTGCCCAGACTGACGAATTAAAAGCACTGGCTCTTCTTGTGCGCAAACATCTTGTGCTTTCCAGCATCGCGTGCGAAAGCGGCAACCTGTTGGCGGATTAATTGGTGAAGGCACATCACCCTCGAGCATGATGCGATTTCGTGAACGCTCGGTCGTGGGATCAGGCAATGGCACAGCCGATAGCAGCGCCTTTGTATACGGATGAGTTGGATGCGCATAAATCGATTCTTGATCGCCAATTTCTACTACCTTGCCTAAATACATAACAGCAACTCGATCTGCGATATGTCGCACCACAGATAGGTCGTGAGCAATAAACAAATAAGACATTCCAAGTTTCTTCTGCAAGTCTTCAAACAGATTCACAATTCCTGCCTGAATGCTGACATCAAGAGCAGAGACCGGTTCGTCAAGCACAATTAAATCTGGATTTAACGCAAGGGCTCGAGCGACACCAACTCGCTGTCGTTGCCCGCCCGAAAACTCATGCGGAAATCGTTGGGCATGATCAGGTGCTAGTCCAACAAGTTCAAGAAGTTCAATCACCTTGTCGCCGTGGTCGCCTGGCACATTCTGAACTTTCAGCGGTTCTGCTATCGATGCACCAACTGTCATTTTTGGGTCGAGTGATGCAAACGGGTCTTGAAATACGATCTGCATCCTGCGTCGAATCGCTCGCATCTCTTCGAACTTGAGAGTTCCGAGATCACGGCTGTCAAATTCGACTTTGCCCGAAGTCGGTTCTATCAGACGCAAGACGCACCTGCCGACCGTGGTTTTGCCAGACCCGGATTCACCAACTAATCCGAGAGTTTGACCCTTATCTAATGTAAACGAAACATTTGATACCGCCTGCACTATTCGTTTTTTTCCACCCGACTTCTTGTTGTTTCTCAATTCAAAGTGCTTTACGAGATTAGTAACTCTAAGAAGTTCAGTGCTCATACTCTGATCTCAGCCTTTGGTAACTCTTTGACTCGCACACATGCAGTCTGCAAATCTCCAAATGTCTGCAACTCTGGTAAGTCAAGTTTGCAGATTTCAGCCGCGTATTCACAACGCGTGTGAAATGCACAGCCCTTTGGTGGGTTCAACATATTCGGCGGAAACCCAGTGATCGGCTTTAACCGTTGCTTGCCTGGTCCCGGCAAAGATGCGAGTAAGCCTCGTGTATACGGATGGCTCGGGTGATCGAACAAACTATCGATCGTCCCCTGTTCAACGTTTCGCCCCGCGTACATAACATTTACTCGGTCGGCAACGCGTGCAATCACACCCAGATCGTGGGTGATCAACACAACAGCTGTGCCAAAGCGTTCTTGCACTCGCTCAATCACTTCAAGAATTTGGGCCTGAACTGTCACGTCGAGTGCCGTCGTTGGTTCATCAGCAATCAACACCTTCGGGTTATTTGCGATCGCGATTGCAATTACAACGCGTTGGCGCATACCACCAGAAAATTCATGAGGAAATTGTGTCGCTCGCTCACTCGGTTGCGGTATACCGACGATGTCTAAAAGTTCGATAGCCCGCTTTTCGGCGTCGCGCTTGCTCAAGTCTTGATGCGACTGCAACATCTCTGCAATCTGATTGCCGATTCGATGCACCGGGTTTAGCGCTGAAAGTGGATCTTGAAAAATCATTGACAGCAATCGTCCGCGCACAGAGCGCATATATTTGTTTGAAGCGCCAATCAACTGCTCACCCGCCAATAACACTGAACCGGTAACCCGCGCTCGGGCCGGCAAGAGTCCCATCGTCGCTAAGAAACTCACTGACTTTCCCGAGCCAGATTCGCCCACCACACCGAGAAGTTCGCCCGCGGAAACGTCAAGGTCGACTCCGCGTACTGCTTCAAGCGGCCCAGACGGCGTATCAAATGTGACACGTAAATCTCTAATCTCTAAAACTTTTTCAGACATCATGCACCTCGATCAAGACGAGGGTCGGTTGCGTCGCGCAAAGCATCGCCGATGAAATTGATACTCAAAGCGATAATGATCAAAACAAAGCATGGAAACACAGCAAGCCACCAAAAGCCAGTTTGTACCGCCCCTTTGGCTGCACCAACCAAAATGCCGAGCGATGTAGCGCCGTCTCCTGCTTGAGGTCCATAACCGAAGAAGGCCAAAGTTGATTCACCAATAATTGCTCCCACCACCGAAAAGGTCAGAGCCACCATAATCGGACCAACAGAATTCGGCAGCAAGTGACGAGCGATGATGTATCGACGCGACGCGCCAACTGCTCGAGCGGCTTCAACAAATTCGCGTTCCTTAAGCGACAGAACTTGGCCCCGCACAATTCGAGCGACACCCATCCAGCCGAAGATACTGAACAAAACAATAATGAAACGAACAGAGTTCATTTCACCAGTTAAAGGTTTGAGCCAAGGCAACCCACCAAGAACATTTCGTACGACCAACAAAGTCACCAGGAATGGGAAAGCCAAAAACAGGTCTGTGACACGCATCAGGATGTCGTCAAATTTGCCACCACGAAAACCTGCGACTGCTCCGACAAGGGCACCCAGGGTTACAGAAATTACTGCGCTCGCCAACCCAATCAAAAGTGAGACTCGAACACCATAAATCAAACGACTGTAAAGATCACGACCAATGTCGTCTGTGCCGAGCCAAGCGTTGCTGCGGGGCGAAAGAAACGAGTTCGGTGGTGCCTGTACAGATTGGTTAACGCCATATCGCGCTGTGAATGGTGCCAAAATTACAAACAGTGCCAGAACTCCGATGATGATGCAACTAACCACGGCAGCTTTGTGCGAGACGAACCGCCGAAGCGCCATCTGTCGCGGCGACAAGTCTTTTTCATTTTGCTCACTCAAGGCGGATCCTTGGGTCAAGCCAGGCATATGAAATGTCTGCAATCAAATTGAACAACAGGATCGACGCAACAATTACAACCATCCACGGCATGAGCAACGGAAAGTCGCCCTCACCAAACGACTTCAAAAAATAGAGCCCCATGCCTGGGTACGAAAAAATATTTTCTGTAATGATCAATCCACCGACGATCGAGCCAACATCAAGTGCAGCAATCGTCACAACTGGTATTAGCGCGTTGCGCATGCCGTGCTTAATTAATATACGGCGTTCACTAATGCCCTTTGAGCGTGCGGTGCGCATGTAGTCAGAATTCAAGACGTCGAGAAGCGATGAACGCATGTAGCGGCTATACGTCGCAATAACCTGAATCGCCACAATAATTGTCGGAAGAGCCATGAACTTAAGCATCAGGAACAAGTCAAAGCCTGTATGCCCTGCCGGGTAGACACCAGATGTTGGAAACAAACTAAATCCGAACCAACGTTGCCAATAAACAGCAAATAGCAACTGCAATAAAATCGCACTAATGAACGGGGGTATCGAAATGCCGACGAAAGCACTTGTATTAATAAAGACATCACGCCTACCGCCCGGGCGCAATGCAGCCAGAACGCCGAAGATCAATCCAAAGAAAATGCCGACGACCGTAGCGGCAGTGCCAAGACGCAAAGTATTAGCCATTGCATCTTTGAGTGCGGGCCAAACTTCGCGACGCCCCTTGATGCTGGGTGCCCAATCGCCAGTTATGAAATTCTTCAACCACTTAAAATAACCCTGTACAAAATTTGGATCCAAGCCGTTTACGTCGATGTACTGCTGAATTTTGGCGCGACTTGCGCGCGGGTTAACTCGTTTATAACTTTCAACAGGGTTGGTGCCGATTCGCAAAGCCAAGTAAACCAAGAATGTCACTAGCAACAAAGTCGGTATCGACCAAGCCAGACGGCGGAAAATATAGCGAAGCACTGTGTCTTCTCTTACTGTTTCAAGTCCACAAACAAGGTTCTCCAAAATAAAACGACACAAATAACATAGGTGCGCCAACCCGACAAAAGTCGAATTGGCGCACCTATTTTGAACTACTTAGTTTCGAGCAATTAGCTCTTAACTTCAACCTTTGCTTCACCAGCAAGCAGGTTAGTCATCACGTACTTACCATCATTGGTAGTTGCGTAAGCACCTGGCATTACCTGGAATGCAGTTGTCCAAACCATCCACGAAGAGTTTGCACACTCAGTGATTGGGTTGAGACACTCTGGCCATTGTTCGGCACCGAGCACAATTTGTCCGTCGCCGTCAACATCTGTCCAAAGGTGGATGTTGTTGAATGCTGCGTAGTTGTTGAGTTCAGCGTTCCATGGACCGCCAACCTTGTCTGTGCGAGCAAAACCCGACTTCGGGAACTGCATCAAAGGCAACATCACATGATCTTGAGCCATAAGCGCAAGAACCTGCTTGACCTTGTCTGCACGAGTCGTTGCATCGGAATCAACATCTGCTGCATAGAGCAAATCTGACGCCTCAGTGTTGCACCAACCCTGACTGTTCTGACCAATGTTGCCATTGGCTTCAGTTGGGATGAGGTCGCAAGCGAAACCACCAGTGAGGTAAGCCGGATCTGGTGGTGCTGTACTGATGTACATCGCCATGTCATAGTCCATACCTGGCAGACGTTGCTGGAAGTAACAAGCGGCATCGCAGTTGTCTGCGCGCACTTTGAAACCTGATGCGTTAAGCAACGGAATCAAATAAGCCTGTGTGCTCTCTCGACGAGTGTTGCCCGTGTTGATGATCCAACGAATGTCTGGAACTTTGCCACTTGGGTCAACCCAGTAGCCGTCAGTTCCCTTTGTCCAACCATTCTCGGTCAACAAAGCCTCTGCTGCTGCTGGGTCGTAGCCGTTAGCGAACTCGTCGCCATTGCAATACGGTCCAGGCACCATCGGGCCACACTGAAGCAATTCTTTTCCACCGAGTGGAATGTAGATCTGCTGAAACAATGCATCGCGATCAATTGACATTGAGAACGCTGCACGGAAGTTCGGATCTGCGAAAGGTCCACACTTCTGTTGGAAGTAGAAACCTTCGTAGTCGCCACCGTAGTCAAGGTTGGTTTGAATGTTGTCTTGCTTCACCGCTTCTTCGATACCTGCGAAGAACTGTGGGTAAATGAAGTCAACTTCGCCAGCCTTAAGCGCTGCAATTTCTGTGTCGCTGTCTGCCTTTGGCACCATTACGAACTTCTTGGTGACAGCCTTGTCAGTGCCCCAATAATTCTCGTTTGGCACGTACACAACTTGATCTGGGCTCCAAGACTTAATCTTGTATGGACGTCCCGAGAACGGAATGTTGTTTGCGTAATCTGCAGAAACATCTTTCGTGTTCTTGACTGAAGCAGCCTTGATAAGTGCACCGAACAACCCACGCCACGGCGCGTAAACGGCTTTCATAGTAACAACAACTTGCTTGTCACTTGTTCCGGCAGCTACGGCTGTCACTTGGTCATAACCAGATGTCGAAATCGAACCTGGTGTGTTCAATGACGCTTCCCATGTTGCGGCGAAGTCGGCTGCCGTAATTGGCGACCCGTCTTCCCAAACTGCAGCAGGGTTGATGTCATATGTAATCGTCATGCCACCAACAGTTGCTGGTTTGACATAGTCGTAAGTAACATTTGCGCAATCTTCCAAACTCGTTGGATAACTGACTGGTGTTGCTTCTGGTGCAGTTGTATCAACAACTGTGTCTGTTGTAGCCGCATCGCTGCCACCGCACGCCGCAACTATTAATGCAATAGTTGCTAGTGCTGCAGCAAGACGAGCCACTTTTGTGGTTTTTCTCACTCTCCGACCTCCCCGTCGAATTAGGTAGAAGTCGGAATGACTCCTAGTAATAGAATTACACTAACAGTTATCGGGCAGCGGCAAAACTTAGCTGGCTCTAAGCCGGTACTGGCAAATGCGAGCAAACTCTGCCGAATCAAGGCTGGCGCCACCGACCAAAACCCCGTCAATATCAGGTTGCGACATAATCTCACCGATATTGCTTGCCTTCACGCTGCCACCGTATTGCAATCGAATCGCCTCGGCTGCCATCTTGGATGAGATTTTGGCAACTTCTTGGCGAATCGCACTAATCACCCGTTGTGCATCATCGGCCGTAGCGGTCTTGCCAGTTCCGATTGCCCAAATCGGTTCATACGCAATCACCATCGACCGAACTTGTTCGACTGATTGTTTTGCCAATGCAGTTCGAACTTGCCCAAGAATCTTGTCATGAGTTAACCCGGCTTCACGATCGCTAAGAGTTTCACCGACACACAGAATTGGCGTCATTTTGTGTTTTTGAATCGACACTAATTTTTGTTGCACAACTTCATCGGTTTCGCCAAATAATTCGCGGCGCTCACTGTGACCAACTATTACATAGCGCACATTTAGTTTCGCCAAGAACTGCGCAGAAATTTCGCCTGTGAACGCGCCTGAATCGGCTTCATGACAGTGTTGAGCGCCAAGAATAAATCGCAACTCGTCTGCATCGATTAAAGTTTGCGCACTTCGCAAATCAGTAAACGGCGGATGAATGGTTACATCAACAGCAGCGAAATCGTCTTTCGTTAATAAGTAAGCAAGTTTTTGAATGCACTGAATGGCCTCGAAGTGATTGTGATTCATCTTCCAGTTGCCGCTGATCAGTGGCTTTCTAGTTTCATTTGACATTCGGTGCTCCTCGCAATGCTATTAATCCAGGCAAGTCGCCGAGTTCAAGAAACTCTAATGATGCCCCACCCCCAGTAGAAACGTGATCAACATCTTTTTCGTATCCAAATTGCGCGAGAGCCGCCGCAGAATCTCCCCCTCCAACAACTGTGAAGGCTTTTGTTTCTGACATCGCTTGGGCAATAGTTCGTGTTCCGGCGGCAAATCGATCATCTTCGAACATTCCCATCGGCCCATTCCAAAATACGCTTCGTGCTGACATAACGATGTCGGCAAAAGCCGCTGCGCTTCCAGGACCGATGTCTAAACCCTTTGCGTGTTCAGGAAGTCGAACCCCAAATGTGGCGAAATTTCCATCTGCGTCTAAACCGACAATGTCTTCAGGAAGATGGATCGGCACGTTGCCTGCCAGAAGTTTTTTGCATGCATCGATTTGATTTTTCTCACACAACGAGTCACCGATTGGAAGACCTTTTGCCGCTAGAAACGTGAAGCACATGCCGCCGCCAATCACAAACGCATCAACAATGCTAGTTAGTGCCTCAATTACTCCAAGTTTGTCGCTAATTTTCGCACCACCCAATACTGCAATTAACGGACGCTTCGGATTCTTGCGCATCTCACCGAGCACTTCAACCTCGCGTTGCAATAAACGTCCAGCAGCAGACGGCAATGTCTTTGGTGGACCAACTATTGACCCATGCGATCGGTGAGCCGCACCAAATGCATCGTTAATATACAGATCCACACCGTTAATTAGTTGCGCAACAAATGCCGGATCGTTTGATTCTTCGCCAGCATCAAAGCGCAAGTTTTCAAGCAGTTCGACACCCGGTGCGAGTTCGGCAAGTCGCTCACGAATTGGCGCCATTGAGTATTTGATGTTTACGACGCCTTTAGGCCGACCTAAATGACTCGCACAAATAACTTTTGCGCCACGGTCGGTCAACCAATTAATTGTCGGAAGTGCAGCCCTGATTCTAAAATCATCCGTGATCACTCGTGCCGAATCTGGCCCAGACATTGGCACATTAAAATCAGTTCGCACGAGTGCGGTTTTTCCGCGCACGTCACCAAGATCTTCAAGATGTGGAATCATTTAGCGCTTGAGTGCAGCCCCGATAAACGCGGTTATGTCTACGAGCCGATTCGAGTAGCCCCATTCGTTGTCATACCAACCCAAGACCTTGACCAGAGAACCCATACTCATTGTCAAGTCACTGTCAAACACGCAACTATGAGGATTAGTCACAACATCGCTAGAAACAATTGGGTCGGTGCAATATTCGAGAATATTTTTAAGTGGACCAGTTGCCGCAGCCTTAAACGCCGAATTAATTTCGGCAACTGACGCTGGTTTTTTTAAGTTTGCAACAAGATCAGTAATCGACCCCGTCGGCACGGGAACACGCAAAGATGTTCCGTCAAGTTTGCCCTTCATTGATTGCATCACCAGACTTGTTGCTCGTGCCGCGCCAGTACTAGTCGGAATAATATTTATCGCCGCAGCCCTTGCTCGACGCAAATCACTGTGCGGCCCGTCTACTAAAGACTGATCACCTGTGTATGCATGGATCGTAGTCATCAGACCATTTTCGACGCCAAATGCATCATCCAAAACTTTGACCATCGGCACAAAACAATTCGTAGTGCAACTGGCATTCGAAACTACTTTGTGATTTTTTGGATCAAAATCTTGGTGGTTGACGCCGTACACAAAAGTTGCATCAGCATTGGTGGCGGGCGCAGAGATAATCACACACGGTGCCCCTGCTTCTAAGTGAGCCGAGGCTTTATCGCGATCTGTAAAAAACCCTGTGGATTCAATCACGAGATCTACACCCAGATCGCCCCAGCCCAAATCTTTTGGGTCACGCTTTGACAGAACTTTAAGAATTTTGCCGTCAATGCTGATTCCGTCATCAGTAGCAAAAATCGTATTTGGCAATACACCTAATACTGAGTCGTATTTAAGAAGATGCGCCATTGTCTTGAGCGAACCCAAATCATTGACCGCAACAATTTCTATATCTTGACCAGTTTGTTTTATTGCACGATAAAAATTTCTACCGATTCGGCCAAAGCCGTTGATTCCTACGCGAATTGTCATGCCCAAACCTTAGTGCCCAGAGTCGACCCGCAGAATGTCGCGATGAGTAACCCTTGGGTGTTGCTCGTTGTCGGTCAGCCACTGAACAATTTGCTCGGCAATTACAACCGACCGATGATGTCCACCTGTACAACCAATGGCAATCGTTAAATAACTTTTACCTTCTGCTTTGTAAGCCGGCAATAGCGTCGTCAACATCGCAAATAATTGAGCGAGAAACGAACGCGAGACTTCGTGTGACATCACGTAATCACGCACGGGTGCTTCAAGACCTGTGAAGGGCCTTAGTTTTTCATCCCAGTGTGGGTTCGGCAAAAAACGGACATCAAAAACAAGATCGACATCAGTTGGCAAGCCATGTTTATAACCGAATGAGACAACCGAAACCTGCATCGTGTCGCCTTGATCGCCGGCAGCGAATATTTCACCGATCTTCGATTTAAGTTGATGCACTGTGAGATTAGAAGTATCAATAACTAAATCGGCTTCACCTTTGACTGTTTCAAGCAGAACACGTTCTTGTGCAATTGCCTGCTCGACACCCAAGTGGTCTACTGCCAGCGGATGCTTTCGTCGTGTCGCACCATATCGCTTAACCAACTCGGCTGTCGTCGCATCTAAGTACAACAACCGAACACGGTGACTGGTGAGCCTGAGTTTTTTTAAAACATCTATCACGTTTCGCTGAGCAGTTGTAGTGCCAACGACCAATGCAAGTTTTGACAATGTCGAGCCCACCGACGCAATCTCGACAACCTTGTCGATCAATTCAGTCGGCATGTTGTCAACAACGAACCAGCCGAGGTCTTCAAGGTCATCGGCGGCCTGCGACCGTCCTGCGCCGGAAAGCCCAGTAATCAACAGAATGTCAGCCACTACTAATAAGGCTATCTAACGGGTGCCGTTTTTTATGACGAGTGAAAGCGCTGATAAATAGCATCAGCAACACCACTCGGTAACCAAGTCAACAAAGCGAGATCTTCTCGAGTTGCTTGCTTGACTGCAGTGACACTGCCCAAAGCCTTAACAAGTTTTTTTGCTCTTGCGGCACCAAGCCCTGCGATTCCATCCAAAGTGCTTGAGGTCATTCGTTTGCCACGCAACTCACGATGAAACCGATTGGCAAAACGATGAGCCTCGTCGCGAATTACTTGCAACATAAATAGCGCGTCACTACCGCGCGGAATCTCAACTGGCGAAGAGCTTCCCGGAATAAAAACTTCTTCAAAACGTTTTGCCAATGAAGCAACTGGTATTTCATTTTCTAAGCCAAGTTCGCGAACAACTTGCTCGGCAACACTAAGTTGACCTTTGCCTCCATCAACCAACAACAACTGTGGTGCATACGAAAATTTGCCAGGTCGCTCACCACGTTCGTTGACTGGTTGATCCCGCTCAGAAATATATGCTTTCAATCGTCGTGTTAGAACTTCGCGCATTGCTGCATAATCATCATTGCCTGGAACATTTTTGACTTTAAATCTTCTATATTCTCGCTTCATTGGCAAGCCGTCCTCGAGAACAACCATTGAGCCGACATAGTCGGTGCCTTGTAAATGAGCCATGTCGTAACATTCAATTCGAAGCGGAGCTTCAGGTAGGTGCAACAAATCCTGCAACTCAGTCAGCGCACGCGATCTTGCTGTGTGATCAGATGCCCGTCGAAGGCGATGACGATTTAGCTCTTCACGAGCATTTTGCGTTACGAGTTCGTGCAACTCACGCTTATCACCGCGCTGTGGAACTCGAATCTCTACAAGCGATGTTCGCAACGAGGTCAGCCATTGCTCGAGCACTTGAACTTCTTCGGGTTCGACGGGCACAATCACCATCTTTGGCACTCCGAGTATCGGTGACTCGTCGTATAAGCGCTCAATCACTCGGCCCGCTAAGCCTGCACTCGTTACTTCTTCGACCTTGTCTACAACGAAACCTTTTCTACCTACAACTCGTCCTTTGCGCACATAAAAAACCTGAACTGCAGCCTCAAACTCATCTTCAGCAACGCCAATTACGTCGATATCTTCGCTTCGCTCGCCGACCATCTGTTGTCGTTCGAGGGCCAAGTTGATTGCTTCGCGTTGATCACGCAATCGGGCTGCACGCTCAAACTCTTGGGCTTTTGATGCCGCAGCCATCTCAGTTTCAAGGCGTGCGCAGACATCATCACTTTCACCATCCATTACATCCAGAAAATCTTTGACGTGTTCTGCATATTTTTCGGCAGAGACGTTTCCGACACATGGACCAGAGCACTTTTCGATATGAAACAAAAGACACGGTCGACCGAGGCGTTCGTGTTGTTTAAATGTGGCCGGAGAACAAGTACGAACCGGGAACGTTCGTAATAACAAATCTAAAGTTTCATGAATCGCCCACGGGTGTGGATACGGACCAAAATATCTAGTCCCCTTTCGTTTGCGACCACGCATCACCATTGCTCGTGGCCATTGCTCGTCTGTGGTCACCGCCAAAAATGGATAACTCTTGTCGTCACGCAACCGAATGTTGAAGCGAGGTGCATAGCGATTGATCAGGCTGTGCTCGAGAATCAGCGCTTCAATTTCGTTTCGCACTTCGATCCACTCGACAGTTGTCGCAGTTGTGACCATGTTCAGAGTGCGAGGGTGCAATGTGTCTGGACTTGCGAAGTAACTATTTAAGCGAGACCGAAGATTTTTGGCCTTGCCAACATAAATCACGCGTCCATGCACATCTTTGAATTGATATGAGCCCGGCGTATCTGGAATTACACCGCTCGGACGTTGCATATATGCGTAGTCTATTTTTTCTTCGTAAGGGTCTTAGTTTTCTTAACAGACTTAGTTGTTTCAATTGAAAGAATCTTGGCCAAATACCTACCCGTATGCGAAGCATCGATCTTCGCAACTATCTCTGGCGAACCTTCAGCAACAACCATGCCACCTGCGTTGCCACCCTCCGGTCCAAGATCGATAATCCAATCAGCCGTCTTAATCACATCTAAGTTGTGCTCAATAACCAAAACAGTATTGCCCTGATCTACGAGTCTTGCCAAGACGATCAATAATCTTCGAACGTCTTCAAAATGCAAACCAGTCGTTGGTTCGTCCAACAAATAAATCGTATGACCAGTGCTTCGTTTGGCAAGTTCGCTCGCAAGTTTCACTCGTTGAGCCTCTCCGCCCGAAAGAGTCGGTGCAGATTGCCCGAGTCTGACATAGCCAAGACCAACGTCGACGAATGTTTGCATGTGTCGAGAAATTCTTGGTTGATTCGAAAAAAAATCAACAGCGTCAGAGATCGGCATATCTAAAACATCTGCGACGTTCTTGCCCTTAAATGTGATGTCAAGGGTGTCGCGGTTATATCTTGCTCCTTTACAAACTTCGCAAGGCACATAGACATCGGGCAAGAAATGCATTTCAATTTTTAATGTGCCATCACCAGAACATGCTTCGCATCGGCCACCAGGAACATTAAAACTAAACCGACCAGGCATATAACCGCGCACTTTTGCCTCAGGAGTTGATGCAAATAATTTTCGAATGTCGTCGAATACGCCCGTATAAGTTGCCGGATTCGATCTTGGTGTTCGACCAATTGGTGATTGATCCATATCGATCACCTTGTCAAGATGCTGAATGCCGTCGACACCTGTGTGACGACCTGGCGCATCTTTTGATTTGTAAATTTTTTGCATTAATGAAGGCAACAAGATGTCGCGAATCAAAGTGCTCTTTCCGCTGCCAGATACGCCAGTAACTGCGACAAAACAGCCGAGAGGAATCTTGACATTTAAATTTTTTAAGTTATGTTCACGCGCTCCGCGAATTGTTAGAAATTCTTTATTCGGCAGTCTGCGCATCGCAGGAATCGCTACGGTTCGTGCACCTGAGAGATACTGGCCCGTTATTGAGTCTTTAACTTTCAATACACCACTGACTGGACCGCTATAGACAACTTGGCCACCATGTTCACCGGCGCCCGGGCCAATATCAACTAACCAATCACACGACCTGATCGTGTCTTCATCGTGTTCAACCACAATTACGGTGTTGCCTAGATCTCTTAAACGTTGCAGAGTTTCAATCAGGCGATGATTGTCGCGCTGATGCAAACCAATACTCGGCTCATCCAAAACGTAAAGCGTGCCAACTAGCCCCGAGCCGATTTGGCTCGCCAAGCGAATTCGTTGCGCTTCGCCACCAGCCAATGTCGCTGCGGCACGAGAAAGCGTCAAATAATCCAGACCGACATCTAATAGAAAACCCAGACGAGCATTAATCTCTTTAGTGATTCGCTCAGCGATCATTCGATCTCGATCACTCATATCAAATGTTTCTAAGAACTTTGCCGATTCTCCGATCGACATATTGCAGACCTCAGAGATGTGTTTGCCATCTACAAGCACAGCCAGCGACGAAGGCTTTAATCTTGCACCCTTACAGGCCGGGCATGGCACCTCGCGCATATAACTTTCAAATTGCTCTCGAGAATGATCGCTCTCGGCACTTTCATGACGGCGCTTTATCCATGGAATAACGCCCTCATAAGAGGTGCTGTATTCGCGAGTTCGACCATAACGATTTCGGTACTTGACCATCATGTTGTCATCAACGCCGTTCATCACAATTTTTTGTGCTTTCGCAGAAAGTTTCGACCACTTTTTATCTAAATCAATTTCAAAGCGATCTGCAACCGCTTCTAACATTCGAGTGAAATATTGTGTGTGAGCAGAACGCCACGGCGCGATTGCACCATCGTTGATACTCAAGTTTGGGTCAGGTACGACAAGTTCGACATCGACTTCGTATTTTGTGCCGAGCCCTAAACAAGTCTCGCAAGCCCCATACGGTGAGTTGAACGAGAAATTTCGCGGAGCAAGTTCGTCATAACTAGTGCCGCATTTTGGACAAGCCAAGTGCTGACTGAACGTAATCGGCTCGCCACCTTCGACTAACTCTATTTCTGCAACACCATCGGCTAAACGCAAGGCAGTTTCAAGCGAATCTGTAAGCCGACGGACGATTCCGTCTTTGCGAATCAAACGATCAACAATGATGTCAATTTGGTGTTGCTCGTATTTAGCCAATCGTTTTTGCTTTTTTAAAAACTCATTTATTTCGACAACCTCACCGTCAACCCGAGCGCGCGAGAAACCTTGCGACGAAAGTTCTTGCAGCAACGTGTCGTACTCACCTTTACGTCCTCGAACTACAGGGGCAAGAACTTGAAATCGAGTTCCTTCTGGAAACTTAAGAATGCGATCAACAATCTGTTGCGGGGTCTGTCGCGACAGTCTCGTCATATCTTTTGGACAATGCTGTGCGCCAATTCGCGCATACAACAATCTCAAATAGTCATATACCTCAGTGATCGTGCCGACTGTTGAACGTGGATTGCGCGAAGAAGACTTTTGATCTATCGAAATCGCCGGTGACAAACCGTCAATCAAATCGACATCGGGTTTATCCATTTGTCCTAAGAACTGACGTGCATATGAACTCAAAGATTCGACATAACGCCTTTGTCCCTCGGCATAGATCGTGTCAAACGCCAAACTCGATTTTCCCGAGCCGGAGAGCCCAGTGATCACAACTAATTTGTCTCGCGGCAACTCAACGCTGATGTTTTTTAGGTTGTGCTCTCGAGCGCCCCGCACGATTATTTGATTAGCCATCACAGGCAGGCTACAAAGTGTTAGTGGGCATCGCGTAGTTCGCGACGCAGTTCTTTCACTTCGTCACGAAGTCTTGCGGCATATTCGAAACGCAATTCTTCAGCCGCCTGATTCATTTCTTCCTCAAGGGTCTGAATCAAACGTGCCAACTCATCATCAGGCAGGGCCCGAAGTTCGCGAACAACCTTGTCTCTCTCGTGATCTTTGCGTTTTCCTTTGCCTGGGTACGGTGCACCACTTGCACCTGCCGAGGCAGGCCGAAGAAGCGAGAGAATATCCCCGATTGCTTTACGCACTGTTTGAGGGTTGATTCCGTGTTCGGCGTTATATGCGATTTGTCGCTCACGACGCCGTTGGGTTTCTGAGATTGCAAACTCCATTGCAGGAGTGCGATTGTCGGCATACATCACAACTTGGCCGTCAACGTTTCGTGCTGCACGACCAATCATCTGAATCAATGAAGTCTGACTACGCAAGAAGCCCTGCTTGTCTGCGTCCAATATCGCAACAAGAGAAACTTCTGGCAGGTCTAAACCCTCACGCAACAGGTTGATGCCTACCAAAACGTCAAACTCACCCAGTCGTAATGCACGTAAAATTTCGATTCGTTCAATCGTGTCGATATTTGAATGCAGGTAACGCACTCGCAAACCTTGCTCGATTAAATATTCTGATAGATCTTCAGCCATCTTTTTTGTCAGCGTCGTAACTAGCGTTCGGTCGCCTTGTGCGGTTTTAGATTTAATCATCTCGATTAAATCATCTATTTGACCTTTCGTTGACCTGACTATCACCTCTGGATCGATCAATCCGGTTGGCCGAACGATTTGCTCAACAACCTGATCGCTAAGCGCCAATTCAAACTTCGCGGGCGTTGCCGAAAGAAAAATACATTGATTCAGTCGCTCCATCGTCTCTTCAAATTGCAGTGGTCTGTTATCTATTGCAGAAGGCAAGCGAAAACCATGTTCGATCAATGTTTGCTTGCGACTTCGGTCTCCAGCAAATTGTCCGTGCAACTGTGGCACCGCGACGTGGCTCTCGTCAATCACCAATAGAAAATCTTTTGGAAAGTAGTCCAACAATGTAAATGGTGGCTCACCTGGACTGCGTCCATCAATATGCATCGAGTAATTTTCAATTCCGTTGCAATAACCGACTTCTTTCATCATCTCGAGATCAAACATCGTTCGCATGCGAATGCGTTGGGCTTCAAGAAGTTTGCCCTCTGCCTCAAAAACTTTCAGACGAGCCGCCAATTCGATTTCTATTCGACCCATCGCCACGCGCATTCGTTCTTCGCCTGCGACATAGTGGGTAGCCGGAAAAACGACAACTTCGGTTAGATCACGAAGTGTTTCGCCAGTTACTGGGTCTACAACTGTGATTCGCTCTACTGTGTCACCGAACATTTCGAAACGTGTGACGGTTTCTTCATACGCCGGATGAACTTCAATCGTGTCACCGCGCACACGAAAGTTGCCGCGCCCAAGTGTCAGATCATTTCTGTCGTATTGCAAACCGACTAGCCGTGCCAAGATGCTTCGTTGGTCGTAATCAACACCAACATGCAGTTCAAGCAAATTGCCCCGATATTCACCCGGGTCACCCATTCCATAAATACAACTCACAGATGCAACAACTATCGTGTCTCGACGAGTCAACAACGCCGCGGTTGCAGAATGTCGCAGACGATCTATCTCATCGTTGATTGATGAGTCTTTTTCGATAAAAGTATCGCTAGATGCGATGTAGGCCTCGGGCTGGTAATAGTCGTAGTAACTAACGAAATATTCGACTCGATTATTCGGAAAGAACTCACGCATTTCTTGAGCCAACTGCGCCGCAAGAGATTTATTAGGAGCAAGAATTAAAGTAGGTCGTTGAATCTGCTCAATCGTCCAGGCGATTGTTGCCGATTTTCCAGAACCAGTAATTCCTAAGAGAGTCTGAAACCGGTCACCTCTATTTACACCCTCGGCAAGTTTGGCGATCGCCTGTGGCTGATCTCCGGCAGGTTTGAACTCTGATTCAACTACGAACTTTCGTTCTGTCATTTGAGTGACGTTATCCACGACCATGCAGTTTTGACTTGTCGTTCGAGAGCGACTCGATCGCCAGAGTTGTCGATCACATGATTTGCGATGGCAAGACGTTGCTCACGTGTTGACTGGGCATTAACGCGAGCTCTCGCGTCATCAACCGTCATCTTGCGTTGTTCAACGAGGCGCGAAACAGCGATTTCTGAATCAAGATCAATAACCAATACTCCATCTAATCCTTTGCGTGGATTTTCAACAAGTAACGGAATATCTAAAACGACAACCTTGTCAGAGTTTCGGTGGCTTTCAATTCGAAGATTCATCTCTTCACGCACCAACGGATGAACAAGGTCGTTAAGTTTCTGCAATGCCTGTTTATCTTTGAAAACTTCTGCAGCGATCGCGGCCCGATTCAAAGTCCCGTCAGCAGCAACGACGCTGCTACCGAACATCTCAACAATTTTGATGAACGCCTGCTGCCCAGGTTGTTGTAATTCACGCACGATTAGATCTGCGTCGATCACTATTGCCCCGTGTTGAGTTAACAACGCAGAGACTTCGGACTTGCCAGAACCAATACCGCCAGTTAACCCAATGAGAATCATCGGAGACTCACCAAACAGACCGAATTTTTATCAGCCTGCGCTTGGTTCTTCTGAAGTTGTTGATTCTTCTGCTTTTGCAGGTTGAGTTGCAGCATCAGCAGCTGGAGCAGCATTTGGATCAAAGAACTCGGCCCAAGCAGCCTCGCGAGTTGAATCGTCGCCACTCACCCAATTGCCTTGCTCATCAGTTTGAAACTGGCCACGATATTCTTCGGCCAATTCTCCACCCTCAGCAGCCTGCTTAATCGACAAACTAATTCGCCGACGTGCAAGGTCAAGATCAATAATCTTCACCCAAAGTTCTTCGCTCGGGGTGACTACTTGCTCTGGCGCCTCAACGTGATGCGTTGACATCTCAGAAATATGCACGAGACCTTCGATTCCGTCTCCGACTTGTACGAATCCGCCGAATGGAACAAGCTTCGTAACACGTCCGTAAACGAGTTGACCAACTTGGTGACTCGAAGCGAACTCTTGCCATGGATCTTGCTGTGTTGCTTTGAGCGAGAGGCTGATGCGATCGCGTTCGCGGTCGACTTCAAGAACCTTCACCGAAACTTCATCACCAATCTTGACAACTGCACTTGGATTGTCAACATGCTTCCATGACAATTCAGAAACGTGAATCAGTCCATCCATGCCACCAAGATCAACGAAAGCGCCGAACGCTACGACACTCGAAATACGGCCAGTACGAATCTCGCCGATTGTAAGTTTGTCGAGGAAGTCGGTCTGCGATCCTTTTTGATTTTGCTCAAGCAATACTCGTCGTGACAGCACGACGTTGTTGCGTTGACGATCTAGTTCAAGAATCTTTGCCGTAATGCGCTGACCAATGTATGGTGCCAAGTCACGCACACGACGCAACTCAACAAGTGATGCTGGCAAGAAGCCACGCAAACCGATATCAACAATCAAACCACCCTTGACGGCTTCGATTACGACACCTTCGACTGTTCCGTCATTGTTCTTGATTGTTTCAATGTCGCCCCACGCACGCTCATATTGTGCGCGCTTCTTTGAAAGCAATAGACGACCCTCTTTGTCTTCGAGAGTGAGAATCAATGTTTCAATCTTCTCGCCCAACTTGACGATCGTATTTGGATCAGCATCTTGACGAATTGAAAGCTCGCGATTAAGAATTACGCCTTCTGTTTTGTAGCCAATCTCAACGAGAACTTCATCGCGGGTGATCCGCACGACTGTTCCGGTGACTAGCTTTCCTTCTTTAAGTTCGACCATCGTCTCGTTAATTGAGTCTGCAAACGAAACGTCTCGCTCAGTTACTTTTCGAGGGGTGTAATTGCCTTCTGCGTCGAAGGTTCCCATTTCGGGCGACGCCATCATTTGATCGGTTGACACAAGTGTTACTTTCGGTGGATAGGAGAGTTGGATAGGACGAGTCAGCCTACCCTTCTAATCAGTATTTGGCTGATGAGTTCACGATTTTGCTGAGGCCCAGGTGTCCCCCCATGCGAGGTTGACCTCGAGTGGCACGGCAAGTTTCGCCGCGGCGCACATTGTCTCGCGCACTAGTTTTTCGACAGTTTCTGCCTCACTGGCGACTGCCTCAACAATCACCTCATCGTGAACTTGTAATACCAATTGCGACTCAAAGTTGGCAGTCTCAAGTGCAGCATCAATACGCACAAGGGCGACTTTAAAAATATCCGCAGCCAAACCTTGTATCCCCGAGTTCATCGCCTGTCGCTCGCCTATTTGTCTAATTCGAAAATTCGGATTTTGTAACTCCGGAATCGTTCTTCGGCGACCAAACAATGTTTCGGTGTAGCCACGTTTTCTGGCCTCTTCAACAGTTTCATCCATGTACTTCTTTACTCGTGGAAACGCAGAAAAATATGCATCTAAAATTTCACTCGCTTCGCTTACCCCGATCGCTAGACGTTGAGCCAGACCATAGGCCTCCATGCCATACGCCAATCCATATGAAACCATTTTGGCTTTTGATCGTTGCTCACTTGTTACTTTGTCGACTGCAACGCCGAAAACATTTGCTGCGGTCACATTATGAACATCAATATTTTTGTTGAACGCATCTATCAAACCAGGATCGTTTGCCAGGTGAGCGATGCAACGCAGTTCGATTTGGTTATAGTCAGCAACCAAAAACTTTGTACCGCTCCGCGGAATGAACGCTGTGCGAAAGACCTTTCCTTGTTCACTGCGCACAGGAATATTGTGCAGGTTGGGTTGATCGCTACTTAAACGTCCTGTGCGTGCAACCGTCTGATTAAACGTTGCATGAATTCGCTTATCGGTGTCGACGACGCCGAGCAATCCTTCTCCATAAGTTGAACGCAGTTTTTCTACTTCTCGGTATTCAAGCAATGGTTCAATGAATTCTGGCCACTGATCTTTTAGTTTCTCGAGAGTTGCCGCGTCGGTGGATGGGCCTGTTTTATTTTTCTTGCCCGGTGTTAATTTTTTGTCTTCGTATAAAATTTTACGCAGTTGTAGTGGTGAGTTGAGATTGAACTCTTGATTAGCAACCTGGTGTAGTTGTTTTGTCAATTTAAGACACTCGGCTGTCAGGCGATCGTTAATCGCATTGAGTTGTTTGACGTCAACAAGAACGCCTAGATGCTCCATCTTGGCGAGAACGCGAACCAATGGGTGCTCAATGTCAGAATAAAGCGAAGTTAGTTTTTGACTCGCAAGAGCATCTGTCAAAGATTTCGCTACCAACGCGACACCCAGTGCGGTGTTTGCGGCAACAATGCTTGAGGCAGACTCTGTATCAGTTGCCGTGAAATTTAATTGACCATCATCAACACCTGTGGTAGCCGTAGCAAATTCAAGCCCAACATATCTTGCGACGACTTCTTTGATTTCATAACGAGCCTCTGACGGATCAAGTAAATATGCCGCAATTGCAGTGTCAAGAACCATGCATTTCAAATCAATCCCAAGACTGAGCAAACTTCTGAGCAATGGTTTGACATTGTGCCCGCGAAATTGCCAATCAGATAGCAGTATTTTCTTGACATCAGAATTGAGCAGCAGCGATTTGCTTATCCAACTAACCGCACTATGGCTAGAGTCGGTTACAACTGCCAAACCAAGTAGTTCAGATCTTCCAACTTCGCCCACCCATGCTGCTGCTATGTCGCTGACTTTGTTGCTTGTCAATGCCGAGATTGCAGTTTCGACAGAATCGCAAGTTGAAACAACCGGCTTTAATGTGCTGCCTATATTTCTTGCCGCATCATCAGCAGCAGCACTTATCGAGTCGGTTGATTCAGTTAATACAGTCAAATCAATCGG
>JAEMRY010000002.1:0-18698 GCA_016463105.1 Ilumatobacteraceae bacterium | reverse complement strand
TCAAGAAACCTTGCGTGCATTGTACGAAACTCAAATAATCCGAACATTTTTTTGACATCATCAAGTCTCGGATTTGGCACTGACTGGTGAATATCTATTTCGACTGGTGCGTCACGCCGCAAAACCATTAATTCGGCATTTCTGATTACACGATCTCGATTTTCATGAAGAGCCTGTTTAAGTTTCGGTGTCTGTTCGTCAGCATGATCAAAAATATTGGTAAGCGTTAAATATTTGGTGATTAATTTTGCTGCAGTCTTTTCACCTACACCCGGCACTCCATCTAGATTGTCGCTCGGGTCTCCACGCAAAGCCGCATAGTCTGCGTATTGCTTCGGCGTCACGCCAGTTCGCTCGAAAATACCTGCTTCGTCATAAAGCGCATAATCACTGACACCCCGTTTGTTGTACAAAACGCGAATCAGTGGGTCAGAAACAAGTTGATAGTTGTCGCGGTCTCCAGTAACAATTATCAACTCGTCGCCCGCCTGCTCGGCTTTTTGCGCGATTGTTGCGATTAAATCGTCACCCTCAAACCCTGCGGCATCAATTGCGACAACACCCATAGTCGCAAGAAGTTCACGAATCAAATCAAGTTGTTGATACAAAATATCGGGTTGCGCTTCGCGCTGTGCTTTATATTCAGGCGCAGCAATGTGTCTGAATGTTTTTTCTTTTCTATCAAAAACAACAATCACACCCTCTGGTTTATGATCACGCAACAGCGTCAGCAGCATCGAAGTGAAACCATAAATAGCATTCGTCACCTGCCCATTGGCTGTGACCATGTCAGTCGGCAACGCAAAAAAGGCGCGATACGCCAACGAGTTGCCATCAAGGGCCATCAATTTCATAACTTATGGACGCAGTGATCCAGCGATTATCCGCTCGGCAATCTCACCCATCTTGGTTCTTTCAGACATCGCAAGTTTTTGAATAAAAGTAAAAGCGTCGTTTTCGCTCATTGAATGTTTGTCAATTAAAATTCCTTTGGCACGGTCCACAAGTTTGCGAACCTCAAGTTGGGCGCCAAGCGCTGCTACTTCGCCTGTCAAGGCCCGCATCTCAGCAAAACGAGCAATCGCCAACTCGATTGCCGGAACCAAATCAGATTTCTGAAATGGCTTAACAAGATATGCAAGTGCGCCTGCATCGCGGGCTTGTTCGATTATCTCGCGCTGGCTAAAAGCCGTCAACATAACAATCGGACATATTTTTGTATCGGCTATCAACTTGGCTGCTTCAAGTCCGGTCATTACTGGCATCTTGATATCTAATATCACAACATCAGGTTTTTGATTTTTAACAAGTTCAACCGCTTCGTCACCGCGACCGCAATCTCCGACAACTTGATATCCCTCTTCTTCAAGAGTCTCACGCAGATCTAAACGAATTATTGCTTCATCTTCTGCAATAACAATACGTGTCGCCATAGATTAATCAGTCAACTTATCTAGCAACTGGTCTTGCCGTGCTTCTTGTTCGGCGATCGCGCCAACGAGGTAGTCATGATGTCGCTGAAAAACTTCTAAGTGTTGCTGCGCCTGATGATGTTCGAGCGCCGAATCTGGGGTCTCGGCCACCATCGCTCTGACTTCTTTATCGCGAGCCTCATCCGAAAAAAACTCAAGTTGCTCATCGGTAATTTTTAGTTGATCACGTAACTCACGCATCGTCTGAGTACCGCGGCGCAGTCGTCGCTCGACGAATCTTTCACTGATGCTGTGCGCTGTCATAAAATAAGTGTATTGAGCAACGTTTGTTGCGAAGTGCCCGAGATGGGAGTCGAACCCACACACCCTTTCAGATAACGGATTTTGAGTCCGTCGCGTCTGCCATTCCGCCACCCGGGCTTGCGCATCAAGCGTATCTAGCACTTGACAGTGGCGACACGCTTTGATGTTTAGGTAATCGCTCATAATTCTTCTACGATGAACAAGACAATGAAGGGTCTCTAAACCACGATGCTTGCGTTTACCTTTCCTGGTCAGGGATCACAGCGCCCTGCCATGGGACAACCTTGGGTTGGCCACGAAAGTTGGGAGCTCGTAGACGAAGCCTCAGAGATTGCCGGACGCGACATTGGCGAGTTGTTGCTTAATGCAGATGCTGAGACTTTAAAAGATACGCGTAACGCCCAACTTACAACTTTCGTTTCAAGTCTGATGGTGCTCGACGCAGTTGAACGCCTTGGTTTTGAGCCGAGTCTTTGCGCTGGGCATTCACTGGGTGAATACACAGCGCTAACAGCAAACGGTGCGCTTGGTTTCGATGATGGCATCAGACTCGTAATTGAGCGCGCATCGGCGATGCACGATGCAGGTCAATCTTCGCCGGGTGTGATGTCGGCGGTGTTGGGTCTCGAAGATGAAGATGTCGAAACTGCATGTCGGCGAGCCGATAGTGACGTTTGGGTTGCGAACTTCAATGCACCGGGTCAAGTCGTGATTGCGGGCTCTGTTGCAGGTGTCGAACTTGCAACCGAACATGCCAAACAACTCGGTGCCAAGCGCGTGATGTCGCTGCCTGTCTCTGGCGCGTTTCATACTCCTTATATGAGTGGTGCTCGAGATCGTTTACGTGAAGCAATTGCAGCGGCTAAGCCCCGCGATACTGACGTTCCGATTGTTTCTAATGTCGATGCCAAAGCCCACAGTCACGGCAGTGAGTGGTCAACTCTGCTGTCGGCGCAACTTTCGAGTCCTGTGCGTTGGAAACAATGTTTGCAAACAATGGCAGAACATGGGATCAACAACTTCGTTGAACTTGGACCAGGCGGCGTGCTCACTGGAATGGCTAAACGAACTCTCACTAATGCGCGCACGTTAAGTATTTCAACACCAGATGAACTTGACAAATTAATTGAATGGATCGGTTTAAGCGTTACACCTACACCAACCCTGCATGAAGGCGAACACCTTTTCGCAGTTGAACGTTTAGTTGTGAGCCCAGGTGCTGGAGTGTTCACACCCAAGTCGTCGCTCAAAGATGGCGCGCTGATTAGTGTTGGAGACGTGCTTGGAATGGTTGGCGGTCACGAAGTTCGCTCGCTCTTTGACGGCGTCTTGCAGAACTTCATCAGTGTCGAAGGTGAACGAGTTACTGCGCATCAGCCCATCGCCTGGCTAAGAACGATCTGAGAATTATCAAATGCCGATAATTCCAAACTCTGCGATCAACGGCGTAATCACCGGCTGGGGCAGAGCGCTACCAGAAACGATTGTCACAAATAGTGATCTAGCAAAAACATTAGACACTTCTGACGAATGGATTCGCGAAAGAACCGGTATCGAACAACGACACGTTGGTGGCACGACTGCAAGTTTGTCAATTGAATCAGGTCGCAAAGCACTCGAAATGTCTGGGGTTGATCCGTTAAGTATTGATGCGTTGATTCTTGCGACCACTACCCCAGACAGAACTGTGCCAGCAACAAGTGCCGCAGTGCAACACGGTCTCGGACTTCGCTGTGGCGCTTTTGATGTGAATGCAGCATGTTCAGGATTTGTTTATGGTCTCGTCACTGCTCACGGGTTAATCGCAATCGGAATGCGAAATATTTTAGTAATCGGCACCGACACATTGTCGCGGATCACAGATTGGACCGATCGCAATACAGCGATTTTATTTGCTGATGGTTCTGGTGCCGCGGTGATACAAGCAACTGATGGTCCTGGTCAATTGCTCGGATGGGATATTGATGCTGACGGTTCGCTTGAAAATCTTTTGTACGCCGACATCGGCAAAACGCTTTACATGGAAGGCAAAGAAGTTTTTCGTCGCGCAGTACGAATCATGGTTGACTCAGCCGAAAAATCACTCAAGGCCGCGGGGTTGACAACAAGTGACATCACGCTTGTCGCACCCCACCAGGCAAATATTCGAATCATCGAGGCAGCTTGTAAACGCCTAGATATACCGATGAGCAAAACTTCGTGGGTCGGCAACAAGACCGGCAATACATCTTCGGCGTCGATTCCACTTGCGTTGTTCGATGCGGCCGATAACGGTCGACTTAAGACTGGCGACAATGTATTGCTTGTCGGCTTTGGTGCAGGCATGACTGCTGCCAGTGCGGTTATAAAATGGAAGCAACCATGAGTCGCGTTGTCTTAATCACTGGCGGCTCAAAAGGCATTGGCCTTGCCTGTGCGCAACATTTTGCGAAACTCGGCGACCACGTTGCAATCACTTACAACAACACAAAGCCATCTGGTGATTTTTTCGCTGTCAAGTGTGATGTAACTTCGCAGACTGAAGTAGACGCGGCCTTCGCTGCCGTTGAAGAAAAATTCGGGGCCGTGCAAGTTCTCGTTTCAAATGCCGGAATCACCAAAGATCTGCTGCTTCTTCGAATGAACGAAAGCGACTTCTCTTCGGTGATTGACGCAAACTTGACCGGTGCATATCGTGTCTGCAAACGGGCAACACAAGGAATGCTGCGCGCGCGATCAGGTCGCATAATTTTGATGTCTTCAGTAGTTGGGCTTCTTGGTTCGGCTGGTCAAGCGAACTATGCAGCATCAAAAGCCGGATTAGTCGGTCTCGCCCGTTCACTCGCGCGCGAACTCGGGTCTCGTTCGATAACTGTAAACGTGGTGGCACCTGGTCCAGTCGAAACAGACATGACGGCTGCGTTGACCGATGAACAACGCGCCAAGATGATTGACGCAGTTCCATTAGGTCGCACTGCAACACCGCAAGAAATTGCAGGAGTTGTTGCATTTCTCGCGTCGCAAGATGCTGCGTATATAACTGGCGCAGTAATCCCAGTCGATGGCGGACTCGGCATGGGGCACTAGACTTATCGCATGGACCAACAACTATTTGATCGTTTCAAAAAATGTGCAATTGATGTTTTGGCAGTTGACGCCGGAAAAGTCACACTTGATGCAAAATTTAAAGAAGACCTTGGCTCAGACAGTCTTGACCTCGTCGAATTCGTGATGGCACTCGAAGAAGAGTTCGGCATTTCTGTGCCGGAGAGCGATCTTGAAGGTGTCGACACAGTCGGCAAAGCATTCAATCTCGTAACTTCGAAAGTCTCCTGACGATCTGAAGCGCTGACTTAATGCAAGGCGCTGGACACCGAGTTGCGATTACTGGTTACGGTGTTGTCGCGCCGTGTGGCATTGGCAAGCAAAATTTTTGGAAGGGGCTTCTTGGTCCTGGTCTAAGTGGTTCGCACACAGTCGTAATCGAAAACTGGGATGCATCTGCGTATTTCGCAGGGCCAAAAGAAATGCGTCGATCTGATCGTTGCGAGCAATACGCGTTAGCGGCAGCCACAGAGGCTCTTGAACAATCCGGCGATCTGCCTTACGACCCAGCACGTATCGGCACAATATTTGGCACAGGCATCGGCGGGTTGCGCACGCTTGA
This sequence comes from Ilumatobacteraceae bacterium, assembly GCA_016463105.1. GTDB lineage: Bacteria > Actinomycetota > Acidimicrobiia > Acidimicrobiales > Ilumatobacteraceae > BACL27. The sequence continues at coordinate 13,316 of JAEMRY010000002.1, read as the reverse complement.
AGATCAAGTTGTTGTTCGTGTCGAAAAAGGCGAACGACGTGTCTCACCATTTTTGGTTCCGATGATGATGTCCAACGCGTCAGGTGCAGCAATCTCGATGCGCTACGGTTTTCAAGGCCCTGCAGAAACAATTTGCACAGCATGCGCCGCAGCAACTCATGCGTTGGGTTACGCCGCAAGACAAATCGCATGGGGACGATGTGATGCCGTCATTTCGGGCGGATCTGAATCGGCGGCGACAATAACAGCAGTCGCTGGTTTTGTGAACATGACCGCGTTATCGACAACCATGGTCAGCAAACCGTTTGATGCAACGCGAGATGGTTTCATATTCGGAGAAGGTGCCGCAGTATTCGTGCTTGAACGTCTCGACCTAGCAATTAAAAGAGGCGCAACTATCTATGGTGAAATTCTTGGTGCTGGAAGCAATGCAGATGCTCACCACATCACTGCCCCATCGCCAGGCGGTACTGGCGCGGCTGCTTGCATGCAACTTGCGCTAACCGATGCAGGATTATTGCCAAGCGACATTAAACAAGTCAACGCCCACGGAACTTCTACTCCACTTAATGATGCCGCCGAAGCGCAAGCAGTCACAAAAGTGTTCGGTGCTACACCTCCACCAATGACATCAATTAAAGGTGTGACTGGTCACCCACTTGGTGCTGCAGGCGCACTCGAAGCCGCAGCAGTTTTACTTTCTTTCGAACATAAGTTGATACCACCAACTGCAAATACAACAGTCATCGACCCAGACATGACAGTCGACGTAGTTACGGGTGCTGCACGACAATGGCAGCCTGGCCCGACAATTTCAAATAATTTTGGATTCGGTGGACATAACGGTTCAATAATTATCGCGCCGTACGCGAATTAAAATCTTACGATTCGACTACGACGAAAAATAGTTCGCACTCGCAAGCAACTTCACCGTTGACCGTTGCAACACCCGAACCTTTACCAGCCCGCGCCGACATTTTCGTAAGTGTCATTGACATTTCAAGTGTGTCACCAGGTACAACTTGCCGTCTGAAACGTGCCGAGTCAATGCCGCCAAAAAGTGGCAATTTATTTTTAAACTTTTCATCGCTGAGAATTGCTATCGCGCCAACCTGAGCAATAGCTTCACACATCAATACTCCGGGCAAAGTTGCGCGTCCAACAAAATGCCCTGCAAAGAACGACTCATCTCCAGTCAAGTGCCACAAACCACTTGCGCTCTTCCCAGGATCTAATGCCGTGATTTGATCCACAAACAAAAACGGCGGGCGATGCGGAATCAGCGACGACGGCGTTGGAAATTCTGACACTGTCATAATTTAGCGTTAAGCGACTACCGAGTTATCAATCGCAGCACGCACTTGCGCCACGTATTGCCCCACCGAATCTGGACCCTCATCTAAAAGCCGACGCACAACTGACGCCCCTTGAATTACGCCATCTGCAACTGCACACGCTTGTTGTGCCTGTTGAGCATTCGAAACACCCACACCCACAAGAACTGGCACCTCAGTAATTTTCTTCAACCGTGTCGCCATAGAAATTGCAGTCGCTGCCAATTCTGAGCGTTCGCCGGTTACTCCAAGTAAACCAACTGCATAAACAAATCCTCGTGCACGAGCAACCACTCGCGGCAGTCGATCATCTGGCGCCGTAGGAGCAGCCAACATAATTGTCTCGATACCTGTTTTGTCTGCAGCCTCACACCATTCACGCGATTCTTCGAGTGGAAGATCCGGAACTATCGCTGCGACCACGCCTGCATCTCGTAACGCATTGGCAAACCGTTCATGTCCAGCGCGAAACACTGTGTTGTAATAGCACATCACAATCAATGGAATTTGTACATCGACATTGCGTAGCTCATGAAAGATCGAAGTCGGAGTCGCTCCATCGCGCAAAGCCTTTTCGGATGCCTGCTGAATAACCGGCCCGTCCATAACCGGGTCTGAAAACGGAATACCAATTTCAACTGCATCTGCACCATTTGCCGCTGCGTAACGTATCGCATCTATCCAGCCCGTTAATCCACCTGTTATATAAGGCACCAAAATTTTGTGCGATTCGGCACGCGAACTTCGCAATTTTGTTTCGAGCACACCGAATTTTGAGTTATCCAATTTATTTACCTAGCGACTCACCCAAAATTGTCATCATCTGCGCCACGTCTTTGTCGCCACGACCAGACAAATTCATCAAAACGGTTTGACCTTGAATCTTTGGTGCCTCTTTAGTAATCCAAGCAACCGCATGTGCGCACTCAAGTGCGGGGATGATTCCTTCACTGCGGGCCAATAACTGAAACCCAGCGATTACTTCGTCGTCATTAACACTTGGATATTCTGCTCGCCCGACCGATGCCAAATATGAATGTTCTGGACCAACACCTGGATAATCGAGCCCAGCACTGATCGAATGCGCTTCTTGAACTTGACCGTGTTCATCTTGCATTAAATAACTTTTCATTCCATGCACCACGCCGGGCACTCCGCGTCCAACCGCCGCACCACCCGCAGGCTCAACGCCGATTAAACGTGTGTCTGCGTCGATGAACCCAGAAAAAATACCTATTGCATTAGAACCACCACCGACGCATGCAACAACAATATTTGGATCTTTGCCATCGCACATTGCACGAAATTGTTGACGAGCCTCTTGTCCGATCACGCTTTGAAATTGACGAACCATGAACGGATACGGATGCGGACCCATTACTGAACCTATTGCGTAGTAACTCGACTCAACGCTCGCAACCCAATCACGCATTGCTTCGTTGACGGCATCTTTTAGCGTTCGACTACCAGAATTAACCGCTTCAACTTCTGCACCGAGAAGTTTCATCCGAAAAACATTTAATGATTGACGCTCAACATCAACGGCACCCATATACACCTTGCACTCAAGACCCAGCAGCGCTGCTGCTGTCGCAGCAGCAACACCATGCTGACCTGCTCCTGTCTCGGCAATGATTCGCTTCTTGCCCATTCTTTTTGCGAGCAATGCTTGACCAAGCACACTATTTATTTTGTGCGAGCCGGTGTGGTTCAAATCTTCTCGTTTGAGAATCAAACGAATGCCTAATTGTCGCCCAAGGTTATGACACTCAGTAAGAATCGAAGGTCGGCCAGCATATTCGCGAAGTAGATCCGAAAGTTCTGCTCTAAATAAAGAATCGTTCCACGCTAGGTCGAATGCTTTTTCTAACTCTTCGCACGCGGGCACCAAAGTTTCGGGGACAAATCTTCCACCGAAATCGCCGAATCTGCCATCAGCTCCCGGCTTAAGCAACTCTCGCGGAGCCGTCTTATCGATCGTCATCTAATTAACATACAAGCGCTCACCGCGCTTCGTCCTGCCAATTATACGGTTCAGAGTTTTTCGAACTATTTTCTGATCGTTCTTCAAGTAACTCATCAGTTTGAACAGAACGTGCATTCGTGATGAAGTGCTTCATCTTGATTGGATCTTTGTAGCCCGGCGATTTTTCGACACCCGAAGAAACATCCACTCCCCACGGCACCACGGTTCGTACGGCTTGGACAACATTCTCGGGGGTTAAACCACCAGAGAGAATTACCCGCATCGTCTCAGGAATTTCATTAACTAGATCAAAGTCGTAACCAGTTCCAGTGCCAGGTGTCGCCGAATCGACGATCACAATTCCAATTGGAAAATCATCAGCATGTCTTGCCTCAACAGATCCAGCAACGACCGATTTAATCACCCATTTAATATCCACCATCACTTCGGCGACAGTTCGAGCAGATTCGTGGCCGTGAAGTTGAACACCGACCAAACCAGCTTCGCGCATTGTTTCGATTACTCGTTGTGGATGCTCATCGCGAAACACACCAATCGTCAGAATATCTTGAGGTAGCCGTCGAACGATCTCGCGCACGCGCTGTGCGGCAACTTGTCTTGGGGATGGTGCAAAAACAAACCCAAGTGCATCTGCACCTAACGCGACCGCAAGAAGGGCATCTTGTTCATTTGTTATTCCACAAATTTTTACGAACATACAAAGATAGTAGTTGCAGGTCTACTCACAACTCGCCTATTAAACGCGCAGATCGCCAACTGCAGTCGCAATATTTTGAGCTGTCACTAATGATTCACCGACTAATACGGCGTGATACCCGGCATCTCGCAGACTTTTCGCATCGGCTTGAGTTCTCACCCCAGACTCAGCAATGCGAACAACATTGCCGGGCATTTGCGACGCCATGCGCACTGCACGCTGATGATCAACTTCAAAAGTCTTTAAGTCGCGTTGATTTACACCAATTAAAGTCGCCCCGATTTTGAGAGCGATTTCAAGTTCGGGTTCGTCGTGCACTTCGACTAGCGCATCAAGACTCAGTTCGTCTGCCAATTTTTTAAATTCAGTTATTTCACGAATGCTGAGCGCCGCAACAATAAGCAACACGCAATCTGCACCCATCAATCGTGCATCGCAAACGTCATTAAGCGACACCGTGAAATCTTTACGCAAAACCGGAAGATCTATCGCAGCACGTGCGCTTTGCAAATCAGAAACTGAGCCACCAAAAAAATGTTCGTCGGTCAAAACCGACAAGCAACTCGCACCACCTAACGAATATTGAGTTGCAACATCTGACGCAACTAGATCTGGGTTTAACGCCCCACGCGAGGGTGATCGACGTTTGATTTCTGCAATCACCGCAAGTTTTGTCGCTGACTCTCGACGCAGTTGTGATTCGAATCCACGTGCACGGGGCAAAGCCGCAACATCACTAATTAGCGACTTTAAATTGCGCTCGTCAAGCCTTGCCAATTCGCGATGTTGCGCAAGTATCTCGTCGAGGTACAAGAATTAGATTCCCTTGCCACCTGTCGGCGTTAGAAATGAAATCTCTGGGGCGCCATCAACAAACGGCACAAGAGACTTTGACCAGGCTTTGAAAGCGTCTGAACTCATGTGCAGATTTGCTGCGTCTTGATCTGCGTAAAGCTCGTAAAGCCAAACTGTATTCGGATCAACAGCATCATGATGGAAAATATAAAACTGCGTACCTATTTCAGATTTTGCAGTTTCAATGCCAGGCGTCATCGCTTGGGTCATTGCATCGCGCTGACCTTCTTTAGTTTTTACTTTAACTAACACTGCAACCTTAGCCATAATGCCTCCTATTTTGATTTTGTTTTATTTAGTAACCGAGTCTTTGTGCAATTTCTGCAACAAGCGAATCTATCTTGACACGAATCTGAGTTGTCGTATCACGCTCACGAATCGTCACTGAGTCATCTTCAAGCGAATCAAAGTCAACAGTGACGCAATATGGAGTGCCGATTTCGTCTTGTCGACGATACCGACGACCAATCGCTTGAGTCTCGTCGAAGTCGCACATATAACGAGCACCTAACATCGTGTGAATCTTCTTAGCCAACGGCATCAGTGTGTCTTTCTTTGACAACGGCAACACTGCAATTTGATACGGCGCAAGTCTCGGATGAAGTCGCAACACCGTGCGAGGCTCATCATTTACGACATCTTCGTCATAAGCAGCCAACAAGAACGCCGCCATCGTACGATTTGCGCCAGCTGCTGGTTCGACAACATATGGCACGTAACGCTCATTGGTTGTCTGGTCAAAATATTCAAGTTTCTGTCGAGAATGTTCGGCATGTTTCTTGAGATCAAAATCGGTGCGCTGTGCAATTCCTTCTAGTTCACCCCAACCCCACGGAAATTTAAATTCAATATCGCTTGTGCCAGCAGAATAATGAGACAATTCGTTTTTGTCGTGTTCACGCAGACGCAACATGTCGGCAGGTATACCCAAATCGATGTACCACTGCATACGTGACTTACACCAATAGTCATACCATTGCGCACTCTCACTTGGTGGTACGAAGAACTCGAGTTCCATTTGCTCGAACTCACGCGTGCGAAAGATGAAGTTTCCAGGTGTGATTTCGTTTCTAAAACTTTTACCAACTTGAGCAATTCCAAATGGTGGCTTCTTGCGACTGGTCTGCAACACATTGGCAAAATTAACGAACATTCCTTGAGCGGTTTCTGGTCGCAAATAAACTGTCGCACCCTCGCCCTCAACCGGGCCTGCTTGAGTTTGAAACATCAAGTTGAACGCCCGAGCAGCCGTAAATGTGCAACCTTTCTTTGACTCTGGACAATCACGATCGTCAAGTTGATCTTCACGAAAACGCTTCTTACAAACGGTGCAATCAACTAACGGATCACTGAAGTTACTGAGATGACCGCTGGCTTCAAAAACTTGCGGAGCACCAAGAATTGCTGCATCAATCAACACGACATCGTCTCGCTGTTGAACCATCGACCGAACCCAAGCGTCTTTAACATTTCTGAGCATTAGCGACCCGAGCGGGCCGTAATCGTACGATGAACGAAATCCACCGTAAATTTCACCGCTTGGATATACGAATCCACGCCGTTTACATAGATTGACTATTTGATCGAGATCTTTCGCTGGCACCCGTTCAGACTATTACAAATCGACCCCGTTTAGCGTTCAGGATGTTCGAAAACAGAAACCGATCGCAACTTTCGCTCAAGGTGATGCTCCATGCATCGAGTTGCTAGATCTGAGACTTCACGCGTTGCTGCACTCTCGGGTGATGCTAAAGCGATATTTAACTGCCCGCCAACAATGTTGCGAATTAGGGCGAACGCTTCAGCAGAAAGTGTGGTGCCTGTTCGGCAACTTTGACATTGACCCCCGCCTCTAAATAAATCGAACGCCACCAATTCGGAGCCGCCAGCACTACAACCCACGCATGAGTCGACATGGGCTCCAACGCCCTCAACGACCAACAATTTAAAATAGAAAGCCGCCAAGACTAATTGCGAATCATTTTCTGACAACCAACTCAACGCACCGACCAACATTTTGTATAGATGTACTGTCGGCTCTCTATCCATACCCAGTTGGTCTACTGCTTCGAGCATCGCCAATCCGCGAGTCAACCGATCTAAATCGGTATACAACCCGCGGGCCGAACTAACTAGATCTACTTGACTAACAATGTCCAAGTCTTTTCTGGATGTTGATAACAAAACATCGATATGACTTAGTGGCTCAAGTCGAGCGCCAAACTTCGAAAATGTTTTACGCACACCTTTTGCAACTGCACGAACTTTGCCGTGGTTCTCGGTCATCATCACAATTATTCGATCTGCTTCGCCCAAATCGTAGTTGCGCAACACGACAGCCTTATCGCGATACAGGCTCACGAATCAACACCACCGAAACGGCGATCACGTCGTTGAAAGTCACCAATTGCCATTTGAATATGTTCAACATCGCAGCGCAACCACGGCACATCCAAAAATACGAGTTCGCTGTAGGCAAGTTCCCAGACGAGCGATTCAGGAATCTTTGTCGGCGAACCTAAAACTAAAACCAAATCTGGCTCTCCAGATGCTGGAGACATTAAAGTTGCCGCAAGTTTTGCCTCATCAATGACCTGATTAGTGCTGAGTTGTGCAATCGCATTAACAAGTCGCTGTTGACCGTCGGCACAAGAGTCAACAACAACCAATAATCCTTCGTCAGCAATTACTGAAACTCGGTCACCAGATCTGTGACCACCGCGCGATGCAATAATTGCTTCGCAGATCGCAGTTCGATCATCGGCCGAACTCACACCAGCAGAAGGACAAATAGTCAACCACCTAACGCCCACCCCGCCGACGGCACGAATTAACGCATCAATCTGCACTCTCCATTGCGTTGGTGTTGTCTCTAGCCACTGCGCAATTGATCCTGCACACACAAGCACGTGCGCCAAATCACCAGTCGAATCGTGCGAAGCCTTAACCATTGTTCTATTCTCTCACTTTCATGTGACCCCAATGATCTACTTTTTATAAGTAGCGTTCAACGAATGGAACCAAGGCGTTTGCACGTCGCTTGCATTATGGACGGCAACGGCCGTTGGGCGCGACGACGTGGCTTGCCACGTACTGCTGGGCATACAGCGGGCGAAGAATCTTTGTCTGATGTTGTGCGTGCTGCCTCAAAACGTGAAATCAGCCATCTAACCGTTTTCGGCTTTTCTACCGAAAACTGGGTACGACCGCGGGCCGAGGTTCGACACATTTTGGGTCTGCATAAAAAGTTATTCGGTCGCGTCAAAGAACTTAACGAGAACAATGTCCGCGTCAATTGGATCGGCCGCCCTTTCGATGAGCCAGGTGCCAAAACACCTTTATATGTTCAACGAGCAATTCGAAAAGCGATTGAAGATACTTCGAGCAACACCGGTTTGGTTCTAACAGTCGCCTTTGACTACGGTTCGCGTGCCGAACTTACTCGTGCGGCACAAAATTTAGTGAGAACTGGGCAAGAATTAACTACTCAAAATCTGGCTAGCCATCTTTATGACTCTTCACTTCCGCCGGTTGATGTTTTGGTTCGCACATCAGGTGAATCACGAATCTCTAACTTTATGTTGTGGCAAATCGCGGGTGCTCAGATTTATTTCACAGAACGCACTTGGCCAGATTTCGACGCGGTCGAACTTGATGCCGCAATTTCGTTAGTCAAGAACTAACTATCTAACTATCTAACTATCTAACGACGACACGAGAGAATTTAATGCCAACTAACGCTGCTGATCAAAAAATTCTTGATGCGCTTCATCGCGTAACAAGCCAAATTCAAAACTCAGAAGAACGACAGGGTCAAGACGAAATGGCGATTCTTGTTGGGCGTGCTCTGCGCAATAACCGACATTTAATTGTGCAAGCAGGAACCGGGACCGGCAAAACACTCGGCTACTTAGTGCCAGCAGTTACTTCAGGTCATCGAGTAGTTGTTTCAACGGTGACCAAAGCATTGCAAGATCAACTTTCGCAAAACGACCTGCCATTGCTTGCCAAAGCACTTAACGACTCGCTTGATCATCCGCTTACTTGGACAGTACTTAAAGGCCGAAGCAATTATTTATGTCGACAGCGAATCGCCGAACTTGCCGACAAAGCACAATCACGCTTAGAACTTGACGATGTTTCACCTAAAACAAAAGCCGATGTCAAAAAACTTGTCGAGTGGTCACAAACTACAGAGACTGGCGATGAAGGTGAACTGAGTTGGCAACCTCAGCGTCAGGCTTGGTCAATGGTCAGTGTGACAAGCGAAGAATGCCCCGGCGCAGCACGCTGTCCGCAGGGTGAGTCATGCTTTGCAGAGAAGGCTCGTGCGCAGAGTCAGACATCAGACATTGTGGTTGTTAATGGCTGGCTTTATGCACTTGACATCGTCACAGAAGGCACGATCATCGGAGATCATGATGTCGTAATTTTCGACGAAGCACACGAACTCGAAGATGTCGTCAGCGACTCAACAGGACTAGAAATTAGTCCGAGTCGAATAACTAATCTCGCATCTGCGATGCGCGTGATTATTCGCGATGATGCAATGGCTGGCGGATTTACAAAAAGCGCAAGCAGGCTGCGTGACGAACTTTCACCTTTAGTTAATAAAAGAGTTGCACTGCCACTAAACAGTGAGACTCGTGAGACATTGATCGAATTGCGCGGGCGCGCCAACGAAGCACTTGAAGCACTCCGAACAATAACTACCAACGACGAATCAGCCAAGCAACGCAAACTTCGGGCTCAATCTTTATGTACCCGGTTTGTGACTGATTTAGATCTGGCCCTGCAAGATCGTGCGGGTTACGTGGCTTATGTATCGGGCACATCTGAGCGATGTTCACTCGAAATGCAACCTCTTAATGTTGGCGCGACGCTTAATGCTGCAGTTTGGTCACAACGCACGGCGATTTTGACAAGCGCAACTATCCCGACGAATCTTCCAGAGCGAATTGGGCTACCCGCAGAAAAATTTGATGTACATAATGTTGCCAGCCCTTTTGATTATGAACGCAATGCTTTGCTTTATTGTGCTTCTCACCTGCCTGACCCAGCACAAGGCAATCGCGATAAAGCAGTTCACGACGAAATCGAACTGCTAATCAATGCGGCTGGGGGTCGAACCCTCGCACTCTTTACGAGTTACGCCAGATTAAACGCCGCCTACAACGACCTTGATGGCCGACTTGACTTCGAAATACTTAAGCAAGACGATTTGCCAAAAATGGAGTTGCTTCGCAAATTCGCCAACAGCGAGTCAACTTGTTTATTTGCAACACAAAGTTTCTTTCAAGGAGTCGATGTTCCAGGTTCAACACTCAGTCTCGTGATTATCGACCGACTGCCGTTTCCTGTTCCGACAGATCCATTGATGAGTGCCCGACGCGAAGTTCACGGAAAATCAGCATTTACAGCAATTGATATCCCGATCGTGGCCACGAAACTTGCCCAAGCATCGGGCCGCTTGATTCGTACGCAAACTGATTTAGGCGTCGTGGCAGTTTTAGATCCGCGTCTAGTTACAAAAGGCTACGGAAAAGCAATCGTTGCGATGTTGCCACCAATGGAGTTCACTAATAGCAATTCACGCGCGCAAGAATTTTTGCGCTACGCAGTTAGTAAGCGATAGCCCATTCCACGCACTGTAACGATCATCTTTGGATCATCCGGCGAATCTTCTATCTTGACTCGAAGACGACGAATGTGTGCGTCAACTAACCGGCTATCTCCGAGATATTCATAACCCCAAACAAGTTCTAGAAGTTGATCTCTTGAAAGAACATTATTTTGATTTTCCATAAACGTCTGCAGTAGACGATATTCAGTTTTAGTTAGAGGCAATTCAACACCTGCTTTTAAAACTATTCCTTGCTGACTACGAAGTTCAATATCGCGAACTATAATTTTGTCGGCATTTGTAACTGATGTAACCAGCAAAGTAGTACGTCGCAATGACGCTCGAATTCTTGCCGCAAGTTCTTTAGCAATAACCGGCTTAGTCACATAATCATCGGCACCCGCTTCAAGCCCCGCAACTAAATCGTGTGTATCTGTTTGTGCCGTCACAATAATTATTGGAACCAAACTTTTTGTGCGCAATATTCGACAGACGTCGAAACCTGACATATCTGGTAGACGCAGGTCGAGTAACACCAATTCGACAGTGTTGGCGTCAAATGCCGCTAAACCCGTCGTGCCGTCGGCTGCCTCGATTACTTCATAACCCTCGTCTTCTAATGCGAGACGCAGCGCAGCCCGAATGTGATGATCGTCTTCAATAAATAAAAGCTTCTGCACAGGGTCATATTCTGCCTCAAAGATTGAGATTGTTACCTAAAAAGCACAGTTTTAGGCAGATTCCGTCATAAATCTTAGACATCATTATCCCAACACACCGGCGGGAAGTCATGCTCCCCCTTGACTCCCGTCGGTGGGGGTTTCTAAAAATCCCGCAATGATTAAGTTGTGCGACTAAAAGCCCTGCTCACTGGTGGCCCCAAAGGTGCACTCACGATTGCCAGTCTAAGAAATTGGCGTGGACTTCGCGGTCGCATGGTTTTGTACTTCAGCCTCGCGTCATTTGCTGCTGCCCTCGCATTGAGCATTGTTACCTACGCATCTACTCGCGCATATCTCTTAGACCAACGAACCGAAGTTGCAACTAGACAAGCATTCAACAACGCACAACTTGTGCGCACAGTAGTCGAATCAAACCGCAGTGATGCTGGTGACTTACTGACCAATATTCGCAGCGAGCGTGGCGGTTACGCCGTTTTACATCTTGCTGACGACGATTCATTTTATCCACAAGAGCCACTACGTTTCACACAATCGAATCTTCCTGTTGATCTCGTTAGCAAGACTCTTTCAGGTATCACAGGCCGTCAGAGATTTCAATTTAATGGCGAACCCTACGAAGCACTCGGAATAAATATCGCAGCAATCAATGCACACTATTTCGAAGCGTTTCCACTTACTGATGTGCAACGAACACTGACAACTATCCGCACAACTCTAAGTTTTGGTGTTTTATTAATTACGTTTGCGGCTGGGCTACTTGGCTTCAGCATTAGCAACAGGGTGTTGCGACCTCTGCGCCGTGTCACCTCAGTCGCAACCGATATTGCTTCTGGAGGATTAGACGTTCGACTTGCAGAAGAGCGCGACCCAGAACTGGCGTTGCTTGCCACATCATTTAACAACATGGTTGATGCAGTTCAGAGTCGAATACAACGCGAAACACGATTTGCTAGTGATGTCAGCCATGAGTTGAGATCTCCGGTCACGGCATTGGCTGCGGCTATTGAAGTTCTACAGGCACGACGCGGTGAATTAAGTGAGCGCAATCAACAAGCCTTTGACATTGTGGCGACTCAGGTTCGCCGTTTTGATCGCACGGTGTTAGATCTCTTAGAGCTCTCGCGATTAGACGCAGGAGTAGGAACGGCCCAAGACGAAACCGTGAATCTCGCAAATCTTGTGCAACGAGTCGCTCAGCGACACGGGTTTAGCGAAGTGCCGTATACATCAACTCTCGCTATCACCGACGAAACATCGCTTGATCGCCGAAGAATCGAACGTATAGTTCTCAATCTTCTAGAAAACGCACGCGATCATGCTGGCGGTGCCACTTCAATATCTATTACTGGTGACGCAACTGAATTGCGAATAATTATCGAAGACGCAGGTGCGGGTGTCGCACAGAGCGAACGCGAGCGCATATTCGAGAGATTTGCGCGCGGAACCGCTTCACGAAATAGCACTGGCAGCGGATTAGGTCTGGCAATTGTTCAAGAACACGCACATGCTCTCGGAGGCAAGGCGTGGGTTGAAACAAACAGCGCCGGTGGTGCCAGATTTATCGTTTCAATCGCCCGAAAAACACCAACCGACTCAGAGACTGTCGCGATGTTATGAAATCTAAGATTTCTGTTGTTCAGGGTGCCATCGCGTCGGTTGCATTGATCTTGCTGAGTTCTTGCGGTGTTCCAAACTCGAATGAATTTACAAAAATCGCGGATGCGAACATTCCTTTTGAACTTAATGCCACCACTACAAGTTCATCCACCACAACTACAACTTTGGCGCCTGACCTACCGATGCCAGGCGAAGACACCGGCAATATCCCTCCCGAAATAATCAACGAAACTGTCGAACTTTATTTCATTACCGCTAATCGTGTACTCGCAACAAAAATTCAAATCGCCAGCCCTGCTACGACATCCCAAGTTCTTGCCGCGTTGATTGCCGGGCCACCAATTGGAGATGCAGGTCTCGGATTGCGAAGTGCTTTATCAACGGCGCTTACCGCAACGATTGATGTTTCAAAAGGCATTGCCAATATTGACGCTGATGCCGTGCTTCTTGATGGTCTCTCACCAATCGACCAACGCCTCGCTATCGCCCAACTGGTTCTTACTTTCACGAGCCGCCCCGG
>JAEMRY010000023.1 GCA_016463105.1 Ilumatobacteraceae bacterium | reverse complement strand
ACGACTGGTCACGTGTTGGTCGTGCCGATTAAAGAAGTTGACGAGTGGACTGACCTACCCGACGCGCTGAGTTCACATCTTTTCGATATCGCATCAAAAATCAGTAACGCACAAAAAACAGTTTTTTCGTGTCAGCGAATCGCTTTAGTTATTGCTGGTTACGAAATTCCACATTGTCACTTGCATTTGATTCCAAGTAATTCGATGGCAGATCTTGAATTTGCTAACGCACGAACGAACGTCGACCGAAAAGAATTAGAACAAGCGGCCAGTTTGATCGTCGCTGAGTTGCGCGCTAACGGAGTTACTGACACGGTCTAGACGACTTGTTGCTTCGCTGGTCACTAGATCATCTTTTGCGGCGGTCAACAATTCGTACGGAACCAATTTCGATTGACTTAGCCAGACTTCAACACTGTCTCGCTCGAGAATCACTGGCATGCGGTGGTGAATCGGCGCAAGTTTTTCATTTGCATCAGTAGTGATGATCGTGCAGGTATAAAACAGCGAGTCATCTGGTTGCTTCCATGACGTCCATAAGCCGGCGAGTGTCATCGGCTTGTTATCAGTTCGCGAAATATAGTGTGCTTGCTTGATTGGCTTTTTAGTTTGACTTGGCAAATTTTGCCATTCATAAAATCCTTGCATCGGCAACACGCATCGATTTTGAGCAAGCAAATTGCGAAAGCTTGGTTTCTCGGCGAGGGTTTCGCTGCGCGCATTGATCATGCTCGCCGCACGGGTCTTATCTTTTGACCAACTCGGCACGAGACCCCAAGACATCACATCTAATACGCGTCGGGTGTCGTTATTTCGCAATACATAAATTAGTGCAGTCGGCGAGACATTATGGTTCGGCCCCAACTCGTCAACTAAAAGATCGGCGCTATACACGGCCGAAAAGTCTTTGCCGCTCGCTATCGAATTAAATCTCCCGCACATTTTTGATTCGCTAGTGAATCAAACCGTTGGGCGTCGCAAAGATCCAAACAAGCAGTGGCGTAATCACTAGCCCTGGCAGCATTGAGCCAAGGCGAATCTTTTTAATTTCGAGCAGATTTAAACCGATTGCCAGCACGGCCAGACCGCCTGCAGAAAAAAGTTCGAGACGCATTCGGTCATTCAACAAGGTATCTAGGCTCGTCCCAAACAAAGTCAGTGAACCTTGCACGACAAACACGCTCGCCGCACTAAATAAAGCACCAATACCGTACAGAGCAGAGAAAATAATCATCATAAATCCGTCCAGGGTTCCTTTGATGATGTACAACTGCGGAGTTTTGCCACTTGCATCTTCGATTGCGCCCAAAATTGTGAGTGGTCCGACGCAGAATAAAAGTGTTGCCGTTACGAAGCCAGTAACGAACTTGCTCTCGTTATCAGGCTTCGAGAACTTACGTCGCAGAACCTCGCCGAGACTTTCGAGTCGATCTTCGATTCGCAACATCTCTCCGATAATTGCGCCAAGCACCATGCCAACAAGTGGAAACACCATGTTGTCTGTCTTGATCACATCGCGCAAGCCAATTGCAATTGTGACTAATCCGATTACTTGCACGATTATTGTTCGAACTCGGTCGGGAATGCGATTGCCGATTATCAGTCCGAGCCCGCCACCTGCCAATACGGTTGCCGTGTTTATTAAAGTTCCGAGTCCGCGCATAAAAATTAATTGACCGGCGTCAGTGGAGCTTGACTAGATGCAATCGCCACGGCATTATTGGCCGCCAGAGTCGCCATGGCTGCTCGAGTCTCAGCAGTAGCCGAACCGAGGTGGGGAATCAAAACAACATTTTCAAGATTTAGCAAACCCGAATTAACTTTTGGTTCAAACTCAAATACGTCGAGTCCTGCTCCGGCAATCTCGCCAGCCTTGAGAGCATCAACAAGTTCTTGCTCATTAACGATTGGGCCTCGTGCCGTATTAATTAAAAATGCCGATTTCTTCATCAAACGAAATTGTTCGGCACCAATTAAATGATGAGTCGAATCATTTGAGGGGCAATGCACCGAGACCACATCGCTGGTTGCCAATAACTCTTCAAACGACATTTGCTTGGCACCAAGTTCAGTAGCGATCTTGTCGTCGATTTTAGATCTTGAATAATATGCAACTTTCATACCGAAGACTTTTGCTCGTCGCGCGGTTGCTATACCGATCGCTCCCATTCCGATAACGCCAAGTTGGCGGTTTTGTATGCCAGAGCCCAACATGTAGTGCATCCCCCACTGCCACGGGTCATTGCTACGAATTACACGCTCACCTTCGCCGAGTCTGCGAGTCACCATCAAAATTAAACCAAAAGCAATATCGGCAGTTGCATCAGTCAGCACTCCTGGCGTGTTGGTGACTCGAACATTTCGAGTCGAACAGGCTGCGACATCAATGTTGTTATAACCAACCGCTACGTTGCACACTGCCCGAAGTTGCGAGCCTGCAGCATCAAGTAATTCAGCGTCTACTTTTTCGGTGAGCAAGGTGATCAAAATCTCGGCACCTTTGACAGCCACAAGCAATTCGGCGCGGGTCATCGGTTGATCTTTATCCCACGCAATTGGCGCAAGACCAGCAGCGAGTAAAGTTTCTAAACCAGCCGTTGGAATTTTGCCGGTTACAACGACTTTCAAACTCACTTTGAATTGACCCAGTCTGCCAACCGTGCAAGCCCCTTGTCGATTTGCGGATTATTTATGCCGCTATACGCAAGTCTGATGTAGTTTCCTTTTTCATCATTTGCGGCGCGGCCAAAATGTTTTCTCGTGCAAAACGACATTCCTGAATTGTGCAAAGCATCTGAGGCAAACTTTGCAACGTCGTCATGACCGGTTCGCTTCATCGTCTCAGACACTTCTGGAAACACATAGAACGCACTATTCGGAGTATGCACGCGCATCCCCGAAATAGTTTGAATTCCTGCAATAGTTGCGTCCCGACGAGTTTTCAAAACACGAACCAACTCATTTGCTCCTGATTGATCGCCAGTGATCGCTTCAACACCAGCCCACTGCACAAACTGTGCGGTACAACTCTCTTCATTGGTGTTCAATTTCGAAACTCGTTCCACGATTTCGGTTGGCCCAATTGCGGCACCCAGACGCCAACCCGTCATGGCGAACTTCTTCGAAAATGTATACAGAATCACTGTGCGTTCGAGCATGCCCGGCAAAGACACGATGCTTTTGCTTTCTCCGGCATATCGAATGTCAAAATATGCCTCATCAGACAAAACCCAGAGATTGTGCTTAATCGCCAAATCAGCAAGAGCCTGACGTTCAGAATCGGTCATTTCGGCTGCAAGTGGATTCTGCTGGTCGTTAATAATTAGTGCTTTTGTTTTCGAAGTAATTTTTGAAGTCAAATAATCTAAATCAATTTGAAAACCATTTTCTGTGTCGAGATAGCGATAAGGCACAGCCACACCATCGTTGAACTCGATTTGGCTTTCATAAATCGGAAAACCTGGATTCGGATACAAAACTTCGTCACCTGGGTTCATCACACTGCGCAAGAATTTACTAATCACTGGCTTACCACCAGGCTGAACAGCAATATTCTCAGGAGCAAACTGCACATTTCGTTGTTTGCCAAGGCTGCTAGCGAGCGCTGCTCGCAGAGGTGCGATTCCGGCATTCGGACAATAACCAGTTTTGCCTTCTGCTACGGCTCGTTGCATCGCCGCAGAAATATTTTCTGGAGTCGCGAGGTTTAGATCGCCAAGGTGAAACGGAAACACTTCGTTGCCTCGTGAGACCCAATCTGCTGCCGTAGCCGCAACTGCAAAAGCCGTCTCTGTACCAAGACGATTTAGTCGATCTGCCAATTTCATAGTTCTCCATTTCGATAACGCACTAAATACTCGCTAAATACTAGACACTTGAACCAGATTATTTGTCGGGCTGAGAAGATTTGAACTTCCGACCTCTTGTCCCCCAGACAAGCGCGCTAACCAAGCTGCGCTACAGCCCGCAACATTTATAACTCTAGGCAAATCAAATAAACAACGACACAATTCTCCAACCGAGATAAATGACTAGACAAACTACCAACAGTTTAAAATGCCACGGCACCTTTTCTGAGCCTGGTTCGCCACTTGCGGCAAGGGCTCTCAAATCAAGATTCTTCGCCGTCACACGGCCGTGAATGTCGGCCGAGATCGCACGCGTGCCGCAACTTGGACAATCACCCGCAGTAGTCAGAGCTGTCGGTGCAAAATATTTTGCACAAGGCTCACACCAAGGCATAAAAACTTATTCTGCTCGCTTACGAACCCGAATCTTGATCGGCACTGAGCCGAATTCAAAACCTTCGCGAATTGAGCGTTCTAAATAGCGCAAATATGTCTGTGGAAGTTCTTTATTGACGAACAATGTAAATGTCGGAGGATCAGATGCACCTTGCAATGCATACAACACTCTTCCACCACTTGGCGCAGGTTGCTGTTGTTGTGCTCTGGCGATCACACGATTCACATCACGAGTCGGCACACGGCGGTGATACTGCTCAATCGAATCTTGCAACACTGGCCGCAACTTCTGCACGCCCTTTCCGGTCAAGGCCGACATTTTCAAAACTGGCGCGTCGCCGACGAAAAATAGTTTGCGTCCGATTTCAATATCAATCTCTAGACGCTGATCAGCATTTAGCATCTCCCATTTATTTAGAACTACTACAACCGGACTACCTGATGCATCAATACGTTCGGCAAGTCGTTGGTCTTGACTTGTTATGCCTTCGGTTGCATCAATTACTAGTAGCGCAATATCTGACTCGTCGACTGCACGAAGCGCACGAACGAATGAGTAGTACTCGGTTGATTCATCTACGCGACTGCGACGGCGCATACCTGCAGTGTCGACAAACATCATCGGACCATCTGGAGTCTCAACAACTGTGTCAATCGAGTCGCGAGTTGTTCCGGGCATGTCGTGAACAACCGCACGGTCTTGCCCGACTAGACGATTAAACAAAGTGCTCTTGCCGACATTTGGTCGCCCAACTATCGAAACTCGTGGAATTCCGGGAGTGCGATTTGGGCCTTGGCGCTCAACTTCAATTTCAACTTCGTCGTCACCTTCTCGACGCGGAACTCGAATCAGTATTTCATCAAGTACGTCACCAGCTTTGCGACCATGCAACGCCGAAACAGGAAACGGGTCGCCCAACCCCAGCGACAGAAACTCCCATTTGTCGAACTCGCGTTTATCGGTGTCAACTTTGTTCGATACAACTAAAACTTCTTTGCCGCTTGTTCGCAACCATTTTGCAATTGCTTGGTCATCATCTAAAACTCCGACAGTTGAATCAACAACAAATAAAACGAGGTCGGCTTCTTTGACCGCTGATTCAACTTGGCGACTCACCTTGCCATCTAATTCAGTTCCGCCGGGCATCCATCCACCCGTGTCGACCACGTTGAAATGACGACCTTGCCATTCAACTTGTCGCTCAAATCGATCTCGAGTCACGCCTGGTGTGTCTTGCACGATGGCTACTTGAGAACCCATGAATCGATTGAAAAGCGTGCTTTTGCCCACATTTGGTCGGCCAATAATGACAACGGTTGCAAGGGATGTTGTCACGCCGACAGTTTACCGTTGTAACGGCGAAGTAATCTTTGAAGCAGTGAACAACGTTGACGAAGTTATCCTCGCTTCGCCTCGCGGTTTTTGCGCTGGGGTTGAAATGGCGATCAAAGCCCTCGCCTGGATGGTTCGTACTTTTGATGCGCCTGTTTACTGCTATCACGAAATTGTGCACAATAAAATCGTCGTGGATCGATTCAAGAATCTCGGTGTCATTTTTGTTGACGACCTAAGCGAGATACCCAAAGGTCGACCGATCATGCTTTCTGCACACGGTTCTGCCCCACAAGTAGTTGCAGCCGCTCGTGAACTGGGTAGTTATGTCGTTGATTCGGTCTGCCCGTTGGTCACCAAAGTTCATCATGAAGTTAAAACTCGGGCCAATAAGGGTTACCGAATTGTTTATATCGGACACGATGGACATGAAGAGGCTGTTGGCACTATGGCTGTTGCGCCAGATTCAATTTCGCGTGTTGAAACGCTCGCAGAAGTTGACGCCCTAGCCAACTTTAGTGAACCAGTTGCAATTCTCGCTCAGACCACTCTTTCTCACCGAGATTGGAAGGACGTCGCTGATGCAGTGAGGCTCAAATATCCAGATGTTTGGTCGCCTGGTAAAAGTGATTTGTGCTTCGCCACTACGAATCGTCAAGGTGCATTAATGGAGATCGCTCGCGAATGTAACGCGATAGTTGTTATCGGCTCAGACAATTCATCAAATACACGGGCTCTCGAGAAACTTGCCAAAGATGTTGGTTGCAAAAATGTCTACAGGGTCAACGATGCAAGTGAATTGCCGAATGATCTTTCAGGGATTGTGGGTGTTACTGCTGGTGCGTCAGCGCCTGAAGAACTCGTCGCAGAAATAATTCGCTTGCTGGCGCCGAAAAACGGAGTTCGTGAAGTCAAAATCGCTCAAGAAGATGAATACTTTCCGCCACCAAGGCACATTCGTCAGTTACAGGCCGCTATAGAACTAGTGGCAACAGCAATGCTCGGTGGATCGCATGACTCACGTCGAATTGTTGATGACAAAAAAGTTGCGGCCAGCACAGTGCTCGCGCAATTAGCAAATTAATTTCTTGGAACTTCGTTCCAGGGAATATCTCGATCAACACGAACGTCGCCTGGTAAACCCAAAATACGTTCACCTAAAATATTTTTCATAACTTCTGTCGTGCCGCCTTCGATGCTGTTGGCACGGCTGCGCAAAAATGCCTTCGGTACCGAATCAAAACTCATTGCCGTTTCAGGTCTGACGAGTGCGTAACTTCCGTAAAGCATTCCACTGGCACCTAATAGATCGACGCAAAATTCGTAGGTATCTTTGTTAAGTTCAGCACTTGCAACTTTGCCGATCGAACCTTCAGGTCCCGGTGTACCGATTCGACGGTTCTGCCCAGCGCGAATATTTGTCAAACGCAGAACTTCGGCCTTAATCCAAAGTTTCATCAGTTGATCTTGGGTTGCGCCAGATTTCTGATCCTTGGGCAATGCCTCCCATAGTTTTATTGCTTCGCGAATCGGGCCTGTTGCTTTGCGAGGTATCGCCCCACCAATAGCAACTCGTTCGTTCATCAAGGTTGTCAAACTCACTCTCCAACCGTCACCGGCTTTGCCAAGAGTTTCTGCAACTGATACTCGTACATCAGTGAAGTAGACCTCATTAAATTCGGCTTCACCTGTTATCTGTCGCAATGGTCGAACTTCAACGCCTGGTGCTTGCATATCAACAATCACTGCAGTCAAACCGGCATGCTTCACTGCTTGAGCATCAGTTCTGACGACCAAAAGTCCCCACTTAGATAAGTGCGCGAGAGTTGTCCAAACTTTTTGACCATTAACTATCCACTCTTCTCCATCCAAAACACCTTTGGCAGATAACCCCGCAAAATCTGAGCCAGAACCTGGTTCAGAAAAAAGTTGACACCAGATCTCTTCTCCTGTGAAAAGTGGTCGCATATATTTTTTAATCTGTTCGGGTGTCCCCCACTGCGAAATCGTCGGCGCGCACATTCCGTAACCGATCGGGTTGCGCATATAACTTGATGGTCCACCAGCGGCAGATATCGCTTCGTTGACAATTTTTTGATGTTTAGGCGAAGCGTTGATGCCTCCGCTGCCAAGAGCAAAGTGAACCCACGCGAGGCCCGCATCAAATTGCGCTCCTAAAAATTTGACTGAAGATGTAGAACTTGGAGGAAATTCGCTGATCAACTTTTCGACACGCTGAAAAACCTCAACATCCGAAATGATTGTTTCACTCTCGATGATTGCCATAAAATCTCCTAACTAATAACTTAACCAAAGATACTGCGCCGACTAGTTGGTGGTTCGCATCAGACGAGCCCATTGCTCGTTTTCAATTGAGGCGATTTCTGGAAACATTAATCGCAACCGCATAACCCAGCGCAGACCAGCAATATCATTTTTGCGAGCGTAAATAGATTTGAGATTGGTCAACATTCTGATAATAACCATACGGTTAGAGACAGGCCTGAGAAATCCGTCATCCCAGTCATCGAGTGATGTGAGGTTTCGATAAAGCGCGGCACATTGTTGTGAATCAATCGGTTCGGCATTGCGATAGGGATCGAAAAACTGGGTTTTATCCTGTCCATTTTGTACCAAGAAGTTTCCTGGCATGCCGATTGCAAATAATTCAATATTCTTCCGACGACCCACTTCAATCGCCAAAACACACAGTGAAATAGGTATACCCAAGCGACGCTCAAGCACACGATCGAATAACGAATTCTCAGCCTCATCAAAATTGATTGTGTTTCCAGCGAATTTGCCTGAGCCAAACAGAAATGTCATCAACTCACAAGCATTAGATGCTTTACATCGTGACGCCAAGTCGTCTAGTGCAGTGACAATGTCAGTGGCCTGAACCGAATCATTTGCAACGCCCGCTATCAATGAAACCGCGAGATCAAGAGGCAAAACTTCGGTTGGGTTCTCTACGAGTTCACGAAACGATTCTGCATTCTGCACAAGGGCAATGTATCTGTTAAACCCAATAGACAGATTTTATTTTTACACGATTATTTAGTAGTTTGCATTTATGTTTCCGGGATCAATAGCGCTTAAAGACCCCAACCGCCCAGCAGTGATAATGGCTGCGACCGGCGAAATTACGACTTTTGCAGAATTAGATCTTCGAGCAAACGCTCTCAGTAATTTGTTGCGCGATTCAGGACTGAAAGTTGGTGACCATATCGCCTTCTGCCTAGAAAATCATCCAAGATACTTAGAAATTCTTTGGGGTTGCCACTACGCAGGATTAATTTATACAGCATGTTCATCACGCTTGACCACCGATGAATTGAATTACATAATCAACGACTGTGGTGCTAAAGCGTTTATCACGAGCAAATACAAATCAGAACAAGCGGCAGAAATAATTTCGACGACTCCAAATGTCACGCTGCGGTTAATGCTTGACGGCACTGCCACGGGCTACGACTCGTTCGAAGACGCCATGGCGAAAGCCTCAACTAATCCGCTATCTGAACGAATTGATGGCGTTGACATGCTTTACTCGAGCGGCACGACTGGTCGTCCGAAAGGAATCAAACTAGGTCTAGCAATGACAGAACTTGGAGCACAAACAGGACTTGCGACGTTATGTCAGATGCTGTTTGCAATGGACGACACAACTACATATCTCTCACCTGCTCCGTTGTATCACGCAGCGCCACTTCGCTTCACGATGACTGCTCAAAGACTTGGCGGAACAGCAATCATCATGGATCACTTTGATCCTGAAGAATATTTGAGACTTATCGAGCGTTTTAAAGTAACCCATTCGCAACTCGTGCCGACGATGTTTGTTCGAATGCTGAAACTAGACGAATCAAAGCGCACTATTTACGACACAACAAGCCTGCGTTGTGCAATTCATGCTGCAGCGCCTTGCCCAATTGAAATAAAACGCAAGATGATTAACTGGTGGGGACCAATCATCCACGAATATTACGCAGGCAGCGAAGGCAATGGTTTCGTTTATTGCAACTCAGAGCAATGGCTTGCACACCCAGGAACTGTCGGCGTTTCAATAAATGCAATCGTTCATATTTGTGATGATGCTGGTGATGAACTTCCGATTAATGAGCCGGGCACAATATATTTCGAGAGCAAAGTTGATTTCGAATATCACAACGACCCAGAGAAAACTAAGAGCTCACGAGACCCGAAAGGGCGAGGCTGGACAACACTTGGTGATGTCGGCTATCTAGACGCAGATAAATTTCTTTATTTAACAGACCGCAAAGCGTTCATGATTATTTCTGGTGGCGTAAATATTTATCCGCAAGAGGCTGAAAATATTTTAATCAATCACCCACTAGTCACAGATGTCGCCGTCTTTGGTGTGCCTAATGATGAGTTTGGCGAAGAAGTCAAAGCCGTGGTTCAACCAGTTTCTATGCCAAAAAATTCAGCAGAGGCCGCAGAGCTCGAGCGCGTGCTTAAAGCTTTTTGCAGAGAGTCCTTGGCTGACCTGAAGTGCCCACGGTCGATTGATTTTCGCGCAGAATTGCCTCGACACCCAACCGGAAAACTTTATAAACGGATTCTTAAAGATGAGTACTGGAAGAGTTCTGGTCGCGCGATTTAGATGCGTGCTGAATTCAGCAACTTAAAATGACTACACATCCATTTCTTAGACACAAAACACCTATTGCTTTTGCTCATCGTGGCGGTGCGAGTGACGCACCCGAAAATACAATGCCCGCGTTTGAGCATGCCATGAATTTGGGATACATATATCTAGAGACCGATGTGCACGCCACTCGCGACGGCGTCTTACTTGCATTTCATGATGACGACTTATCTCGAACTTGTGGTCGACCAGGCTTAATCAGCGAACTTGACTACTCAGAAGTCAGCCAAGCAAGAGTCAATGGCACAGAGCCGATTCCGCTTTTAGATGACCTACTTTCGGCATGGCCAAATGCGCACATAAATATCGACTGCAAATCAGACCAAGCACTCAAACCGCTCGCGGATCGTCTTGCTCAAAAAATGAATCAAGATGATGTTTTCGAACGTGTTTGCATTGGCTCATTTAGCGACAAGAGACTTGCATCGCTGCGTGAACAATTTGGGCCAAAGTTGTGCACATCAATGGGTCCACGCGAAGTTACGAAACTTCGCCTGGGCAGTTGGGTTAGACATACGGGCAAATTTCAGAACGTATATGCAGCGCAAGTGCCCGTTAGCCAAGGCCCGCTAACAATTGTCGACAAGGCTTTTATCTCGGCGGCCCACAGAGCCGACATTCAGGTGCACGTTTGGACTATCGATGAGCCCAAAGAAATGAACAGGCTTTTAGACCTCGGAGTAGACGGCATCATGTCTGACCGCCCGGCAACTTTAAAAAAAGTATTGCTCGAACGCGATTCGTGGCATGGCAACTGAGGTATTGTAAACCAATGCGCGTAGATGCAAATTTCTTTTGCACCGTCCCAATGGACGATGCCGGTCAAGTGGCACCAACTAAACGTCGATACGGCAATGACAGCGTGATCGAGTGTTACAAGAATCTTGTGGCATGGGCCAAGACTGCCGACGAAGTGGGTATCGACACGATGTGGCTAACAGAGCACCACTTTCAATTCGAAGGTTATGAGGTTCTGCCGAATCTAATTATGTTCGGCCAACATTTAACAAACGTCACCAAAAATCTTCGACTCGGGCAGATGTTCAATGTTGTTCCACAGTGGCATCCACTTCGTCTTGCCGAAGATTTCGCGCTTGCCGACATAATTACTGGCGGCCGAATGGAGTTTGGTGTTGGTCGTGGCACTGTGCCCCGAGAAGCATGGAGTCTCGGGACTGTTGTCGCCTCAGGTGATAACGCAATGAGCGCCGAACATGACCGAATCAATCGCGAAGTATTCGAAGAAAGCATCGAGATAATTAAACTTGCTTGGTATAACGAGCGATTCTCGTATCGGGGCAAACACTTTGTATTTCCTCCAGACGATATTCCTGATCGTGGAAGTTACGTGGATGACTTAACCCTGATTCCAAAGCCCCTTCGACACATTGATATTTACCAGCCAGTTACATCACCAGAGACAATCGAATACGTCCCACGAGTTGGCCATAAGGCTGTTTATTGGTTACAAAATGCCGACAGTCAAAAACAAAAGTGGGATCGCTATGCCGCGATTCGCCAAGAGAATGGCACACCAGTTGCCCCTGGACAAGATCGAATGCTCGTGATGAATTTGCATTGTGCAAAAACTCGTGAGAAGGCAATGATCAAAGGCAAGCCTGGCCATGATGAATTTGCAAACTTCTTGTCACCATACGGACGTTTTTCTTCATATCGAAATCCGGATGGCAGCAAAGTTGCGTTTAACCACTGTCCGACAGTACAAGAATCAAATGACCAAAAAATTCAGATTGTTGGATCTTTCGACGACGCCGTAGACACAATCGGTTTTTGGCGTGAACTACTTGACTTAAAACATATTTGCTTTTTCTTTGATTATCCCGGTGTGAGTCGTGAAGAAATGAGCGAGCAAATGCATTTCGTAGCAGAAGAAATCTTTCCTCGACTGGGCGAAAAAATTGAGCGCCGACCGCTTCCAAATCTTCAACCTTTGATCTAGAAAATAGCCTTGTGCTGATTAAAAGTTGCCGGCTTAAAAGTGGCGACGACGAGTTATTCGACTTGCGAATTAACGATGAAACTATCGTTGCGATCGAACCAGCCAAAAGTGTTCGGCTTTTTGATCAACCTGGTGAAGAAATAATTAACGCCTCTGGTGCGCTGTTGACATCATCGTTAGCAGAACCTCATGCACATCTTGACAAGGCGTTTTTGTCAGAGCGCATTGCGAACCCGACCGGAGATTTGATGGGTGCAATTAACGCCATGGAGTCTCACCGCAACCAGATAACAGTCGCCGACACCATTGAACGGGCCGAACGAGCCGTTCGATTAATGGTCAGAAACGGCGTAACTGCTATTCGAACTCACGCCGATGTCACAGAATGGAACTCACTTGATTCTGTTGAAGCCCTACTTGAAGTACGCAGCCGCACAAAAGATATCGTCGACTTACAAATTTGTGCACTACTGGGTTGGCCACTAAGCGGACAGGATGGCAAAGCAAACCTTGCACGCGGTAAAGCCGCCATCAAATTGGGAGTCGATTTACTGGGTGGTTGCCCGCATCTCGATGTTGACCCAGTTGGCGCAAACATTGCGTTGCTTGAGCTTGCATCAGAACTTGGCTGCGGTCTTGATCTGCACACCGATGAGCACACCGATGTCAATCGGATTTCACTCGAAGACCTTGCCGAGCGAGTTATCGCCACTGGCTTTTCGAATTCTGTGACTGCCAGCCACTGCGTGAGTCTGGGCATGCAAAACTTGGAGACCCAAAAACGAATATGCGAAAAAGTGGCCACTGCAAACATTGGCGTGGTTACTTTGCCACACACGAATCTTTTTCTGCAAGCACGCGATAATCACACTGCCCCACCACGTGGATTGACTGCTATTTCTGCGTTGCGTGCGGCTGGCGTAAGAGTCGCTGCGGGCGCCGACAACTTACAAGACCCGTTTAATCCGATCGGCCGTGGCGACCCCCTTGAAAGTGCTGCGCTGTTGATCCTTGCAGCGCACCAGTTACCTAATGAAGCGTTCGCAGCAGTATCGAGCACCGCGAAGTCTGTAATGGGTTTATCATTTTCTGAGATCAAAATTGGAGGAATCGCTGATCTGATGTTGACTCCGGTTCACTCAATTCGTGAAGCGATCGCCACTGCTGCACCCCGCTCGATGGTTATGCGTCGCGGAAAGACTACGCACTTAACAAATACTTAATCTAAAGCACCCAAAGAGAGCCGTTTTATTTGATGAGCGGTGATTGATCAACTAATGTCTCAGTGTGGCAAAAGCGCTGGGGTTCAATAATGTTGGCATGACGTTTCCGGATGGCACGAAAGCGCTCGGTGGCGTTTCTTTTGATATCAATCCTGGCGAATTTCTAACTGTTGTAGGGCCATCGGGTTGCGGCAAATCAACTTTGCTTCGTATTGCTTCAAATCTAGAAACCGAAACCGAAGGTAAGTGCGAAGTTGATCGCAACAGCATCGGATATGTGTTTCAAGATGCGACTTTGCTTCCATGGCGAAACGTTCGCAAAAATATTGAACTAATTGCCGAACTTCACGGCATCGAGAAAGCAGAACGCACCAAACTTGCCCAAGCGGCAATCGATTTAGTTGGTTTAACCGGATTTGAAGATAAATATCCTCGCCAACTCTCAGGCGGCATGCGCATGCGGGCTTCACTCGCGCGCTCGCTTGTAATGAAACCACGCGTCTTTTTGTTTGACGAACCATTCGGTGCACTTGACGAGATCACTCGTGAACGATTGAATGACGAGTTGTTGCGATTATTTCAACTTGAGGGCTTCGCAGGTCTTTTTATCACTCACTCGATTGCCGAAGCGGTATATATGTCGACCAAGGTATTGGTTATGTCAGCCCGCCCTGGCCAAATTGTCGGCAGTTTTGATATCCCATTTAGTTACCCGCGAGCACACTCACTTAGATACGAACCGAAGTTCGCCGAAATCTGCGGCGAGATATCACTCGCCTTGCGTGGAGCCCTTGTATGAGTGGCACCACGTTGAAAGTTACAAACACAATCGACCAGTCGGCGCCCCCGAGTTCGCGAATTGACGATGCCCCACGCGAAACAAAAGATCGCAATCTGTTCAGCGATTTTGCAGGACCGGTTGTTGTGTTCATTTTGTTCATCGGTATTTGGTATTTACTCTCTACAAAACTCTTGCCACCGCAAAAACGATTCTTACTACCGACCCCTCATCGCGTGGTTAACGAAGGTTTTTTAACTTGGTCAGCGGGTACGCAGCGAGGACTCAAGCCAATTTTGATGTCACTTTGGGATTCAATCAAGATTGCTGTCTCAGGGCTTTTCATCACAATCATCATCGGCACTTTTCTCGCCACATTGATGGCTACGCGCCGTTGGATGGAGCGCGCAACATGGCCGTATCTCGTTGCCCTGCAATCGGCGCCAATCTTGGCAATGACACCGCTGATTCGGGCACTTATTGATGGCATTCAGCTGCAGAGAATTCTTGTGGTCGTACTTATCGCCTTCTTCCCGATTGTCAATAACACACTGTTTGGCTTGCTTTCAGTTGACACCAGCCAGCATGAGTTGTTCAGCCTCCATGGCGCCAGCAAATTCACACGCTTGCGAAAATTGCAATTTCCTGCGGCTATGCCAAATATTTTTGTAGGCCTGCGAATATCGGCAGGCCTCTCAGTGATCGGCGCCGTTGTTGGAGATTTTTACTTCCGCCAAGGCGGCATTGTGGGCATCGGCGCTCAAATTGATATCTATCGCGGGCGTCTATGGGGAGCCGAACTAATTGCAGCCATTATTTTGGCAAGCGTCTTCGGCCTGGTTGTGTTCATTCTGTTTGGCCTAATTTCGAAAGTCGCGATCGGCAAATGGCACACAACCACAAGAGGTCGATAACTTGCATTACTTTATGGAATGTAAAGCAAAATGGCTTCCTATCCAATAAAAATGAACTAACATCACGCCTGTAATTCAGAAACAACCTAAAACTAATTCAAACAAACAAAACGAACAGGGGAAAAAATGCGTAAAAAAGTAACCGCTCTACTCGGAGCACTGTGTCTAGTGACTATCGCTGCTTGCGGTGGAAGCGACACAGCAACCACGGAAGAAACAACTGCCGACACGATGGCAACAACCGACACGATGGCAGCTGAAGCCGGCGTATCTCTTGCTGGTATCTGTCCAGACACAATCACATTTCAGACAGACTGGAACCCAGAATCAGAGCACGGGTTCTTGTACAACATGGTGGGCGAAGGTTACGAAGTTGACGCCGCAGGCGTTCGAGTAACTGGTGCGCTCATTTCAAAGGGTCAAGATACTGGAGTAAAGATTCAGGTTCGTTCAGGTGGACCTGCAGTAGGGTTCAGCTCACCAACATCGTTGATGTACCAAGATCCAGATATCTTCTTGGCTTTCGTCAGCACTGACGGTGCAGTTCAAGATTCGGGCGAATTCCCAACAATGACTGTTGTGGCTCCGTTCAACATCAACCCACAGATCATCATGTGGGACCCAGCAACTTATCCAAATGTCAAAACAATTGCCGACCTTAAGGCAACTGGCGCGAAGGTTCGTTACTTCGGTGGTGCTGCATACATGGAGTACTTCACAGCCAATGGCATTCTTGACGCAGCGCAAGTCGACGGCAACTACGACGGCTCACCAGCCAACTTCGTAGCTGACGGTGGCAAGGCTGCACAGCAAGGTTTCGCAACTTCAGAGCCTTACTACTACGAGAAGGTTCTTACTGACTGGGCAAAACCAGTTGCATATCAGACGATTCACGAAGCAGGCTGGACAGCATATGCTCAGTCACTTGGTGGCAAACCAGATGTGATCGAAGCCAACAAAGATTGCTTGAAGTTGCTCGTACCAATGATTCAGCAATCACAAGTTGATTATGTAACAGACCCAACACGTGCAAACGCATTGATTTTGGATCTCGTCACACAATTCAACAACGGTTGGTTGTATGACGCTGGTCAGGCTGTCGCAGCAGTTGAACTTGGTCTTTCGAACAAGTTGATTGCTAATAGCCCAGATGGAACATTGGGAAGCTTTGACATGGATCGCGTAACAGCGTTCATCGCCACAGCGGTACCGGTATACGCGAAGATCGGCGCAAAGATGAAAGATGGCATCACTGCTGCTGACATCGTGACGAACGAATTTATTGATCCAACAATTACATTGCCATAACGATCAATAATTATTAATTGATAACTCGGGGGGCGCTTGCGCCCCCCGAGTGTCATTTATAGGCTTAAAAATAAATCAAAAAACCAGACTTTTAACTATTTGCCGAAATTAAAAGTTGAAATTTCTTCGAGTGCTTCGCCAAAGTTCTTTACTGCAGATTTAAACATTTTGGCCCCCAGTTCGGCTGTGGCGTGAGTCGGGTCACCAATGTGTCCTTCAACAAAGAAATCATTTGAGAGCCAACCGAAACTTACAGATCCACCGAAGCGAACATGTTTGTTTAGCGCAATTTTTTCAGGAACGCGTCGCACTGCCTTAGACATATCTACGAGGTCTGGTCGCAAATGCAGCATCACCGATGTCTCATCGGTACCACCGTGAATGCCCATACCTAGTTCGCTTTCGGCTGATGCACCACCTTGATCGGGTGGCATTGACGGATGGGCTGTAAAAGTTTGCAATCCGTAACTCAGGCGCAATTCGCGATTGACAACATTCAGCAACGCCGAGTTGCCACCATGACCGTTTAAAAACACAAGTTTTTGGGCGTTGGTACGCGAAATGCAACGACCAATATCATCAAGCACACTCAGCATCGTTGTCGCCGAGAGCCAAATTGTTCCGGATGCCCAAGCGTGCTCATTTGATTTCGTGTATGAAAGTGTCGGCAAAAGCCAAACATCTAGTTGCTCGCCAACTGCAGAGACTGTCGCTTCGGCTACGGCCGTGGCAATAACTTCATCGGTGTTAAAAGGCAAATGTGGCCCATGTTGTTCTAATGCGCCGAGCGGTTGTACAAAAATTGATCGTGATGTGATTTTGCTGGCAACCTCTGGTCCGCGTAAATCGCCCAGACGTCGAATCGCTTTAGACATGACAAATACACTACCGAGTGGCAATATGTAGCATGGGCAATGAAGTCAATAAATACGACGCAATCATTATTGGCGGCGGGCATAACGGGTTGGTCTGTGCGGCCTACCTCGCTAAGGCTGGTCAACGAGTATTAGTCATTGAAGCCCGAAGCGAAGTGGGTGGCACCGCATCAAGTGAAAAATATTCGGGTGTGACAGTCAACATTTGCAATTGTGATCACCTCACCTTTAGAACCACCGGTGTCAGTGAAGATCTTGATCTAGCCAAGCATGGTCTCGAATACCTTGACGTCGACCCAACACAATTAGCAACTTCGTGGGATGACAAGCGAATCTGGCCACACTTTCGCGATGTCAATCGCACGCTTGACGTGATGAAATCAATGTTCAAAGACGAAGTTGACGGTTACCGCGCATATGTTCGCGACGCGGTGCCAGTAGTCGAATTAATTTTAGAAGCCGCAAGTCAACCCCCTTCTCGATCTTCTCTTGTTGCCAAAGTTATTGCTCGGCGTGGCAAAGGCATAACAACAATGTTGCGCTGGAGCAAAATGTCATCTGCAAAAGTTCTGCAAAGTTATTTTAAGTCTGAGTTATTGATCGGCCCAGCACTCGCAACCGGACCAACCGTCTGGGGCGTCTCACCACATACACCAGGCACAGGCCTTGGCGCGCTCACTTATGCGATGCGCCATGTCACAAAAGTTGGTCGGCCTGTCGGCGGCAGTGGGATGGTTCCGATCTCGTTGCGTCGCAGCATCGAATCAAACTCTGGTGTTGTGATGACTAGTGCTCGCGTTGCACAAATTCTTTGCGAAGGATCAAAAGTACGCGGCGTCGCTCTAGTCGACGGCACTGAATTTCTTGCAGACTGTGTTGTTTCAGCATGCAACCCACACGACACGTTTTTGAAATGGCTAAAGAATCCACCTGCTTGCGCCAAGCAGGTTGTCGAGAAATGGCGCAATACGCCGCACTATGAGGGTTACGAATCAAAAATTGATGCGCGAATTACTTCGCTTCCTAAATATAAACACATCGACCAAAAATTTTTTAATAGTCACGGCATTGACCCACTCGGCGCAACGCTCGTCGTCAGCCCGTCAACTGCTGACCTTCATCGTGGCTTTGAGATGATCTCGCGCGGTGAAATTCTTGAGCAACCGGCAATGCTTGTCAATCTGCCATCAGTTCTAGATCCGTCTATGACAAATGCATCTGATCACGTTTTTAGTCTTGAGGCTCTATTCACGCCGTTCTCATTTAAAGGTGGTTGGTCATCTAATGCCGAGCCAAAACGATGGCTTGAAAAGTATGCCGAACTTGTTGAACCTGGATTCATCGAGTCAATCGCCGACTGGCGTTGTGTGACACCCGCAAACTATGAGACTGACTTCTTTTTGCCGAAAGGTCACGCAACGAGTTTTTCGGGTGGACCATTAGCCGCACTGCTCAATTCTCAACCCGAACTTACGCGTTACAAGACACCAATAGTTGGTTTGTACTTAACTGGTGCCGCAACGTTTCCGGGTGCGGGTGTTTGGGGTGCGAGCGGCAAGAA
>JAEMRY010000084.1 GCA_016463105.1 Ilumatobacteraceae bacterium | reverse complement strand
TTCCTGAACTGCCAAGGGTCTGTCATATCTAGTCGGCTTGTATTGCCGTAACCAGGGAATAAATCATTGCGAGTCTTTAATGGGTCCCAATCGGTTGGCGCGCTATGAATCTCGCCAAGATATGGTCGTGCGTCAGCAAGAATTGACTTCCACGGAAGCTCGTCAGGCACGCGCACGCCTTGCATCGGGCTCGCAATCATCCACTTCAACGCAGCCAACACCGAGCCTGCAACTTGCAAAGTCGTCGCACTCTGGCCAGTTGTAATTGTGCGTGCTTCATCAATTGACAAACGCGAACCTGTCCACCAGCCCGTGTAATCGTGACCGAGCAACAGCACACCAAGTTCATCGCGACCAGAAATAATTTCGTTGTTCATGATTCGCTCGGCTGGTTGCTTCTGCCAGTTTCGCATGCGAAGTTCGAGCACGCTGTTGATTGCCTCGTTTGATGGGCAGTACGAATAATGCACAGTCGGACGATAAATCGCTTTGCCAGAATCGTCGCGCACGGTTAAGTGATTGCTCATCGTGTAACTTTCGCCGTGACGAATAATCATTCCGAGAATTTCGCCGCTAGGAACCCACGAACGAACCCACGTTTCCATTCCTGGTTGGGCTAAACAAATTTGATTGCACGGGCCGTCATCGGCATGCACTTGGGCATTCGCTGGCATCCACCGTTCGTGCGTGCCCCAACCCATTTCTGCTGGCGCAGTTCCTTCTTCGTAGAAACCTTCAACCGACCAAGTGTTGACGAATTCGTTTACTTGCTTTGGCTGATTTGTGATTTGTGTGTCGCGCTCGCTGATATGAATCACGCGAGTGCCCGTCAACATTGCAAGACGATCAAATGATTCAGATGCGAGCGCCGACTCGAGTGCACTTTGACGCGAACCTGCACGACCATCTGTCAAAATTTTGTTTGAGATTTCAAATAATGCTTGCTTTACAAAGTGAGAAACCAAGCCTGGGTTAGCGCCGTGTTCTACAACTGCACTCGGGCCGTTATTTGATCCCCATCTGGCGATCATTTTGCGAAGTTGTTGATGACGCACGTAGAGAGTGCGCTCTAGTGGGTGAGTTGCCGCCATATTGTCATACGGGTTCCACGATTCAACTGCAGTATTTAGATATCGCACACCGTGATTTCGGCACCATTCAACAATCGTTGTGCAGCCAATATTCCAGGCCAGGTCTAATAAAATTTCGCCGGACGAAATGCGCGCCGAGAGAAAACTGTCTAAGTTTTCTTGAGTTACTTCGCCGATTTCATAAGTGACACCCATTGCCAAAACATCTGCAACGCGACTTCGGTTGTCGACATAGTCAACGATTGAAATCGACTTTGGATCAAGTTTTAGATCACGAATCAATAAAGGGATTACTGCTTGCGCAACAGAACCACATCCAAGAACAAGCACCCGAGTTGGGCGCGCTTGCGCGGTCACGCGTATCGAGTGGCGGAGTCGTCCTTGCCAGCGTTTAGAAGTGCGTGTAGTGAAGCATCGAATGCAATATCAGTCGGCATTAATAATGCTTGCCAGTCGTATGGCATGCCTTTGCGACCAGTGAAGAGTGGCTCGTCAAGTGCGACAAGATTATTGTCAGAAGAATTTTCGTTAATCACAATTTTTGACCCTACACACGTCACAAACATTTGTCTACTGTCTGAGTGGTCAGGCAAAACTGACTCACGAGTCAGCGAACTCAAGTTGGTAGTGTGAGAGTTCACATGTCTGACCCCAAATCGCGCCGTGGCGCACCTCGCTCAACAAATAGATCCACTGGTCGTCCGCAAAATCCGAGACCTGCAGGCGAGTCAAACGAGAATGCCAGCGGCAATATCGGCTCGAGCGCCAATACGCGCCCAGCGGTTACAACACCAACTGGATTCGCTGATCTTGGAGTAAGTGAGCGAGTGGATGCTGGCTTGGCAGCAGCTGGTTTTGCTGCGCCGTTTGCGATTCAAACTGAGGCGATCCCTGTGGCATTGACCGGCGAAGACCTTTGTGGTCGTGCTCGAACTGGCTCAGGAAAGACCTTGGCATTTGGCGTGCCAATGATTGAACGCGTTACCCAAACTGCTGTTGCCAAAAAACCCCGAGGCTTGGTTCTTGTGCCAACTCGCGAGTTGGCAGTTCAAGTGACAGATGTGTTGGCACCAATCGCAAAGCATTGTGGCGTGCGTGTGCTTGCCGTTTACGGTGGTGCGGCTCGAGACAAACAAGTTGATCAGCTAAATCGTGGCGCCGAAATCGTGATCGCCACACCGCTTCGACTGATTGATTTATTGAAATCAAATGAAGCAGATCTGAGTGACGTAGAAGTGATTGTGCTCGATGAGGCAGACCGCATGGCTGACGAAGGTTTCATGCCACAAGTTGAATGGATTTTGCGACATGTAACAAAAACCCATCAAACGATGTTGTTTTCGGCAACCTTAGATGGACAGGTCGCGACACTCGTCAAGCGATATATGAAGTCACCCAAAGAAGTCAGTATCGATGCCCCAACCGACACTGTTGGCACGATGCGCCATCTCTTTTTGGGTGTACACCACATGGACAAGAATCGCGTGATTGCAGCAATGGCTAACGCTGGTGGGCAAACCGTGGTTTTTTGTGACACCAAACGCGCATGCGACAAAGTGTCCGCAGATTTGACAGCCTTGGGTGCAAGTGTTTCGGCATTGCACGGTGACATGGCGCAAGGTGCACGCGAACGATCGCTGCGAAATTTTGCACAGCGTCAATTAAATATTCTTGTTGCCACAGATGTTGCAGCACGCGGAATCGATATCGATGATGTGGCAATTGTTGTGCACTATGTGCCGCCCCTAGAAGTTAAAACTTATTTGCATCGCTCTGGTCGAACAGCGCGAGCGGGCAAAGACGGTTGGGCAGTAACTCTGGCCGAATACAACCAGCACACGACATGTCGAATTATTCAGCGTGGTTTACGACTTGAAATACAATCACCGATCGAAGTTTTTTCAAACGATAAACGACTTACTAACCTGCAACAGTTTTTAGAACCAGTCGCTTAGAGCGTTTATTTTTTAGCAGCAAACCAAGTTGGTCGGCTGGTTTCAAAACGAGAAATTTCGTCACCATGTTGCAAAGAAATTGAGATGTCGTCGAGTCCGTTTAAAAAACGATTTTGTGTGTCTGCATTCATCTCAAAAGTTTCACGAAGACCAGTGCGTGGCACTTCAATAACTAGTTGCTCGACATCGACTGTAATTTCAGTCGTTGGGTCATTTTCGATGATGCTCCAAAGTTTGTTTACTATTTCTTCGCTCAAAACCGCAGCGATCAAACCATTCTTGCCACAGTTGTTGCGAAAGATATCGCTGAAACTAGGTGCGATCACGGCATCGAATCCGCCTTGTTGAATTGCCCACACGGCATGCTCTCGAGACGAGCCGACACCAAAACTTTTTCCGGCAACCAAAATTGACGCACCGGCATAACGCTCATCGTTGAGCACAAAATTTCGATCATCACGCCATGTCGAGAACAAACCCTTTTCGAAACCTGTTCGCTCAACACGCTTCAACCACTCAGCCGGAATGATCTGATCGGTGTCAACATCACTGCGCTTGAGTGGCACACCACGTCCAGAAATTAAACGAACTGCTTTCACTAGAGATCTTCCGGGGCTGCAAAATGTCCAGCGATCGCAGTGGCTGCAGCAACAGCAGGCGAGACCAGGTGAGTGCGCCCACCGCGACCTTGTCGGCCTTCGAAGTTGCGATTTGATGTGCTTGCGGCTCGTTCTTGTGGTGCAAGTTTGTCTGGGTTCATTGCTAAACACATTGAGCAACCAGGCTCGCGCCAATCCATTCCGGCGGCGATGAAAATTTTGTCAAGGCCTTCGGCTTGCGCTTGCAATTTCACGGCATGACTTCCTGGCACTACCATCACGCGTTTCACTTTTACTTTTCGCCCACGCACAACATCAGCAGCAGCACGCAAATCTTCGATTCGAGAATTTGTGCAAGAGCCGATAAATACAGTGTCGACTTTTATATTGCGAATTTTGGTGCCTGCAGTTAAGCCCATATATTCAAGTGCTCGCGTAACGCTGTCGCGTTCAGTCACATCGCTGTAGTCACTCGGCGTCGGCACCAAACCATTTAGCGACACAACTTGGGCTGGGTTCGTGCCCCAAGTTACATGTGGTGAAAGTTTGCTCGCGTCAATTGTTACTTCTTTGTCAAAAACAGCACCGTCATCTGTTTGCAAAGTTCTCCAGTCGGCAACTGCAGCATCAAATTGTGCATCAGTTGGCGCAAATTCACGACCTCGCAAATAATTAAATGTCGTTTCGTCTGGCGCGACAAGCCCTGCGCGTGCGCCAGCCTCGATTGACATATTGCAAACTGTCATTCGGCCCTCCATTGACAGCGCACGAATTGCCGAACCGCGATATTCGATTACGTGGCCGATGCCACCGCCCGTGCCGATTTCGCCAATCACAGCGAGGATGATGTCCTTTGCGGTGACTCCATCGGGCACGATGCCGTCGACCGTAACGCTCATCCACTTTGGTCGTGCTTGAGGCAAAGTCTGCGTTGCTAAAACATGTTCAACTTCGCTCGTGCCAATGCCGAACGCGAGTGCGCCAAATGCCCCGTGGGTCGCAGTGTGGCTATCGCCGCAAACAATCGTCATGCCCGGCAGAGTGCGACCTTGCTCTGGACCGATCACATGCACGATGCCTTGGTGAGTGTCACCCATTGGATAGAGCGTGATCTTGAAATCCTTGGCGTTCGTTCGCAATACCTCAATTTGTTTTGCCGAAATCGGATCGGCAATCGGCAGGTGAATGTTTTCTGTCGGCACATTGTGATCTTCAGTAGCCACAGTTAAATCGGGGCGGCGAACTTTGCGTTGCGAGATTCGCAAGCCGTCAAATGCTTGCGGGCTTGTAACTTCATGCACCAGATGCAGGTCTATATATATAAGGTCTGGTTGGTCTTTGCCAGAGTGCACAACATGGCGATCCCAAACTTTTTGTGCAAGGGTTTTTGGCTGCGAACTCACTC
>JAEMRY010000022.1 GCA_016463105.1 Ilumatobacteraceae bacterium | reverse complement strand
AATGCTGCAGGAATCATTTCTTACCTCCACGAGTTGCTTCGTTAATTGTTTTCCATACTGTTTGTGGCGACGCTGGCATCGCCATAGTTGTTACGCCAAGGCCCGAAAGCGCATCAATAATCGCGGTCATCACAGTTGGTGCTGCACCGATCGTGCCCGCCTCGCCGATGCCTTTAACGCCAAGTTGATTTGTTGGTGATGGTGTAATCGTGTGACCCGTCGTAATTGGCGGTACGTCGCATGCAGCAGGCACGAGATACTCGGCAAGCGTCGATGTCTTCAGGTTGCCGTCACTGTCGTAGACGGCTTCTTCAAATAGTGCTTGAGCAATACCTTGAACCACTCCGCCATGCACCTGACCTTCAACAATCAACGGATTTATTTGATTGCCGCAATCGTCAACCGCGATGTATTTAAGAATCTTGACCGCACCTGTTTCTGTGTCGACTTCAACTACGCACATGTGCGTGCCAAATGGCCACGAGAAGTTTGGTGGGTCGTATGAAACTTGCGCTTCAAGGTTTGGTTCGCATCCATCTGGCAAGTTGTGTGCGGTGAATGCACCAAATGCAATTGCTGCCAGCGGCAGAGCGCGATCTGGTGAACCCTTGACGCTGAATGTGCCGTTTACGAATTGCAAATCGTCAGCAGAGCACTCAAGTTGGTGGGCTGCAATCAGTTTTGCTTTTTCAATCACCTTGTCGCAGGCGAGTGCGATTGCAACGCCACCCACAGGCAAGCTTCGCGAACCGTATGTGTCAAGACCCAGTGCAGAAATCGCCGTGTCGCTGTGCAACACGTCCACATCTTCAGGGGCAACACCCAGTTTTTCTGCGGCGATCATTGCCCACGAAGTTTCGTGTCCTTGACCGTGTGGAGATGTGCCCGTTATAACTTGAACTTTGTTCGTTGGCAACACACGCACAGTTGCGGCTTCCCAGCCACCCGCTGAGTAGTTAAGCGAAGCCAGAACTCGCGAAGGTGCGAGACCGCACATTTCAAAATATGAACTCATGCCAACGCCAAGCAATTTTGTTGCGCCAGGCACGTTTTGCTTTTTCTGTTGCGCACGAACACCCGCTAGGTCGGTCATCTGTGCTGCTTTTTCGGCAGCAAGTAGGTGATCACCTGAGTCGTAAGTCAGGCCACTGAATGCCGTATACGGAAACTGTTCTTTTTTGATGTAGTTGCGTTTGCGCAATTCAAACGAATCGATTTTCATCGCGCGCGCGAGAGCCTCTATCGCCATTTCGATTGCGTATGTGGCTTCTGGTCGGCCAGCGCCACGATAAGCATCAGTTGGTGTCAAGTTCGTAAACACCGAAGTGCAACTGAAGTCGTAAGCCTTTGGGATGTCGTAAACGCCGGCATACAAAAACGCACCAAGTATTGGCACACCTGGTGTGACGAGTTGCAAATATGCACCCATGTCGCCGATAATCCGTACGCGAACTGCCGTGATTTTGCCGTTCTCATCTGCGGCTAATTCAACGTGCTGAATTTGTCCACGACCTTGAATCGTCGCCTGCGTATTTTCAGTTCGCTCTTCAACCCAACGCACTGGGGCATTGTGTTTGCGGGCGAGTGCCATGCACAACAATTCTTCGGCGTAGACATCAAGTTTTGAACCAAAGCCACCACCCACACTTGGTGCGACAACGCGTACCTGCTGCTCAGGAATACCAAGCGTGAGCGCAGTCATCACTTTTAAGATGTGTGGAATTTGTGTGGATGAATAAAGAGTGATATCTCCGCCAAATGGCTGTGGCACTGCAACGATTGCACGTGGCTCCATCGCCATGGGGATCAATCTTTGCTGAACATATCGCTCTTTGACTTTGTATTTGGCTTTTTTGAATGCTTCTTCTACACAACCAGGAGTTTCTTCTACTAATAGTGGCCAGGTGTAACTCTTGTTGGTGCCGAGATCTGTGTGAATAATATTCTTATCGCTCAGCGAGTCTTCAAGATCAACGACAACCTTGAGCGGTTCGTATTGCACGTCAATTGCGTCGAGTGCATCACGCGAAGCAACTTCGTTTATGGCCAGCACAGCAGCCACTCCGTCACCGACATAACAAACTTTGTCAATCGCAAGTGGATAATGAGCAGGGTTCTTCATGTCAGTGGTCACCGGCCATGCGCAAGGCATTGGTGCAGCCCATGATGTTTGTAAATCTTTGCCCGTGTAAATAGCAACAACACCAGCAATTTTTAATGCCGCAGCAACATTTATTGATTTAATTTTTGCGTGCGCATATGGTGAACGCAAAACTGACAAGTGCAGTGCACCCGGAATATTTAAGTCGTTTGTGAACTTCGCTTCGCCAGTTAGTAGTGGGGGATCTTCACGACGCAACAACCTTGTGCCGATGATTGTGGTTGGCTTGTTCTCTGTGATTGTCATAACCGACCCCTTTACTTTGCGCTCGCGGCAGCGAGCACTGATTTAACAATGTTGTGATAACCAGTGCAACGACAAAGGTTGCCTTCTAGACCCATACGAACTTCTTCTTCAGTTGGTTTGGGGTTTTCGTTTAGCAAACCAATTGCAGCCATCACCATTCCAGGTGTGCAATAGCCACACTGCAGACCGTGGTTCTCCATGAATGCTGTTTGCATTGGATGCATCACACCATCTTTGGCCAAGCCTTCAATTGTTGTGACGTTTGATCCGTCGGCTTGCACCGCGAGCATGGTGCAACTCTTGACTGCTTCACCATCAAGATGAATTGTGCAAGCGCCACAACTTGAAGTATCGCAACCGACATTTGTGCCTGTGAGCCCAAGTGATTCGCGAATGTAATGCACCAGCAAAGTTCTTGGCTCAACATCGCCATCTTGTTTTTTGCCGTTAACCGTGATTGAAACCTTCATCATCAGCCCCCAAATTCGGTTCAACAATATTGCCGAACGATTACCCGTGGCTAATCATGCCCCGAACGGGCACGAGCATACAAATTATGCTAGTTATCTATATTCTTTAGGCTCTGTAAGGCAAAAATAAGACTAAGAACGCTGAGTACGCCGATAGCCAACAAACCACCATAGGCATTTGACCAGCTCATATATCCCGGATCAGTCTGGTTTACCCAGCCTGATCGAGATAGGCGAAAAATATTTGTGATCGGGTTAAGTCGGGCGACAGTGTGCAACCACCCGGTCATCACGTTTAAAGGCACTTGTGCAGTTGACATAAACATCGTTAAAAAAATTGAAAGTTGCATGATCGCAGCGCCACGCATGTCTTGAAACCGATAGCCGAGACCCAGCCCCCAACCTGCACCGATTGTTGAGATACCAAGTGCAGCAGCAAGTGAACAGACATAACTCAGCAATCCAGCAGTTGGTCTTGCACCAAGTAAAAAGCCTGCAATAAAAACAACCACTGAAACTAGAGTCACGCGAATCCATGTTGCAAGTACAGGACCAACAATTAGTGAGACGCGCGATGTCGGCGACATTCGCAAGCGATCATAGAAACCGTTTTCTAAATCACGGATTAACGAGAAGCCCAGACCGACTCCGCTAAAAGCAGAACCCATTGCTAGCCCGAGTGGCATAAACCAGTTCACTGATCTGTCAGTTGGAAAGTTTGGCAGTTTCGTCAGTGCAAAGAATGTGCCAGAGAACGAAACCATATTAAAAATCGGCATCGCCAATGTTGGAAAGAATGCCGAAGGTAGTCGCCGAGTATTAATTAAACTTCGCTTGATTAGTTCACCAGCACTTCGCATCGTTGTTGTGTGCAGATCTTTTTCGCTAATCATCGTGTGTGTCGACGTGTGTGTTGCAGTATTCATCAGTGTGACTTCAGTCGTGATCGAAGTTGTCTGTTGGCGATAAACAACGCGACAATCGCAATCGCCAGTGGCACTAAAATTGCTCGAGCAGTTGCTGATGCAGTGAAACCTTCAAGCGAGAGAGCGCGTAAGCCTTCAACCAGATGTGAAATTGGATTAAGACCGGCAATTGTTTTATAAACACCACTCATTGTTTCGCGCGGAAAGAACGCGCTAGAGAAGAACAGCAAAATAAACAGCAACGGAAATGTTCCCTGAACTGCTTCAGAAGAACCAGTTTTTAATGCAACTGATGACATAAGTGCGCCGACTGCAAGAGAAATCAAAGCACCGCTGACGATCATTGCCACAATTCCACGAATTCCTGCCGATACATCTGCACCAAATGGAAGTAACGCAAAAATAAACACAGCCGTTTCAAGTGCGCCAAATAAAACGCTGCCTGCAAGTCGACCAAATAAAATACCGGTGCGAGATGTCGGTGCTGCAAGAAGTCGATCGAAGAAACCATTTTCAATATCAGTAGCCAAGGCTGCAGCGCCAGTCACTGAACCGAATAAAACACCTTGGGTAATCGTTCCTGCAAGTTGAAACTGAAGATATGACGAGACTTTGGGAAACCCTGGCAATGAAGTAGTGCGGCCAAATGATGAGTTACCAAGAAATGCAAAGAATAAAGGAAATATCATGCTCGGCAACACGATGGCTGGCTGTCTGAAAAGTTCAAGAGTTGATCGTTTTGCGAGGGCAACCGTTTGACGCACGGCAGTCGCCGGTGAACGAGTTACTTGGGTTTGGCTCAATACTGCAGTTGTGCTCGTCACTTACGGCCTCGACGCGATTTTTTCTTCTTGTCTGGTTCTTCCACACCGTTGTCTCCAGCAGGTGGCGCGTTATCTGAACCTTCAAGTCGGTAGCCGGTGGCTTCAGCGAAAACATCGTCCAAACTTGGCTCGTTGATTTCTAAATGCTGAACATGAACGCCTGATTCGTCAAGTTTGCGAACTACTTCTGTCACCTGAGCCGCACCTCCACGCAAGCCAACGCCAAGTGCACCCTCTGCACCGGGTCTCAAGTCACCGAAAGTTTCGAGCACGGCTTTGGCACGCTCTTCTTGGTCGGCATGAGTTTTAATAATCAGGGTCGGCGCACCGACACTTGCTTTCAAATCAACTGGCCTTCCTTCACGCACAATTTTGCCGTGGTCAATAATCGCGATGCGGTCAGCAAGTTGATCGGCTTCTTCTAAATATTGTGTTGTCAGCATTACGGTCGTGCCTTCTTTGTTAAGGCGACGCACTTCTTCCCACAATGTCAGACGGCTCATCGGATCAAGACCAGTTGTTGGTTCATCCAAAAATAAAACAGTTGGTTGATGAATCAGCGAAAGTGCAAGATCAAGTCTGCGACGCATACCGCCCGAATATGTTGAGACTCGGCGCGAGGCAGCAGCGGTTAGCCCGACTCGTTCGAGCAATTCGTCAGAACGTTTCTTCATCAGCGATTGTGGAATGCCATAGAGCACCGCCTGCAAAGCTAAAAGTTCTGCGCCAGTCATCAATGGATCAATAGCGGCGTCTTGCAATGCGACGCCAATACTGCGGCGCACCATGTCGGCATCTTTTACAACGTCGTAACCTGCAACTCGAGCAGTGCCCGATGTCGGACGCAACAATGTTGTCAGCATCCGTACCGCAGTGCTTTTTCCGGCGCCATTCGGCCCAAGAAAACCAAAGATTTCTCCGGCTTTGATTTCTAAATTGATTCCTTTAACTGCTTGTACATCACCAAAGTGACGAACAAGATTTTCGGCAATAATCGGAGAACTAGTCACGGCGAAATATTATTGGTTGATCGAAAGCTTTGGTTAAGCAGAGGCGCTGGCGATTGCTGACCAAACACGCTCAGGTGTTGTCGGCATATCAATGTGACGAACGCCCAAGTGCAAAAGTGCGTCAATCACTGCAGATTGCACCGCTGGTGTTGATCCAATTGTGCCTGATTCGCCAATACCTTTAGCGCCAAGCGGGTTAACAAATGTTGGAGTCTCCATGTGCACAATTTCGATGCTGGGCAATTCAACCGCCGAAATAAATGTGTATTCAGCGAAATTTGTCGTTATTGGGTTGCCGTCTTCGTCATAGCGAAACTCTTCAAGCAACGCTTGCGCGGTTCCTTGAGCAATGCCACCGTGAATTTGCCCATCCAAAATAAGTGGATTAATAACTTTGCCCGCATCATCGCATGCGATATGTCGACAATGTTTGACTTGGCCTGTTTCTGTATCGACTTCAACTATCGCGATATGTGAACCAAACGGAAACGTCGCTGAATTTGCAACAAAAGTTCCTTCTTGAGTCAAACCAGTTTTT
Source organism: Ilumatobacteraceae bacterium (assembly GCA_016463105.1). Classification (GTDB taxonomy): domain Bacteria; phylum Actinomycetota; class Acidimicrobiia; order Acidimicrobiales; family Ilumatobacteraceae; genus BACL27. Next base: position 13,255 of record JAEMRY010000022.1, on the reverse strand, counting down.
GTGTCGCCTGCAGTCGCAACTTCTGCCCACGACTTTGAGATTGCGGGCGTGCCAGCAACATGAAACGCACCAGTCTTTTTGTCAAGTACAACATCACTTTCATTTGCCTCAAGCAATCGTGCGGCAAGTTTGCGGGCTTCATCTACAAGTTCAATAGAAACTTTTTGTACTGCTGCACCACCTTGTTGCAATGATCGTGAGCCCATCGTGCCACCACCGCTTGGCACAAGATCTGTGTCGCCCCACACAACATCAATATCTTCTATTGAAATACCGGTTTCGCTACTGGCAATCATCGCCCACGAAGTGACGTGTCCTTGGCCGTGTGGAGAAGTGCCGGTAAACACAACCGCACGACCATTCGGCAAAATATTTATTTTTGCGTGCTCTTGCATCGGGTCAACGCCGCCAGTGATTTCAACATAAACGCTTACGCCAATGCCAAGTTGCACTTTGTCGCCGCGTTTACGTCGCGCTGCTTGTTCGGCACGTGCCTCAGAATATTTGGCAACAGCCAATGCTTTGTCAAGCGCGGCACCGTAGTCACCGACATCGTATGCATGGCCGATTTTTGTTTGGTACGGCTGCGTAAATTTTGGAATCAAGTTCATCCGTCGAACGTCAGCAGGGTCTTTGCCGATCTCTGCTGCAAATAAATCCATTGCTCGTTCGATTGCTGCGGTCGCTTCTGGTCGACCAGCGCCACGGTAGGCGACAATCGGTGTCGTATTTGTAACAACAGAAGTTGTGCGACACTCCATTCTTTCGATGTCATAGACGCCTTGGGCCATCGGTCGAGTCATGAACGGTGCGAGCACGGTGCCAACTTCGACCCAGCCACCAGAATCTTGAATTGCGTTCAGTTGGTATGCCTTAACTCGCCCAGCCTTGGTGCCGCCGATTGTGATGTATTGCAATTGTGCGCGACCGTGCCCGAGACTGATCATTGACTCACTGCGAGTTTCACGCCAACGCACGGGTTTGCCGACATGTTTTGAAATATTGCCGAGCAATAGTTCTTCGGAGTATGCGCTGATCTTTGCACCAAAGCCACCGCCAACATCTGGTGTGATGATTCGAACTTTTTCTGTATCAATCTTGTTGGCTTTGGCAACTTCGTTACGCACACCTTGGGCGTGTTGTGTTGAGATCCATTGAATTAGTCGACCGTCAAGCCAAGTTGCGGCAGAACCGCGAGCTTCTAATGGGCAAGGTGCGACTCGCTGGTTCATGAAACGACCCTTAACGACAACTTCGCAGTCTTTAAAAATTTCATCACCAGTGTTATCTGGCATTCCCATTTCAACAGTGCCCATCACGATGTTGGTGCCGCACTCTTCGTAAAGCAAAGTTTTGCTCGCCATCGCTTGCTCAAGATCGATCAGTGGTTCAAGAGTTTCGTATTCAACGATCGCTTTCTCAATTGCATCTTCGCCTTGATCAGGTCGCTGGGTGACGACAGCCGCGACTAGTTCTCCCACCCAACGAACTTTGCCTTTTGCAAGGTGAGACCGTTTTGTAAGTGGGTTAAAAGCTGACGGCTCTTCTTCAAGACCAAGATCGTCGGCGGTAAATACCGCTACGACACCAGGCGAATTTCTGCACTCTGACAAGTCAATGCTTGTGATTTTTGCGTGAGCGACCGTTGATCGTACATACGTGACATGCAGAGCGCCAGCAAACCGTGGCTCTTCATTGAGATCTTCAATGTACTTTCCACCAGTCGTGAGAAATTTTGGATCTTCTTTGCGCAGAACCCGATTACCAAGAATGCTTCCGACCACTATTACTCCCTATATGAATTAAGTTATTTTATGTTGACCCAATTTTACGGTTGCAGTGGATCAAGTGTTCCAATTCCTGAATTATATGCCGCCTGTGCCGACCTAATTTGTAAAATTCTCGAAACGAGTGAGTAGGGCCAACGATCTGGCAGCGTCAGAATGGCGTTCGGTGTTGCCAGCAATGGAACTCGGGATTCGCTCGGCAGCAAGTAACCCAGCTGTGACCTAATTGCTTCTTGAGTGCCCTGTGGGGTTCGAAGAACGTCTACTTCTTCTTGTAAAACGTCATTGATGTCTTCGTAGGCGGCAAACTGTTCGTTTCGTTGTGCCACATCGGTGCGCTGATTAGTCCAAGTGCGAATTGGAATAACAAATAATGCCAACACAAATGCACCGACAACCAAAGTTCCGAGTGGAATGATTGCGTAGCGAGCGCCAATTCTTGGTTTGGTACGAATAAATGAATCAGACTTGGGCAAATCGTTTCGTCTTAGTCGAGTCGGTGGAACTCGAATCTCACCGGTCAAACTCGTTGTGCCCATCTATCCATTGTGGCTTGCCAGATGAGCTATTTGGGGGAGTTCCTAAACAAAGCAGGGTATTTCGCATCTCTACCAAGGTCTTGTTCAATACGTAGTAGTTGGTTGTACTTTGCGACGCGGTCGCTACGAGCCGGCGCACCGGTTTTTATTTGTCCACAATTTGTGGCAACAGCGAGATCTGCGATCGTCGTGTCTTCGGTTTCGCCACTGCGATGACTCATTACGCTCGTGTAGTTATTTTTCTTGGCAAGAGCGACTGTGTCAAGAGTCTCTGAAAGCGTTCCGATTTGGTTCACTTTAATCAACACACTGTTTGCAATTTTTCGGTCGATGCCTTGTTGCAAGCGTTTGGTGTTAGTTACAAAAAGATCATCTCCGACTAATTGAATTCGTGAGCCAAGTTCAGATGAAAGTGCCGACCAGCCGTCCCAGTCATCTTGTGCCATTCCATCTTCGATCGAGACGATCGGGTATTTGTCAACTAAAGAAGTCCACCACTCAACAAGTTGGTCGCTCGTAAAAATTTTGTTCTCTCCGGCTAAGTGATATCGCGAATCATTAAAAAGTTCACTCATCGCCGGATCGAGCGCAATCGCAATATCGATCCCAGGTTTGAAACCTGCCCGCGTGATTGCGTCTATGAGAAACTCAATGGCTTCTTCGTTATTGGCGAGATTTGGCGCAAAGCCACCTTCGTCACCCACCGCAGTGGATAAACCTTTGGCACGTAACAAAGATTTCAGAGTGTGATAAGTCTCGACACCCCATTGCAGCCCTTCGCTGAATCGTGAAGCACCAATCGGCATGATCATGAATTCTTGCAAGTCAATGTTGTTGTCGGCATGCGCTCCGCCATTGAGAACATTCATCATCGGAACTGGCAAAGTATTTGCTGCATCACCCCCAATTGATTTGTAAAGTGGCAAGTTGCGCGCACTAGATGCTGCGCGAGATACAGCAAGACTTACTCCGAGCATTGCATTGGCGCCTAATCGTGATTTGTTTTCGGTGCCGTCGAGTGCAATCAATTTTTTATCTACCGAAAGTTGGTCGAGTGCATCTAAGCCAATAATCGCATCACAGATTTCGTCGTTGATATGTGCGACGGCTTGAAGCACGCCTCTTCCTAAGTAGCGCTTTCCGCCATCGCGTAATTCGACAGCCTCATGCTCGCCAGTTGATGCACCTGATGGCACTATCGCCCGACCTGCAGCTCCAGATTCAAGCAATACTTCGACTTCAACGGTTGGGTTTCCTCGTGAATCTAAGACTTCGCGTCCGAGGATATTAGCGATAGCAGTCATCTTGTTTACTTTATCTCATCCCAAATTGCGTCAAGTTCAGCAAGCGAGCATGTTGATAAGTTGATTTTACGTTTGGTTGCAAGTTCAACAACTTTTTCAAATCGCATTTTAAATTTTTCGGCGGCGCTACGCAGCGCAGTTTCGGCATCCACGCCGAGATGGCGCGATAAATTGACGACACTGAACAGCACATCGCCAAGCTCCATTCGCACAGTTTGTGGGTCACCATTTAGTCGGACGGCTTCGCGTAATTCGGCGATCTCTTCGGTGATCTTTTCGTATGGTCCATCGCTATTGGGCCAGTCAAATCCTTGTTCGGCTGCACGCTTTTGCAGTTTGCTCGAATACATCAGTGCTGGGGCGGCAGTTGCAACTCCATCGAATACTGATTTGCTATTGATATCGCCACGTTCTTGTTGCTTAATCGCATCCCAAGTGGTCACGACTGCTTCGGGCGAATCTGCTTTGACATCACCAAACACATGTGGGTGTCGTCGTACGAGTTTGTCGTGAATCGAATTGGCAACATCGGCAATGCTGAAGCGCCCTTGTTGTTCGGCAATCGTCGCGTGAAACTCAACTTGATATAACAAGTCACCGAGTTCTTCAATTAGAGCGTCATCAGTCGATGGGTCATCGGCATCGAGTGCATTTATTGCGTCTACGACTTCGTAGGTTTCTTCAATCAAATAGCGCACAAGCGAGTCGTGCGATTGTTCGCGATCCCACGGACATTGCTCGCGCAGTGTGCGAGCGAGTGCGTGCAGTCGTGCCATCTCACCGGCGATCGGCTCAGCAAGTTGCGGAATATAAATTGTCGTTAGATGATCAGGCTCAATTTCGCGATCAATGTTCTGCCATGTTGTTGTGACCACGCGCTGATCATCTAGACCAAGATGGTGAAGAATCACAACTGATTCATCACCACTCGCTGATTCGTGCGCAAGTTTGATATTCGACAACACCCATTTGGCGTGACACTGCGCAACTAATAATGGACCTCGTTCACCAGCGGCAAGTTCGGCAAAGCGGTGACCGTCGATCATTCGCACACCTGCATCTACTGGGTCAATTCGAAGTTCAGTCCAGGCAATATCTAAAAAACTCATTGCGGGCACGAGAACGATATTTACGGTCTCGTCTTTTAGCAATTGTTGTACGGTCTGTTCGAGCACAAGTGGCGAGCCCGGCACCGCGTACAAAATTTCGCCGTTTTGGTGCGCTGCTTGAATTAATCGTTTGGTGATTGCTGTATAAACATCCTCAAATGAGTCGTGACGTTCGTATTCTTCGTCAAAACTCACCGCATCTTTTACAAGGTGAGAACTTGGATGTCGTGTTGTTCGAACGAAGCGAACTTTGACCCGCTCAATTGCATTTATCGTCTGTTGATTTATCGAATCGATAGATCCTGGGCCAAGGCCAACGATTGTGATTTGCGCTGTCATGCGCGTGCCAAATTAGTTCGTGACGACAGCGCCACTTGCGGCATCCCAGCGGCCGTAGGCAGAGTCAATAACGATTTTTGACGTTGCAATGTAGCCATCAAGAAGGGTTTCGCCTGTAGCGCTTGTTAATAGCGTCGAAATATCTTCAGCAACTTCAACGAATGGTCGAACATAAATTAAGTGATAGCCAAAACTTGATTTAACAGGGCCAAAGGCAACTCCAGGCTTCGCTAAAAGTGCACCGGCAGTAAATAATGCATCAAATCCGCTCTGGTATTCACTGAGTTTCATACAAGCGTTATCGGCACCCGAGAGTGCGCCGCCTGATTGTTTAGCATTTGGCTCAATTGAATATTCGCCAGCCAACGTTGCGAAGTCTGCACCATTAGAAAACTTCTTTAGCGCCTCTTTGGCCTTTGCTTCTTCTTTGACAACGAGATGTCGAATGCACATCACTCCAAGTGATGCTGGCGCCTTTTCGTACATTGTCGCCACAGTTTTTGCATCGGGCGGCAGAATTCGCGCGAGGGCAAGTGTTCCGGCATTTAAATCGATTATTAAATTTTTTAAGTGATCTGTAAATTCGGCCGTGTCAGTATTTTGGCTGAGCGATGATTTAACCGAGTCACGATCTTCTTGGGTAATTTGTTGGTCGTAGTCTGCAAGTAGTTGCAACGAGGCCTGACCCTGAATTAGTGCACCCAACACACTGCGTGCAGTGTCTCCGGCGATTTCGCCATCAACAACAGGCGTTTGTCCTGCGTCGCTAAGTTCGGTAATTGTTTGTTCGAGTTCTTCTCGCGAAATCTCTTCACCGTTAATTTTGGCGGCTGGGTTAGAAGTAGCACCACAACTTGAGATAATTAGCAGACCCACGAGAAATGAACTTGTTAGGCGGGCGCGAGTTTTATTGTTGCTTTTCATCGCATTTACCCTAGTGCCACAACTTCAATAAGTTCTTGCATAAAGCCCACCAAATATGTTGCTGGCTCTTCGCCCCGCGGAATTGCGATATTTAACTCGTTGGTTTGTTCGCGATAATTTGCCGACGGTGACAAGCGCACAAGACGCATTGCTTCGCTGGCTTTAAGTGTGATCGGTGAGAGGCGTGCTCGATTGTCAGAAACTACAATTTCGCGAATCTTGATGCGGTGACATTCTGCGCGAAGAGCGCCAACCATCAGCAACGACTTAGCAGGATCTGGTAATTCTCCGAATCGATCTTCCCATTCGGCCTTTATGTCTTGAACATCGGCGTGAGTTTTTACAGCCACAAGGCGACGATATGCATCAAGACGCAGTTCTTCTTTGGCGACGTAACTGTTTGGCAAAAATGCGGTGATCGGCACGTCAATTTTTAATTCGACTGGTATCTGCGGAGCTTCGCCCTTCATCTCGGCAACTGCTTCGGTTACAAGTTGGCAGTAGAGGTCATATCCAACTGCAGCGATGTGTCCACTCTGCGCTTCGCCAAGCAGGTTTCCGGCGCCGCGAATTTCGAGATCGCGCATCGCAATTTTAAAGCCACTTCCGAGTTCGGTCGCTTCTCCAATTGTGCGCAGTCGCTCGTAGGCAGTTTCAGATAATGCGCGATCTCGGGGATGAAACAAATAAGCATAAGCACGCTGTCCACTTCGACCGACACGACCTCTTAGTTGATGCAATTGACCAAGACCCAACAAGTCGGCGCGTTCAACTACGAGGGTGTTGACAGTTGGCATGTCGATGCCACTTTCAATAATTGTTGTGCAAACAAGTACGTCGTATTTACCTTCCCAGAAATCTTGAACAGCTCGCTCAAGTTTTGCTTCATCCATTTGCCCGTGCGCGACAATGATTCGTGCTTCAGGAACTAACTCGCGCAACTCTTGGGCTCGATCTTCGATTGATCGCACTCTGTTATGCACCCAAAACACTTGACCGTCACGCAATAGTTCACGACGAATTGCTTCTGTGGCAACTCGGTCGTCTTCTTCGCCAACGAATGTCAATATCGGTTGTCTGTCAGCCGGGGGAGTATTCAGAAGAGATAAATCACGGATACCCACGAGACTCATTTCTAGAGTGCGCGGAATCGGTGTCGCAGTAAGTGTCAATACATCGACATTTGTCTTCAATTGTTTCATTTGTTCTTTGTGTTGCACGCCGAATCGCTGTTCTTCATCGACAACCAAAAGTCCGAGATCTTTAAACTTGACGCCTTCTTGCAGCAATCGATGCGTGCCGATCACACAATCGACTTGTCCAGATTCAAGACCTTTTAAGACTTGCTTGGCTTGTGCGGCTGTCAAGAATCGTGAGAGCACCTCAACACGAATCGGATATCCGGCAAATCGTGTGCCGAAAGTTATGCCGTGTTGTGATGCAAGCAACGTCGTTGGAACCAAGACTGCGACTTGTTTTCCTTCTTGAATACATTTAAATGCTGCACGAACAGCGACTTCTGTTTTTCCGAATCCAACATCGCCACACACGAGACGATCCATTGGCACTTCGCGCTCCATGTCACTTTTTGTGTCAGTAATTGCAATTCGTTGGTCAGGGGTTTCAACAAATGGAAACGCTGCTTCCATTTCGTGCTGCCACGCCGTGTCGCTGGCAAAAGCATGACCAGCCGCACTAACTCTGCGTTGATAGAGAACGACAAGTTCTTGTGCAATTTCACGAACGGCACTGCGGACTCGGGCCTTAGCCCTTGCAAAATCAGATCCACCCATTCGATTTAGTGTTGGAGTTTCTCCACCGATGTATTGACGAATGGCGTCGATGTGATCAGTTGGCACATATAAATTGCCGTTGTTGTATTGCAGTTGCATATAGTCGCGCTCAACTCCACCCATCGACTGCTTTGACATGCCGAGGTATCTGCCAACTCCATGCACATGGTGAACGACGTAGTCGCCAGGCTTTAGATCTTCGAAAATACTTGACGAACTTCGCTTAACCGGTTTTGTATGACGGTGAGTTCGACGCCGACCAGTCAGGTCACTTTCAGTTATCAGCGCAAGGTCGTGTGCATTAATTATGCATCCGTTATGCAATGGAGCAACAACGATCGAAACACCTGGGCTCGAAATTGAGCTCGGGTTTTGCTCTAGTGAACGCACGGTCACGCCTTCAAGCGTCAGCACTTCAAAGAACCTTTGGGCCGAACTTTTAGTGTCCGCTGCAATTACGACTCTGAATTTTTTTGTGACTAATCGTAAAATTCGATTTGCGAGTGCTTCAGTGTCACCGGTGGCTTGACCCCAAGTTGAAGTTTCGATGCTTGTTGCTCGTGGAGAATCGGCCACAGGACTCAGAGAAATTATTGACTCAGCATTGGTATTTTCAAGAAAAGATTCAATCTCTGAGTGAAGCCGTGGGTATTTCTGATCTGGGTCACGCGACCAAGTTGATGCCAATGCACGTGCGAGGTCGTCTTCTTCGGCAATCAAGTCGCGTGCACGATCGCGCATTCGTCTTGGTTCGATCAAAACTATGTGTAGCGGTGCTGCTTTGGCACAAACGCTAGTGAGCACTTCGCTATCAGTTGCAACCCATGGCAACCAAGACTCCATGCCGTCAAAAGTTGCACCCTGCGCGATTCGTTCCCAGTTTTCTTGTCCCCAGGGTTCTTTAGCAATTAAATCTTGTGCCCGAGTTGCGACATCTGAGTTGATAATTAATTCACGAGCCGGAAATATCTGCACAGTGTCGAGATCTTCTGTGCTGCGTTGGTCGTTGACATTAAACGCAGTCAGTCGGTCTACTTCGTCGCCCCATAGATCGATGCGAACTGGTGTATCTGATGTTGATGGAAACACGTCGATGATTGAACCTCGTCGCGCAAATTCTCCGCGGTGTTCAACAAGTTCTTCACGACGATATCCAAAGCGTGCAAGCGTCACGATTAATTCATCCATGTCAACTTGCGTTTTTTGTTTGACAACTAGCGGTTCAACGACTGTGTTGCTGAGATGTTGAAGCAACGCGCGGACACCAGTAACGATTATTTTTGGCCGATCATTTTTGATTCGCCATAAAACTTCTAGACGTTTGCCCATCGTTTCAACATTCGGGCTCACTCGTTCAAATGGCAATGTTTCCCATGCCGGAAACAACGCAACATCGCGTTCAGGCAGAAATGCGACAAGGTCATCATGCAATTGACCAGCCATTAACCCAGTCGGGGTAGCGACAACGACGATTTCATCGTTGGTGCGTTGGGCTAACCCAGATAGCAACAGTGGCCACGTGTGGTCGGCACAAACAATTGACGCACTCTTTGCGCCGAGCGCTGCATTTAGCGCTGGATCAAAACTGAGCGTTGATGCAAGTTCACCTAGAACAGTCATCGCAATGTGCTCTAGCGGGCGTTGATGTTGCGCATTGCGGCATCAAGACCTTCGGCAATAATTAGTTGCACCGCGTCGGCAGCAATTTGCACTGAAATGTCAAGCAACTCGCGTTCGCCTGCAGGAATCTTCGACAAAACATGATCGGCGCCAGCCTCTTTTGAAGCAGGCTTGCCCACGCCAATACGTATGCGAATAAAATCTTGATTTTTTAAATGTTGTGTGACCGATTGCAAACCATTGTGTCCAGCAAGTCCGCCACCGGATTTTATTTTTACGACTCCTGGCTCAAGATCAAGTTCATCATGAACGATAATTATTTTTAATGGATCGTCTATCGCAAAACGTCGCGCAAGTGAGCCAACTGCATTTCCAGATTCGTTCATATAGGTAGTTGGGGTTGCGATTAAGAAATGTTTAGTACCGGCGTGCACTTCACTCGTTAACGCTCGGTCACGGCCGGTTTTTAGTGTGACCGCAAGTCGTTTTGCAAGAAGTTCAATAGTCTCTGTGCCGACATTGTGTCGGGTGCGCGAATATTTTGCGCCTGGGTTTCCTAAGCCGACAACAAGAGCATCGAATGGTTTTCCGCGACGCTCAGGATGCTCGGGCCGCTTCTTGCGACCGAACAGCCCCATTTAGTTTTAGGCTGACGGTTTGGCGTCGCCTGCTGGAGCAGCGCCCGCATCTGGAGTTGCAGTAGCAGCGGCATCGCCCTCGACTGGTGCGGCAACAACTGCTGCCACTTCTTCAATCTTGGTTGTGAGCACTGTTACGACTACAAGATCTGGATCACCGATAGCACTAACACCTTTTGGCAGTGCAATATCTGAAAGACGAATAACGTCTTGCATTCCCATGTCGGTGACATCAATCAAAATTTCGTTTGGAATATTTGCCGCAGTTGCACGAATCTGAATCGTGTTAACAGTTGCATCTACAAGACCACCATCAGCCAAAACTGCTTTTGCGACTCCTGAAAGGTGAACTGGAATATCCATTGTGATCAATTCAGTGAGAGAAATTTGCATGAAGTCGATATGTCGCACAACGCGCTTCACCGGATCGCGCTGAAGTTCTTTGACAATCGCCGGATATTTTGCATCGCCAACTTGAAGTTCAAGAATCGTGTTTACTCCTGCTGGGCCTGCAAGTGCCACACGCAAGTCGCGTCGTTCAACTGTGATCTTTACTGGCACCATGCCGTGACCGTAGATGACAGCCGGAATATGGTCTGTTGCAACAAGGCGACGTGATTCAGCACTGCCAATTTTGCGGCCGATGTGGGTGTTAAGGGTTGTAGCCATGAGAACTCCGAAAGTCGAATAAGACGTCAACAGATTGACGGCTGTTTATTCTATGGGAGAGTGCTAGCTCTTGCCACGCGGTTTGTTGACTTGCTATCTGGCTAAATAACTAGCAAATTATGCCTGGTTTTCGCCGCCGAACAAATCGCTGACGCTGGTGTCTTCAAACACCGCTGACAGCGCATCGGCAAGGATCTTGGCCACTGAAAGGATCTCGATCTTGGCAATTCGCTTCTCGGGTGCGATTGGCAGAGTGTTTGTCAGTACAACCCGGGTGATTTGCGACTTATTTAAACGGTCAATTGCTGGTCCAGACAACACTCCGTGCGTAGCCATTGCCCAAACCTCTTTTGCGCCACGCGAATATAGCAACTCAGCCGCACTGCAAATTGTTCCACCAGTGTCGATCATGTCGTCAGCCAATATGCAAAGTCGACCTTCAACGTCTCCGATAACTTCTTTTGCTTCGGCCACATTTGTCGTGTTCTTTGGACGTCGCTTGTTAATGAATGCAACGTCAGCGCTCATGTCAGTTAAGTGTTGGGCGAATCTTTCGGCAACTTTTACACGGCCTGCATCTGGTGAAACAATTACAAGTCCTTCGCGCGCATTATCGCGAACGTATTGTTCAAGAACCGGAATCGCAGTCAAGTGATCAACTGGTCCTTCAAAAAAACCTTGAATTTGACCGCTATGCAAATCAATTGAAACCATCCGCTTTGATCCGGCTGCTTTAAACATGTCAGCAATCATTCGAGCCGTAATCGGTTCGCGACCTTCGGCTTTGCGGTCTTGCCGTGCATATCCATAGAAAGGACAAACTGCGGTGACGCGTTTTGCCGACGCGCGGTATGCGGTGTCGATCATTATTAATTGTTCCATGATTGAATCGTTGATACTGCGTCCGTCAAAACCGCAATGCGTTTGCATGATGAACACATCGCCACCGCGAATACTCTCACCGAATCTTGGTCGAAGTTCGCCGTTCGCAAATTCAACGATATTTGCTTCACCAAGTTGAACATTTAAGTGTTGTGCAACTTCGGCGGCGAGTGCAGGATGAGTACGACCCGTGTAGAGCGCCATCCGCTTTGTAGTTACTTTGTCAATTGTTTTATTCATCTCTTTGGGTGGAGTCATTGCACACCATCATAGAACGAACTGGTGATTGCGCCGTCAGCGACTTCGGTGCCAGGGGTCAGATTGGCGAACGGTCCGACTTTGGCGTTCTTGCCAATCTTTGCGTTTCGTGCAACGGTTGATTCAAGGTGTGATCCAGCGCCTACAACTGTGTCGATTAATCGTGTATTTGGCCCGATTTCACAGTTGTCACCAATTGCTGTTGAACCCTGCAATATCGTGCCAGGCAGCAGAGTGACATCTCTGCCAATAGTCACGGTGACATCAATAAATGTTTGGCGTGGATCAAACATCGTTACACCATTGATTAGCCATTGCTTATTTGTTCGTGAACGAAGCTCGCGTTCAGCAAGCGCTAACTGCCAGCGGTCATTTACGCCGGTGACTTCGTTTGCTGGTGAAGTATGCGAGCCAACTCGGTGTCCCATGCTCGCGAGCACCTCGACGACATCAGTTAAATAATATTCTGATTGAGAATTCTTGTTTGAGATACGTCGTAACGCCGGCCCGAGCAGATCGCGACGAAAAGCATAGATGCTGGTGTTGATTTCGTTATTTGAACGAATCTCTGGAGTTGCATCACGTTCTTCGACGATTCGCAATATGTGATCATCTTTTGCACGAATAATTCGGCCATAGCCAGTTGGTTCATCGACAAATGCAGTCAGCAATGTTGCAGCATTATTCGTTTGTTGATGCTCACGCACAAGTGCCGAAATAGTTGAAGCACGTAATAGAGGGGTATCTCCTGGCATCACGATGATCGTCGAAGTATCTTCAATTTCGCTTGTCGTGCCCAGTTGTTTATCAATCGCAGATAATCCGATGATCGTTGCATCACCAGTGCCGTTTTGAACTCGTTGTTCAACGAAAGAAATATTTGACCACTTCGGTGCTTGCTGACCCACAACTTCACTGACCTGTTTTGCGGCGTGACCAACCACGACAACTGTTTGAGTGATCTCGATTTCTTGAAGCGAGTGAATCACGTGAATCACCATTGGTCGACCACACATCATGTGCAACGGCTTCGGTCGAGTCGATTGCATTCGGGTTCCTTCACCAGCGGCGAGGACTATTGCGTAAATCGGCATGTTTAATTTCTACACGATCGCAAGTTTGCGGGCGTGAGACCCATTCTCACGCCACTTCTAGTTCCGGGGAGAGGACTCGAACCCCTATATACGGGACCAAAACCCGTTGTCCTGCCATTGAACGACCCCGGAATGGTCATTTCTTGACGCCTCTACGGTAGCCAATAGAAGTGCCGTTTCTCATCTTAAGCAGATATCGTATTGCGAGTCATGGGATCACTGGTCAAGCGCCGCCGCAAACGTATGCGCAAGAAGAAGCACAAGAAGATGCTTCGCCGTACCCGACATCAACGCAACAA
>JAEMRY010000021.1:14323-19544 GCA_016463105.1 Ilumatobacteraceae bacterium | reverse complement strand
TGGGTTGGCACGCCAACGAAATTTGTGATTTGCTCGCGCTCGATCATTTCGAGTGCTTTTTCGGCATCCCATTTATACATGATCGCAAGTTTCAACCCAGCGATAAAACAACTCATCATTACCGGCACGCAACCAGTGACATGAAACAATGGCACGATCAAAATAAACGAAGTTGGAATCTCGGGGCCCGTAACTTCTTTTAATTTCGTGCCCGACAAAGTCAACACAGAATTACGCGAAGAGAACGCCATCAGCGAAGAGATAATCGCGCGATGTGTCGAGACTGCGCCTTTCGGACGACCAGTGGTGCCTGATGTGTAGAGAATTGTTGCATCGTCATCAGAAGAGATATCTATAACTGGACATTTCAAACCTGCCGCCAAATGTGGGGCTAATGCGTCTTGCCATTCATCAACACCAGTTGGCAGTGGCTGTTCAGCACGGGCAACCAAAACTTTCACACCGAACTTTTTGCAACTCTTTGCCGCAATGTCAAATCGTTGCTGGTCGCAGATTAAAACTTTGGCTCCCGAGTCTTGCAACGCGAAATCCATTTCGTCTTCGACCCACCACGAATTCATCGATACAGAGATTGCACCGACTGAAATAATTGCCGCAAACGACATCACCCATTCGGGATAATTGCGCATTGCAACGGCTACTCGGTCGCCTTTTTTGATGCCATAACTGCTCACGAGCAGATTCGATAGTGCATCAATCTGATCCATTGCTTTCGTAAATGAATATGTCTCACCTTCGTACACGAGAAACGTCTTTTCACCGTGGCCGCGAGCACCGGCAAAAACCTGACCCAAATGTGTGGGGGCGTTTTTGAAAACTTGCATCTGAACACCCATCACTTCGGCATCGATCAACTCAAAAATTTGCCCTGGTGCAGTAACAGCGAGATTCGCTTCATTCCAAGTCATTGTCATTTTCAAATACCCCGCTGAATAGCTAGTCGATTAACTAGTCGGTTAACTAGTCGTTTTGTTCTCAGCCATTATGGCAAGTTAAGTGGAGCTGAGGGGAATTGAACCCCTGGCCTGTACATTGCGAACGTACCGCTCTACCAACTGAGCTACAGCCCCAAACTGCGCTTTAAACGCTAGCCCTGACTAATTAAGCAGCGTGATTGCGGTAATTACGCGAATAACGGGTGTTGTCACGCTTGACGCGCATCTGCACCAACACATAGCAATAACCAAGTAGCCCGATCAGGCTCAAAGTGAAAGCGTAAACAAGCACAATTGAGCCCGTCGTAAACGCCAAAAACAATGAAATGACAGTTGCCGAACTCAAGCCAACAACCGTGTGTTGGCGACGCTGGCGAACCAGTTCGCGTGCGTAGAACTCTCCAGATTGGATTTGGTGCGACCTGGTGCCCTGTGGGCGCAAGATAGGGCTCGTCAAATTAGACAAGTGGCTAATGCTGCGCTGGCGTTGCTGGTTTGGTGCGAGTTCTCGAGACATGCCGCGCATATGACTTTGCGGATTACGGATGTTTGAATTCTGCAAAGAATAAAGGTGCCGACGAAAATGGCTTACCGACATCGATGGTGAGTTATTGATTCGGGCGCGTACAAGCGGTGGCAAAAGAACTGCGAGCCAGGCTGCACCAACGATTAACAAAATCAGTTTGCTCATGGGGTCCTCAAAGTGTATTGGAGAACCACCACAAAACAGGAAATATCGCTAATTGGACGACTATCTATGAGATAATTTCTGGCTGAAACCCATATAAAATATGGGCTTTGGCATTACTAGAGACTAGTTTCACGACGGTACAAGCCCTGCCTGCCACCTGATTTCTCCCACAGGGTCAGATCTCCGATGACCATCGCCCGATCGGCGCTCTTGCACATGTCGTAGATCGTCAGCGCCGCCACCGAGCAGGCGTGCAGAGCTTCCATCTCGACACCCGTTCGATCAATTGTGTCGACCTGAGCTTCGACTGCGATGTGGTCATCGCCAATTTCGAAATTGATATAAACAGCCCCCACCAAAAGCGGATGACATAGCGGAATCATCTCGGCGGTTCGCTTGGACGCTTGAATTCCGGCGACCCGCGCCACGGCTAAAACATCACCTTTTTTCACTTCGCGGTTAGCAATTGCCGCCGTCGTGGCTGGTTGCATAAATACTTTGCACCGAGCAATCGCACGACGGTGAGTCGGCTCTTTTGGGGTTACATCAACCATTCGGGCCCGACCCATTGGGTCAAGATGAGAAAAATTTAAATCAGACATGATCTCTGATTTGCACCCTTAGCCACCAATCTGACTCATTGAGCGTTTTGGTCGCACAAACGTTACGTTGCCGATTGCATGACCTGCCCACTTTGTGCCGACTGCTCGCTTGATTTCTGCAGCAAGTTCATCATCGGTTGCAGTGCCACGCAACATGGCGCGCAAATCAAACTCGGATGTAGAAAACAAACAAGTTCGAAACTGCCCTTCTGCAGTTAGGCGAACACGATCGCAGTCACCACAAAACGGTTTGGTGACCGACGGGATCACACCAACGGTTCCACCGCCGTCTAGATATCTCCAGCGATCAGCCGGTGCTGCCCCTCGTGCAGATATTTGTTCAAGTGGATAAACATTATTAATTGTTGCGACGATCTCATCTTGACCCACAACATCATTGCGTTGCCACTGACCTTGTGCGTCGAGTGGCATGAACTCGATGTAACGAATTTCGATTTGTTTTTCGCGCCCAAAACTGGCCAGCGCAATAATTTCGTCATCATTAACACCGCGTTGAATCACTGCATTAATTTTGACTAGCGCAAAACCAGCTTGCACTGCAGCATCGATGCCGTCCAAGACGTTCGCGAGATGGTCACGGCGTGTAATTTTGAAGAATTTTTCACTTTGCAAAGAATCGAGGCTGATGTTGATTCGCGACAAGCCAGCCGACTTAAGTTCATCAGCGATCAAGCGCAAAGTTGCGCCATTTGTTGTCATCGCCAGATCTATGTTCTTTCCAGCCAATGGAGAATTCGCTGATTGCGGAACCCGTAACTTTGCAAGTTTCTCAACTAGAGCTGGCAGGTGTGCACGAACAGTTGGTTCGCCGCCCGTAAGTCGAATGCTGTCAACATCAAATCGCTCAACACAAATCGTCGACAGACGATAAATCTCTTCAAAAGTTAAAATCTCTTTGCGATCCAACCACGTCATTCCCTCTTCGGGCATGCAGTAAGTACATCTGAAATTACAGCGATCGGTGATTGAGATGCGTAAATCGCGTACGGTTCTGCCGAACGGATCTATTAACTCCATGATCGCATCTCCATGAACTGAGCCTATTAGCGCGACTAGTAGCCGAGCAACATCACTTCTACTTCGGAACCCACAACTAAGCCTTCACCGTCTGGCACGAGAGCCAAACCGTTCGCAAAAGCCGTTGCTGCAAGTTGGTGACTGCCTTGTGGTCCTGTGTCACGAACATGCAAACGACCGTCATTCTCAAACGAACCGAAAACTCGCATCAGATGAATTTTGCCATCTTGACGTCGTTTCAACTGTTTATCAACAATTGCGCGCACGGTTGGTCGCATCAAGTTCTGCGTATGACCCATCATCTTGCGAAGCGCCGGACGAGCAAGCAACTCAAAACTAATCATTGACGAGACCGGATTACCTGGCAAACCAAAAACCGGGATCACTCGCGAGTCGCTTGTTGTTAGTTTGCCAAACGCAAATGGTTTGGCTGGCTTTATCGCCATTTGCATCCATTGCATCTGTGCAATGCGCGATAAAACAATCTTGACAACGTCAAAGTCGCCTTGACCCACACCGCCACTGGTAACTATTGCGTCGCACCGCAATGCAACTTCGCGCAACACCGTTTCAAGTTTTGATTCATCGTCGCTGATTATCCCAAGATTTATTACTTCACAGTCAGTGGCAGCAATCATCGCGGACAACATTGTTAGATTGCTTTCACGAATCTGACCTGGCTTTAGCGGTGCACCGTCAATAACTAGTTCATCGCCAGTCGAAAGCATCGCTACTCGCAAACGTGGATACGTCAACACTTGACGCGCGTTGATGCCCGCGAGCACACCAGTGCCAGCACTGTTGATCACTGAGCCAGCAGTAAACACAACATCGCCAGCATCGACATCTTCGCCAATATTGCGAATCGCCTCGCCAAGTTTTGCTGCTTTGTTAAATCGCACACGAGTTTGGCTAATCACGGTTGCATCTTCAATCATCACGATCGCATCAGCGCCTTGCGGCACTGGAGCGCCGGTCATAATTCGTGCGGCTTGTCCTGCCCCAATTACATAATTCGCCACGTGTCCGGCGCCGATCACACCTAATACGTCGAGTTCAATACCGGCAGTTGAAACATCTTGTGCTCGCACCGCAAAACCATCGACTGCCGAGTTTGCAAACGGAGGAATAAATTCTGTGGCGACAACATCTTGTGCAACGACTCGACCTGTCATTTGTCGACAATCGGCGAGCACCGGTTTCAATGGCTCACAACCACCAATGACAATTTCTTGCGCTTCGGCTAGAGAAATCACATCGCTGACGGTATCGCCACAGATATGGCGGCAGGCTACGTAATATGAACGCCGAGATGAACGCTTATCAACCACTTTTGGCCTCTGGTCATGCAGCGTCGTGGCAGTCTTTGAACTCGTCACAAAAATCTTTTACGAGCGCCATAAATTTGCGTTGGGAGAACGAAGGATGGACAGCCGAAGGCACTCTCGGTGCCGACAACGCACAATTCGTTTTGCGACTTTCTGCTGGCTGGATAATTCAACAGTGTCTGCTATTTCGTGATCTTGAAGACCCAGATTTATGGCTCGGCACAGATAGCCATGGCCGATGGGGTGAAATTAACGGTGCACACCGCACCGAACTCGACGGCTGTACTGATCTCGACTTTGTCAACACGCCGTTCACAAACTGCATACCGATTCGTAGATTGCCATTATTGATCGGCCACAGCGCGACAATCACAGTTGCGGTGATCGACATTGAGACACTTGGCATCACCAAGCAAACACATCAGTACACAAAGGTGGCGCAAGATAAGTGGCGTTATTTAAGTTCTGGCACTAACACTGAAGTTGAAGTCAAAGTTGACAAGTTTGGTTTCGTGCTTGACGAACCAAATAATTTTCAGCGCATTATTTAATCAACTAGTGCTGCGTAAACCAGAGAACGTAAATACTGACGAATCGGATAAGTGC
>JAEMRY010000021.1:0-14223 GCA_016463105.1 Ilumatobacteraceae bacterium | reverse complement strand
TCAACTAGTGCTGCGTAAACCAGAGAACGTAAATACTGACGAATCGGATAAGTGCTTGAAGGCACTAACTGTGTGAAGAACATCGCGCTGACCTCATTGACAGGGTCAACCCAAAATGCAGTACTGGCCATTCCGCCCCAGCCGAATGTTCCATTCGGGCACATCACACGACTCTTGGCCATATCTACGACAACCGAGAAGCCCAGACCAAAGCCAAGCCCATCGTAGAAAATTTCTTCACCTAGCGGGCGGCCGAATGTTGAGATGTCTGCATTATTTGGTAAATGATTTTGCGTCATGAACTCAATCGTGCGAGATGACAAAATTCGAACATCACCGAGTTTGCCCTTTCCTTCAAGCATCCGAATAAATTTAAAATAATCAGCGGCAGTCGAAATTAAACCACCACCACCAGATAAAAACTCTGGCTTCGAAAATGCGTTATCGCCATAATTATTTAGTTTGACTTTCGAATGAGTTGGCTCGTGATATCCATAAAGCGACGCCATGCGTGAGCGCTTTTCTTCTGGCACATGAAACGCCGTATCTCTCATACCTAATGGGCCAAAAATATTTTTTTCTAAAAATTCATCTAGCGGCATTTTCGAAACTACTTCAATAACTCGACCAACTATGTCGGTAGCCACGCTGTAGTTCCAACTTGAACCTGGCTGAAACAACAACGGCAACGCTGCATATTTATCGCAGACAACTTCGAGCGAATCATGAAAAGCAACACCTGCCTCAAAGCCAGCGCGTCGATACATATCATCTACGACATCTGTGTACAAAAATCCATAGGTCAAACCTGCTGTGTGTGTAAGCAGATGCCAAATACGCACTGGCTCTGTAAGTGCCGCTGTTAATGGTTTGAGTACGGTGCCGGTACTCCAAACGCGAGTGTCGCCAAATGACTTGATGAACTTGCTGACTGGATCAGTTAGTTGCAACAGACCTTGTTCTACGAGAATCATCAATGCAACCGAAGTGATCGGCTTCGACATTGAATAGATGCGATACATCGTGTCGTCGGTGATTGGTTCACCAGTTTCAGAATCTTTTGAGCCATACATTGAGAAGTGAGCAACTTTGCCATGACGAGCAACTGCAACTGCATAGCCGGCCAAGCGACCTTCGTCTACGTAGCGATTAAAGTGACTATCAATTTTTGCTAGGCGACTTGGATCAAACCCAACTTCGCTCGGCTCAACTGTTGCCGCGAAACTTGCGCTTTTATTTGAACTCAAAATAGTCTCCGGTTCGTTTCTATAAATCAGCTTCGAAATTTATTCTCGAGCCATGTCTGTAATTGCGGACCAATATCTTTGCGACCAAGTGCGATCTCTATTACGGCACGCAACAAGCCCATCGGTGTGCCCGTGTCGTATCTAGTGATATCGCTGACGATACCAAGTAATTGACTTTCAACTGCTAGCAGAGCAAGTGCATCAGTTAATTGCAACTCACCATTTGAGCTTGGTCTAATTGCGGCTAGGTGATCAAAAATATTTGGCGCCAAAACATAGCGACCGATAATCACTAAGTCGCTGACGACTTCGGCAGGTTTTGGCTTTTCAATTATTCGATTGATCGTGACTACGTTTTCGCTAGATGTATCACTAGTTCCGACATTGCCATAACTTGAGACTTCAGTTGGAGGAACTTTTTTTAATCCAATACTGCTCTTACTCGTTTTTTCATAAAGTTTGACGAGTTCTTTGATCAGTGAAGAGTCGCCCATTATCTCATCGGGCAACATAACTGCAAACGGCTCACCCGCAACTGCATCACGTGCGCAACTAATCGCATGACCAAGACCAAGTGGTGAATCTTGATAGACAACGCTGACTGCAACTTTGTCTGTGCTGGCAGAGGCTGCATATTTCTCGATTGACGGCTTGGCTCGACTGGTGACGATCACGACTCGTTGCATGCCCGCCGCAGCCGCTTCGTCGATTACAAATTGAATCGCCGGGGTGTCATATATAGGTAGCAACTCTTTTGGTATCGCACGCGTGGCTGGAAGGAACCTAGTGCCCATTCCGGCCGCAGGAATCACCGCAGTGCGTACAGCCACACATTCATCATAGAATCAAAAGCCCTATGCCCACTTATGTTTACAAGTTCATTGACTCAGGTGAGACCATCGAGGTGCACCAAGCATTTACTGACGACGCACTGACCGAAGCCTCACATCCATCAGATGGCAAGATGCGTCCGGTCAAAAAAGTCTTCACACCAGTTGGCATCACTTTTAAGGGTGGTGGGTTCTACAAAAATGACAGCGCAACGGGTTCTAAAACTGGGGCAAGTTCAAATTCTGGTTCTTCAGCAAACTCGACTGCCACTACAACAAGCACCGAAAGCACAAGTACGACCTCGACAGGTAGCGAAAAGACTGCCAGCAAGCCTGAAACGAAAACCGAAACAAAGAGCGAGACAAAAACCGAAACGAAAGCTAGTCCAGCCAAAAGCGAATAACTGGCACACATGGCCTCTAGCCATGCGAACAAAACTCATTGATCAGTGGCATGCGTTGTGTCGCGATGCTTCACGACAACGAATCGTAATTATTTTGCTCTCAATATTGAGTGCGTTATTTTATTTAGTAACTGCACTTTCTTTTTCTGCTGACACGCAAGTTACTGCGGTTCAAGATTCGCGCTACGAAATACCTGCGGGGTTTCGAGCAGTTGCAATGCAAAGTGTTGGGCCTCTGCCACAACTTCGCTCAGGCGATTATGTCGACGTGATCATTGATGCGGCAGTTGTACTTGACCGAGTTTTAGTGATTGATGTTTCTTTGCAATCTGGTCACGCCGAAACCGTGGTGCTTGCGGTGCAATCTAATCAAGCCCCGCAAATCGCTAATGCTTCAGCATTAGGCATAGTTACGCTGGTCCTAGTCGGCTAGCTCTAGTCGGCTAGCTCTAGTCGGCTAGCTCTAGTCGGCTAGCGCCAGCTTGTTGCGAGCGCGATCAAAACTCCGGCACCGATCACGCAACGATAAACAACATACGGTGCGAAAGTTTTTGTCTGCACGAAACGAATCATCGATGACATCGCCAAGAATCCTGAGATTGCAGCCGTCACGATTCCGACAATCATTGGCACAAGCAAACCATCCGGAACCCCGTCACGCATAAGTTTTGCAACCGAGAACACGACTGCCCCTGAGATAATCGGCACGCTCATCAAAAATGACAACCTCGCAGCAGCCTCGCGCGAATATCCAGAAAGCCGTGCGGCAGTAATCGTGATTCCCGATCGCGAAGTGCCGGGGTTGAGCGCCAATACTTGTGCCAGACCAATAACGAGTGCGTCGCGCGTCGTTAACGACTCGGCTGATTCTGAACTATTTTTGAATGTTGCTCGCCGATCAGCCCAAATAAGCACAAGACCAAAAACAATCAGACTCACGCTGATCAGCGCGGGGCTACCAAGTTTCTCAGTGATCTTGTCTTCAAATGCCGCGCCAACGATGCCAGCAGGCACAGCAGATAGAACCAGCAACCATGCTCGACGGCCAACTGCAGTTAGAGGTTGTTTAGGGCGAAATATTATTTGTGAGCCTTGACGAACATACAAAAACAAATCAGCACGCAAATAAATCAGAACCGCAACAAGAGTGCCTAAATGTAAAGCCGTGTCAAAAGCTTTTTCTGTGGCTGCACTATCAAAATCACTCCAGCCAAACAGCCAGGGCACAATTTCTAGATGACCGCTTGAAGAAATCGGCAGAAACTCTGTAAGCCCTTGCACAATACCCAGCACGATTGCGTGCAGGATTGACATGATTCTTAAGAACCGCTCATCATGATGTCGCTGATTACAAGAGAAAGCCCCACACTGCGCATCGGCAACCAGTCGATGTCGTTACCGAGATCAACAATGTTCAACAACATTTTTTGCAGTGTTGATGCAATCGTGAATTCGCGAATTGGTGCACCAAGCGTGCCATTTTTAATTACGATTCCAGACGCACCGGTCGAAAAATCGCCCGAAATCGTGTTGACTCCGCTGTGCATTCCAGAAACATCTTGAATCAACACACCATCATCGATTGCAGCAATCAATTCGGCTTGGGTTTTATTGCCTGGCCGAACTTGCATCGCTAGACATCCAACACCTGGCGAACCAGCAAAACCCCCGCGTACGGCGTTGCCTGTGCTCTGCGTATTCATGCGACGCGCACTGTAACTCGAATGCACGAATTTTTTTAGCACACCATTTTCGATTAATACGTTTCGTCGCGCAGCCAGACCTTCACCGTCAATATCTGTTGCCGTATATGCCAACTTGTTAGTCGGGTCGTCGACAAGCGTGAATCGCGCGTCTGCAACTTGTTGGTTCAGACGATCGGCGAACAAACTGCGACCTTTGGCCAGGCTTTCGCCGTTTAATGCACTCGACAAAATACTGATGAACTGCGATGTGACATACGGGTCTAAAACAATTGTGACTTTCTTACTTGCTGGTTTTGTTGCACCGAGCAAACGTGTGGCGCGATCGGCCGCTTCACGAGCAGCTTTGTTTAGATCAAATTCTTTTGGTGAGTCACCAACAGAAAACCCAAAACCAGTTTGCGCTTCGTCGCCGTCATCAGCGAGCGTCGCCACAGACACATAACACGAGTTGCCCCGACCACTCTCACGAATCCCCGTTGTTGTGGATACTGCTGTTTCTCCCCAGCCATCTTCGTAGTTTGACTGTTCGGCTCGCACTCGAGCATCAGCCGCCAAAGTTAGTTTTTCTAGTTCTTTGGTAATTGAAATTTTTTGATCTGTTGGATAATTCGCAAGATCTTCGTCCCAAAACTTTTGTGGAATCTGCGCGACACCATCTGGTTCTGCCAACCCGGCCCACTCATCTAAAGTGCCGAATTGAATATTGTCACGCGCTTCAGCGAGAACTTCGGCAACTGCATCAGCTTCAAGCGTGCCCGCATACGCAAAACCTGTTCGACCATCTTTGATAATCCGAATTCCGATGCCTTCACTTTGTGCCGAAACAAAATGCTCGACCTCGCCTTCGTAAACCCGAACTGAAGTTTCTCCTCCGCGTGAGACATACGCTTCAATTTGCTCACCAGATTTTGCTAAACCAACTACCGAGTCTGCGAGTGCTTGCAATTCTGAAACACCAGAACTCATGCTGCGGTGCCGCCGATTGTCAGCGATTTCACGCGAAGTGTTGGCTGACCGTCACCGACAGGCACACCCTGACCATCTTTGCCACACATGCCAGGGTTGCCCATTGCGAAATCGTTGCCAAGCAGATCGATATCTTTCAAAACTTCTGGACCATTGCCAATTAAGTTTCCTTCACGAAGCGGCTCGGTTATTTCACCGTTCTCAATCAAGTAAGCCTCGGTCATGCCGAATACGAAATCACCACTTGCCGTATCAACTTGTCCACCGCCGAGTTTGGCGATGTAGACACCATGTTTAGTGTCGCGAACAATGTCATCTGGATCTTCTTTGCCATTGAGCACGAAAGTATTCGTCATACGCACCATCGGCAGATGCTGATAACTCTGGCGTCGACCATTGCCGCTTTGCGCGCGACCTTCTTTTCGTGCACGCAAATAATCCCACATATAGTCGGTGAGTACGCCATCTTTGATCAGCGTGTTGCGCTGAGATGGATGACCTTCATCGTCGATTCCGATTGCGCCCCACTCGGCAGTCATCGTGCCGTCGTCAATCAACGTCACAAGTGGTGATGCAACAAGTTCACCCATCTTGCCGCGATACACGCTTGCACTTTTACCGACGAGGTCGGCTTCAAGTCCGTGTCCACATGCTTCATGAAATAAAACTCCACCGCTACCACGCTTGATAACTACTGGCATTGATCCAGATGGTGCAGGTCGTGCGCTGAGTTTTGTTACTGCTTGTTTGGCTGCGCGAATTGCCAACTCTTCAACATCATTTTCGTCGAACATTTCAAAACCAATTGTGTGGCCGAGTGAGTCGTAGCCAGTTTGCATGCCACCATCACCAGTAGCAACAACACTGACTCGCAATAACGTACGAACCTGATCATCAGCACTGAGTACTCCGTTGCTGTTGGCAATTAAAATTCGTCGAAGCGAGTCGCCGTAGCCGGCAGATACTTGCACGATGGCCGAGTTCACTGCCCGTGCAGCAGCGTCAGCGCGTTTCAACAGTTCAACTTTGCGAGATTTTTCTACACCATCTGGAGAAATTTTTATATTGTTGACCGAATGTCGCAACATCGAACCAAGTTGAACTTTGTTGACACCGCCTCCCCCTTGCTTGGCAGCCATTGCTGCAGCCTCTGCGGCGGCAAGCAAACCTCGCTCTGATAAATCTGAAGTGTGAGCAAAACCAGTTGTCTCGCCTGCCACAACTCGAATACCTGCGCCACGATCACGACCAGAAGTAACTTGCTCAACCTTGCCGTCATCAAGACCAGCAGATGTCGAGCGTTTGTCCTCTATATACACTTCTGCGAACTCAGCACCCGTACTGCGCCCTTTAGCGAGCACCCGCTCTAATACATCTGGGGCAACTAGCGGTTCTGTTTTTTGCGTCTCAGCCATTACCACAGCCTAGGCGCAGCAAACTCTTCACAACTTGTTGTACGCCGTATTCTCTAATTGTGGATAATGCGAATTCGAAGACAATCAAAAAACGTGGTCGTCGCCCACTTTTGCCCGTCGATTTTGAACATCGGATGGTGTGGTGGAAAGAAGCACTGATCATCAGTGCCTTCTATTCGATTTACACCCTGATTCGAAATCGATTTGGTTCGACGCTTGTCGAAGGTGTCTCAGTGCCCGAGCATGCATTCACCAATGCACTAAGAGTTATTCGTTTTGAGCGGTGGATTGGATTATTTCACGAAGAAACTATTCAGGATTGGTTCTTGCCACACATTTGGTTTATCAAAACAATGAATGTCTATTATGGAACTGCACATTTTTTTGTCACACTGGGTGTGTTCATCGCACTTTATAAACTTCGACCGTCGGTTTTCGGTCAATGGCGAAATACTCTCGCGATAATGACCGCACTCGCGATCATCGGCTTCTCACTGTTTCCGTTAATGCCACCCCGATTGCTCGATGCTCCATGCCCTGACGCCGGTTATGGTGCTCAGTGCATCACTACTGAACTGCGCACACGTAACGATGCAGAAAATTTTGGTTTTATCGACACAGTAAAAGAATTCGGTGGACCATGGGCATTCGACAGCGGGCCTGCGAGCAAACTGACTAATCAATATGCGGCAATGCCGTCACTACATATTGGTTGGGCGACATGGTGTGCGTTTGGCCTCTGGCCAATCGCACGAAAATTATGGATGCGTCTTGCGCTATTGATTTATCCGAGCGTGACAATGTTGTGCATTATCGTTACCGGCAATCACTTTTGGATTGATGGAGTTGGTGGATTAATAGCGTTTGCTGTGGCTTATTTCATGGGAACTGAAATTCATTATTTCAACCAAGGTCGTATTGCATCCCAAATCGCCGGAACTCATCCGACAACTCGGCACTAGCGTTAAGGGCGCTATGGCGCTCTCAGATATTCGACAACCAAGTGATCTTGCGAACTTAACCTACGAGCAACTCGCCGAATTGTCCAGCGAAATTCGTGATTTCATTGTTGAATCGGTTGCAAAAAATAGTGGACATCTTGGTTCTAATTTAGGAGCGGTAGAACTGACACTCGCTCTACACCGAGTTTTTGAATCTCCGCGAGATGCAATTTTGTGGGACACAGGTCATCAGGCTTATGTGCACAAAATTGTTACTGGTCGTCGTGGGGGGTTTAGTACTTTGCGACAAGCCGGTGGTATCTCGGGCTATCCAAGTCGCGAAGAAAGTGTGCATGACTTCATAGAAAATAGTCACGCATCAACTGTTTTGAGTTATGCATACGGACTCGCCGTTGCACGCGACGTTTCTGAAACATCGAGTCACCGACACATTGTTGCAGTGATTGGTGACGGTTCACTGACAGGCGGCATGGCCTATGAAGCGCTGAACAATCTTGGTCACTCGAAGCGTCGCGTGATCATCGTGCTGAATGACAACGGTCGCTCGTATGCACCGACAATTTCTAACTTAACGAGCCCAATTAGCGTGAGCACAGCGCCCAACGCACTCGACACAACAGATGGCATGACTCGCCCACAAGATCGACTTACAAAAAAACTTTCGCGCGCGCTCACAGATATTCGGTTGAACCCGGTTTATGTTCGTCGTCAACGCAAACTCGAAAAATTTCTTTACGAGTTGCCGATTGTTGGTCAACAGGCTGAACGTGGCCTTGAAGCATTCAAAGCTGGCATTCGCGAATACTTGCAACCAACTGCTTTTTTTGAAGCACTCGGTGTTCGCTACATCGGACCAATAGATGGTCACGATCAAGAAGAACTCGAACACGCTTTAAAATCGGCAACATTACGCGTCGAAGAAGGACCGTTAGTGATTCATGTGATCACACAAAAAGGTCGTGGCTACCCGCCAGCAGAAGACGACGATGAGAAGAATTTGCACGATGCACCAATTTTTGATCCGGTTACGGGTCCACCAAAATCTTTGCCGACTGGGTACACCCAAGTATTTGCAGATTCGATAATCAAAATTGCCGAACAAGATGCACGCGTGATTGCAATTACCGCCGCGATGCCTGGACCAACAGGTTTGTTGCCGTTTCAGTCGCGCTTTCCTGATCGTTTTATAGATGTTGGTATTGCCGAACAACACGCCGTAACTGCAGCAGCAGGCATGGCAATGGGTGGGCTGCGGCCAGTTATTGCGTTGTATTCGACATTTCTCAATCGTGCGTGGGATCAAGTTGTTTACGATGTTGCGTTACACCGCTTGCCAGTAATTTTTTGTTTAGACCGCGCCGGCATTACTGGCGACGATGGCCCAAGTCATAACGGCATTTTTGATATGGCGATACTTTCTAAAGTGCCGGGCATGCGACTATTCGCACCGTCAAGTGCACAAGATTTAGCCAAGATGCTCGAAGATTCAGTTGCACTCGCAGACTCTGGCCCTGTGGCGATTCGTTATCCAAAAGGCTTGGCCAGAATTGTCAGTGAGCAAGAAGTTGGTTCTGGTTTGCAGGCTCGCAAATTGCGAACCTCTGGCGTGCCAAATGTTTGTGTTTTAGCAATCGGCAAAATGGTTGACGCCGCCGAAAAAGCAGTGGACATACTTAAAGAACGAGGTATTGAAATCACCTTATGGGACGTTCGTTGTTGCGTGCCAGCAGATCTGCAGATGATCAGCGATGCATCTAAGCATTGTGTTGTCGTAACTATTGAAGATGGCATTCGAGATGGTGGCATCGGAATGATGCTCGCCGATGCAGTAAACAACATCGAAGGATCAGTTCATCCTCGAATCGAGATTCTTGGATTACCAACTAAGTTCACGCCTCAGGCCAAACCTGCTGCAATTTTAAAACAATTCGGTCTTGACGCTGACTCACTTGTTGAAACCATCACAAAACTTGCAACCGTGACTTCAGAATAATTTAGAAATGAATTTGGCTGACGAACTTGCACTGGCGATTCGGTTAGCCGACGCTGCTGATGCAGTAAGCCTTGCTGGCTTCAACGCTCGCACTTTTACTGTCGAGCGCAAAGCCGACAAAAGTGAAGTGACCGAAATAGATCGTGCGACTGAGACTGCGATAACAAATATTTTGCTCGCCGAGCGGCCAAGTCACAGTGTCTACGGTGAAGAGCACGGCATCGTCGGGCCAAGCGATGCAAAGTTTCAGTGGGTGATTGATCCAATTGATGGCACAAGCAATTTCGTGCATGGCGTGCCGGTGTGGGCGTCATTGATTGCACTCGTCGAAAACAATGTGCCTGTGCTGAGTGTCGTTTCGGCGCCTGCACTTCAAATGCGCTGGTGGGCTTATGTCGGCGGCGGGGCGTTTTATAATTCGTCACCGATTCGTGTCAGCAAAGTCGACACATTGCGCCGTGCAAGTTTGAGCATCACCGCAAACAAGGGATGGGACGCACTCGGTGCGACGCCCGCACTTACACAATTACAACAAGATGTTTCTCGCGTGCGCGGATATGGCGATTTCTGGCAACACATGTTGGTCGCCCAAGGTGCTGTTGATGTCGCAATCGACAGTATCGGTTTAGCGCCATATGACATCGCGGCGCTTGTGCCGATTGTTCAAGAAGCCGGTGGCAAATTTAGCGATCGCATCGGCACACCTGACTGGCGTGCGAACTCATTAATTACTTCTAACTCACTGTTGCACGATGCAATACTCGCCTATTTGCCAAAATAGTTTTTAGCTGCGTGCGTTTTAGCGCGTAACGAACCAGGCGATTACAGCAGCCACGAGAATTAAAACTGGTGCGATGCGCTTGAGGATTGGCAAAGCGAGTGACAAGCCGGTGGAGCCAAGCAAATTCAGCGGTGCATTTTCGACGAGCGTATTCTGAACCAACTTATTTTCGACTATTAAATCAGTCGTTACTTCAGTTTTGCTTATTTCTTGCGATAACACTGTGGTCTCAAGATTGATCACGAACTGTTTAAGCAACTTGTCGCTGACATCGGCAAGTGCACCACGACCAAACTGTGCGATTTTGCCCGTGATCGTCAAGTCAGTAGTCACTGTGCAACGAGTTGTGTTGGCGTCGACAACTTCAAGTTGGGCAGTGATTATTGCCGACGCGTTGCCCTTGCCGGTTGAATCTCGACCATCACCTTTTAATACGGCACGGTGTTCTGTGTCGTTTCGTTCTTGAAAGATTGCTTGGCCACCAAACTTGGCGACAATTGGCCCAACCTTCACAGTTACGTGACCCTTATATATGTCACCTTCGACGCTGGTCAGCGTCGCACCTGGCAAACATGGCGCAATTCGGGCTAAATCTGTAAGCGTTGCCCATGCAACATCAATCGGGGCCTTTACTTCGAATGAATTATTAATCTCCATGGCTAAACACCCTAATACGTCATCCAACTTACGCATCTAGGCTTGGCTCATGGCTACAACTGTGATCCGCGATGCATCACTTGTTGACGGCACTGGTGCACCACAACGACCTGCAGACATCGTGATCAAAGACGGACTCATCACAGAAATTACTCCAGCGTTAAAAGCATCCACTGCACATGCGGCACATGTAATTAACGCCGACGCGATGCTTGTTGCGCCAGGTTGGGTAGATGTGCATACACATTACGACGCGCAAGCAACTTGGGATCCATGGTTGACACCTAGCAGTTGGCACGGTGTAACAACTGCAGTGATGGGAAACTGCGGCGTGGGTTTTGCACCAGCAGTTCCTGAACGACACGAATGGTTAATCGAATTGATGGAAGGTGTCGAAGATATCCCTGGTGCCGCGATGACCGAAGGAATCAAATGGGATTGGGAGTCGTTTCCTGAATATCTCGACGCACTCGACCGACGCAAGCGCGTGATTGATCTCGGAGCACAAATTGGTCACGGTGCACTTCGTGCGTTTGTCATGGGTGATCGCGGTGCGAATAATGAAAATGCAACACCTGATGACATCGACAAAATGTCTCAGCTGACTGAGCAAGCGTTGCGCGCTGGTGCTCTTGGCTTTTCAACTTCGCGAACTTCTTTGCATAAAAGCAAAAACGGCGAATACGTGCCTGGAACGAGTGCTCAACCTGATGAGTTGTATGGCATCGCCGAAGGAATCCGTCGTGCTGGTCACGGAATATTTCAGATGGCTGCAGAACATTGGCGAGTGCCTGGCGATGAATGGGGTTGGATGCGCGAACTGACGCGACGCACCGGAGTGAAAATGAGCATTAACTTAAATCAACCTGCCGATGACGCTGAGTTGTGGCGCGAGACTCTCGCTCTAATCGAAGAGTCGGCGCGCTTAGGTGAAAAAATAGAAGCACAAGTTGCTGGTCGCAGCATCGGTTTAATTATGTTCTTACAGGGCACTGTCCACCCACTGATGATGCACAATGCATATACCGAAGTGGCAAATTTGCCGATTGCTCAACGAGCGATTGCACTTGCAGAGCCTGCTCGTCGCGAACGGCTAACTCAAGAGCAGCCAACACATCGTTTCTTTCAACAATTTGTTGGCGATAATTTTCACACGATGTTTCCGATTACTTCAGCAACAATCGATTACGAACCGACTCGCGAGCAATCAGTTGCGGGCATTGCGTCTCGAACAGGCAGATTGCCTTTTGAAGTAATCATTGATCACTTGCTTTCGGGTGGTGGCACCGGCATGATTTATCGTCCGTTTTTAAATTATGCATACGGCGATTTATCAATGACTCATAAATTGTTGCAGCATCCAAATACTCGTAACGGGCTGAGCGATGCTGGCGCGCACTGCGGCGTGATCTGCGATGGAGGCATGCCGACATTCATGTTGACTCACTGGGTGCGAGACCGCGAGCGTGGCCCAAGACTTGAACTCGAGCACATGGTCAAACGCCAAACGCGCGACACCGCCGAGTTGCATGGGCTGCTTGATCGCGGAGCAATCGTGCCTGGTTTGCGTGCAGATATCAATGTGATTGATTTTGAATCACTCGGGTTTGATAATCCAAAAGTCGTCTTTGATTTGCCTGCAAAAGGTCGTCGACTTGTTCAAACTGCGCGCGGTTATGTTGCAACTCTTGTTAATGGCATACAAACTGTTGACCACGATGAGTTCACTGGCGAGTTGCCAGGAAAACTTATACGCGGCCCACAGGCATAAATCACAATTCTCAAACTGCGTTTAGAAACGAGCAGATTTTTGCAACGGTCAATTAAATTCTGCGTTGCAATTTTCGTATTGGGCTCGTGCACATCAGGCTCGCCTAGTTTGGTCACCTCTGATTCAATAAGCACAACAATCGAAACTGTTGTACCCAGCACTGCGGTTACTACTTCTACTACTACTAGTACTTCTAGTACTTTGGAAAGCGATTTTTCTTTCACGATTGCAGTCAGTGGCGACACATTGCCACACAGCCCGTTATGGCGCGGTGCGCAGCGCAATGCCGCGGCTACGGGCGACACAACCGGCTACGACTTTCGCCCGATGTTTGCATTAGTCAAGCCGATTCTTTCGAGTGTCGATCTGGCGATATGCCATCTTGAAACACCAATCGCCCCGCCAGACGAAGAACTATCTACATATCCATTCTTTGGTGTGCCAATCGAAATCACTGATGCGCTCG
Source organism: Ilumatobacteraceae bacterium (assembly GCA_016463105.1). GTDB lineage: Bacteria > Actinomycetota > Acidimicrobiia > Acidimicrobiales > Ilumatobacteraceae > BACL27. The sequence goes on along the minus strand of JAEMRY010000021.1, from coordinate 1,025 downwards.
CAGACGCCGGTTACGACCGTTGTAGCACCGCCAGCAATCATGCAATGGATCGTGGCACACGTGGTATCGACACAACTCTGGATGCTCTTGACCGTGTTGGTATCTCACATACTGGAATGGCTCGCACTCCAATCGAGATTGAACCAAATGTTTTTGAGGTGAACGGCATCAAAGTTGCGCACATGTCATACACATTTAGTTACAACGGACTAGCTGCTGCCAACGGCGAAACCTGGCGTTCAGCATTAATAGATTCAGATCGCATCGTGCGTGACTCGCATCTAGCCCGCGAACTTGGCGCGCAGGTTGTGCTCGTCAGCATGCACTGGGGAAACGAACGCGAGACGGCTCCAAGTTCGTTTCAACAAAAGATCGCTGACGAAATCACAAAATCTGGTGAAGTTAATCTGATTATTGGCAGTCATGCTCATGTCTTACAACCGATAAAGAAGGTCAACGACACTTGGGTTATCTACGGACTTGGAAATTTTTTATCCAATATGCCCACAGTGCCAAAAGATCCACCATGGCCGGCCAGCACACAAGACGGTGCGATTGTCACAACAAAAATCACACTGCAACCTGACGGCAAGGTCATCGTCAATCAACCAGTTGTTATACCGACTTGGGTTGATCGCATTTCGGGCTGGCAAATTCGCTCAGTGCTCGATGACCTAAAAAACAACGACATCACAGGTTCAACTCGCGCCGAACTTCAACAGTCGCTCAAGCGCACGACAAAAGTGCTCGGCGACTTCATCGCCAAATAACTGTGCAGATAAATCGCCAGCGGTTAGCGTCTTGGGCGTGAACAAATATCGTGAGATGTGGAGCCTTGAACCGCAGATCGCACATCTAAATCACGGTTCATTTGGCGCAGTGCCGAAAATCGTTGCTTCTGCCCAGCGCGAAATTCAACAACTCGAAGAGAGCAACCCAAATTTATTTTTTCGCACTACCCTGCCGAAACTTCACGACGAAGCACGCACGTTCGTTGCGGCATGGCTCGGCGTTTCACCAGATCT
>JAEMRY010000020.1 GCA_016463105.1 Ilumatobacteraceae bacterium | reverse complement strand
GAGTAGGGGGTTATGGGGGGTATTCGGGGACTAGTTACATTAGGGCATCGGCAACTTTTGTGCAAGAGGTAAGTGAAATTTTTATGAATTATTTTCCTCAAGGTTTATATGGCTTTCACTCATTCAATTAACTCTGACGGATACCTGAACTCATACACTTTGATAGTGCCAATGCGTGTCGGACTGTTTGGGGGAACATTTGACCCTCCACACTTAGGTCACCTAGTTACGGCAGTAAACGTGCGCAATGTGCTCAAACTCGACATTGTCATACTGATGGTCGCCAACGACCCATGGCAAAAGCACGCAACTCGCGAAGTTGCCAGTGCAGTTGATCGATTGGCGATGGTTCGAGCAGCAATCAAGGACGTTGATGGACTTGTTGCCGGTGATGACGAAATCACCCGCGGCGGTCCGAGTTTTACGGCTGATACTTTGACCGCGTTAAGTGTGCGTTACCCGGGCGCCGAACTCTTCACGATCGTCGGCGATGATGCCGCAGCAAAATTTGGCACGTGGCAACGCTCAAATGAAATCGCCAAACTTTCAACATTGGTTGTTGTTGACCGACCTGGTTCGCCGCTTATGCCGCCGAGCGAGTTCACCTGGAACCGTGTCGAGGTGCCAAGGCTCGAAGTGAGTTCATCAGACCTGCGCGCTCGTTTCGTTGATGGGCGACCGCTTGAATATTTAATCTCTGACGAAGTGATGCAAGTTATTTCTGCGCGCGGTTTATACGGGTCAAAAAAGTGACGGCAATTCCGCAAAGACAAAAACAGCGGATGCTCGTTGCATTATGTTGCGGCATCTTCGGGGCATTGATATTGCCTGCCGGTCTTGTTGTTGGTTACAACTCGGTGCTTAATTCTGATAACGGTATTAATGTCAACAACGTTAAAGAATTAAAAATTTTAGATACTCCGGTTGCACTTTTAGCAACAGTAAATAGTTCAAACGAGATCACGACCATCAATGTGATCGCGCTGTCGGGCGACAGTCTCGGTGGCACAATCATTTCAGTTCCTGCAAAAGCAAAAGCAGCAGTAAGCGAAGGCGAAACGCCGCGTCGAGTTTTTGATTCGTATACGGCCGATGATCCGTCGGCTTTCGTCGCTGACGTTGAAGGGCTACTCGATGTCTCGTTTACCGCTGTGGGTATTTTGGGTCGTGGAGAATTAATTAATCTGCTAAAGCCAGTTGGGTCGGTAGAAATACTTCTTGATTCTGATGTGCGTAACACATCTGCAGATGGGGCAACAACAACAATTAAAAAAACCGGCAAATCAGATGCCGACACGATGGCTCTTGTCAATATTCTTCTTGCTCGCGAAATTGACCAAAGCGAAGCCGCAAGATTTAATCATCACAAATCCGTTTGGACTGCCGTCGCTAATGCTGTTGGGCTCGGGCTGAATCTGGATGCTGAAAAAGTTGATGTTTTGAACACGCCACTCGACATCTCTGGTTTCGCTCGGCGATTATTTTCGGGGCCGATTCAGGTTTGGCAATTCGCTGCTACTCAAGTGCCAGCAGGCATTGATAATCCAAGTGGTTTAGATATGTTCAGCATCGATTCGTCAGAAGTAACAATGATTATGGCCAGTGTTGCACCGACTTCAATTACTGGGTCTGGCGTTTCTGGTGGGCTAACTGTGCAAATTGATAGTCCTTTTAATGATGCTGCGATTAGTCGTGAAATTGTGCGTCGCCTTGTTGCGATGGGTTTCAACATTGCTCTTGTTCGCGAAGTGCCTGGTCCACCGCCCGAAGTGACCGAAGTTCGTTATGTTGACTCGACTGTGTTGGCAAAATTAGGGCTCGGCGAATATATCGGCAACACGCAAGCAGTTAAAACTGGAGAAAGAGTGCAGGGTGTCGATCTGCAAATAGTTCTTGGGTTGTCATTTGTGTCGTTTTCAACAGACAATCCTGAACTTCCCGCCACTACTGTTGTGCCTTCCGACGAATGAGTACTTACCAGCCACAATCAGATGCCTTACGCATTGCGACTATTGCCGCAAAAGCCGCTGACGAAAAACAAGCAACAGATGTAACTGTTTTAGATGTCGGTGAAATTTTGGCGATCACTGATTTGTTTGTTGTCGCTAGTGCTGGCAATAAACGGCAAGTTAGAACAATTAGTGATGCAATCACTGATGCTGTGCGCAGCGAAACCGGACGTTCACCTCTATCAAGTGAGGGCGTTTCAGAACAGCAATGGATCTTGATCGATTACGGCAGTGTTGTCGTGCACATTTTTGATGACGAAACTCGACGGTTTTATGAGATCGAGCGCCTTTATCAAGATGTCCCATCAGTCAGCTGGCGCCTCGTAAGTTAATTGTTTAAATAGTTTGACGGTGCGTCTGTCGGGTAGCGTAAAGATTCTTATTGGGGCTGTAGCTCAGTTGGTAGAGCGCTTCCATGGCATGGAAGAGGCCAGGGGTTCGATTCCCCTCAGCTCCACAATGGGGAATGCGGCACTCTTGCCGATTATGTTTCGACATCTGTTCATTTAGTCGTCATAAATTGTTAGCCAGTCTTCTTCTCTGAGTTAAACCACGTCGCATATGGTCACACCGTTGTAACTCAACCAAATCAACAAGGGGCTATATGACTAACGAAATGCACGAAGAAGCAAGCAATAAGTCGAATAATCGCGAATTCGAAGATGTTGTAAATAGTTATATGTCGAGGCGCACACTTTTGGTGGGCTCGCTTGCTGGTGCTGCACTCACATTTGTTGGCGCCCGCATAGCATCGGCGTCTGCGTCAAATGGTTCGAGCGCTAAGAGTGCGCCTCAAGTGATTGCAGCAAAGTCGCCAAAAATTGGTTTCACATCGATCCCATTGCAGGGCAGCCCGATGCCGACAATTGCGCCTGAATATTCATACAGCGTGTTGATCCCATGGCGTGAAAAACTTGACGGAAGCGGCACATCATTTGACTATGCAGGTTTCACCGCTGCTCAGCAAGAGCAGAGCATCGGCATTGGTCACGACGGTATGTGGTATTTCGGTGACGATAAAAAAGGTTTGTTGTGCATAAATCACGAATATGGCACGACTAGTCACATCATGGGTAAGAGTGTTCCAACAAGCGCGGCAGATGTCGCGCTGTCTCAAACAGCTCACGGCATATCTGTTGTAGCAATCGAAAACGTCGGTGGCAAATGGAAGGTAGCCAAAAGCAAAAAGAATCGTCGAGTGCATGTCAATACGCTTGCGACAATAAGCGGGCCGGTTGCTAAGAGTGCGTTGATTCAAAATGCAGCAGGTAATCCAATCCAAGGAACAATGAATAACTGCGCAAATGGCAAGACACCTTGGGGTACATACTTAACATGTGAAGAAAACTTCAACGGATACTTCGGTGCAAAGTCTTCAACATGGAAGCCGAATGCTGAGCAAGCGCGTTACGGTATTGCGGCCGCAGGGTTCGGTTACGATTGGCATAAGTTTGACGCCCGATTTGATTTGTCTGACGCCAATTACGCAAACGAAGCAAATCGTTTCGGCTATGTAGTCGAGATTGATCCAAACAAGCCAGGATCGCAACCAATCAAGCGCTCTGCGCTCGGTCGAGTCAAGCACGAAGGTGCCGAAGTCGTCGAAGGCAAAGACGGTCGCATTGTTGTTTATATGGGTGATGACGAGCGATTTGACTATGTATACAAGTTTGTTTCAAAGTCAAACTGGAAGTCGATGATCAAAGCCGGTGTTAGTCCTCTTGACGAGGGCACGCTCTATGTAGCCAAGTTCAATGACGATGGCACAGGAGCATGGCTTGAACTGAGCCCGAGCAATCCGGCGTTGTCAACATGGACACTCGATAAAATTTTGGTCTACACACGCATGGCAGCCGATGTCGTTGGCGCCACGAAAATGGATCGACCAGAATGGATCGCTGGTTCAAAGACTGGCGAAATGTATGTGACGTTGACGAACAACACGCAACGAGGCACAGTTGGCAAAGCTGCGGTAGACAAAGCGAATCCGACAAAAGTAAACACATATGGCCACATCGTGCGTTGGAAAGATGCGAGTCAATACCTTGGTATGACATTCACTTGGGATATTTTCCTCTTGGCAAACCAAACATTCGACGAAGGCGGTCAAATGTTTGGTTCACCCGATGGCATCTGGGTTGACTCTGATGATCGTGTTTTCGTTCAAACAGATGGTGAGCAGCCGGGCAAGTTCAATGACCAAATGCTCGTCGCCAATTCGAAAACTAAAGAAATTCGACGACTATTCACAGGTGTCGCAGGAAGCGAAGTTACAGGTGTGACGGTCACTCCAGATCGCAAGACGATGTTTGTCAACTTGCAACACCCTGGTGACGGTAGCCCGGCGATTAGTAATTTCCCGGCTCCTTATACGGGTGCTAGCGGCCCTGTGCCACGAGACTGCACGATTGTGATCACTCGCAAAAACGGCGGAATCATCGGAAGCTAGATAGTCAGAGGGTCGTAAAAGCACAGTCTCTTGTGTGTTCGCTGAACTTTTGGCGAGACGCACAAGAGACTAAGTTTTAGGCGTGGCAACGACTGCAAATTCGCAAGATTTTTCGCTGACTGGTTTGCGTGCGCTCGTAACAGGTGGCGGCTCGGGTATCGGCAAAGCGATTGCCGACGCGATGAAGCATGCAGGTGCGCGCGTAGTTGTATGCGACGTTAACGACAGCACAAAACCAAACTATGTTTGTGATGTTTCAAAGTCGAGTGACGTCACCGCAATGTTCTCTGCGATTCAACGCGATCTCGGTGGCTTAGACATCTTGGTCAATAACGTCGGTGTGCCTGGGCCGACTGCGCGTGTCGACGAGATGGATGCCGATGCGTACGACGAGTGCGTGCGTATAAACCTGGGCGGCACATTTCGATGCACGAAAGCAGCCGTGCCAATGTTGCTCAAGACTCGCGGTTCGATTATCAATATTTCGACAAGTGCTGGAATATTTGGTTATCCGTTGCGCTCACCGTATGTTGCTGCCAAGTGGGGAATCATTGGATTAACAAAATCGTGGGCGATGGAGCTCGGCGCAGATGGCGTTCGCGTCAACGCAATTTGCCCAGGTTCTGTCAGCGGCCCGCGCATGGACGGCGTGATCGAGCGTGAAGCCGCAGCGACTGGTGTGACCCCAGAAAGTATTCGTCAAGGTTACGAAAATCAAGTTTCAATGAAAACATTTGTTGATGCAAGCGATATTGCGGCTGCAGCAGTATTTCTGAGTTCACCTGCTTCAAGATTTATAACTGGTCAAGTGTTGCCAGTTGATGGCAATATTGAGACGATGCGGGCTTAGTGCTTGCTGAAGGAAATATGTGATGGCAACTGAACTTGATGGTGCGGTGACACTCAAGAATTTGCACAAGTCTTACGGCGATCGTGTTGTCGTCAATGACGTTTCGCTTGAAGTGCAAGCCGGCGAATTTTTTTCAATGCTTGGGCCGTCTGGTTGTGGCAAGACGACAACATTGCGGATGATTGGTGGCTTTGAACAGCCAGACAGCGGAAACATCTTTATCGATTCGCGTGATGTCACAAACGACGAGTCAGAAGCCCGACCACTAAATACTGTTTTCCAGAACTACTCGTTGTTTCCGCACCTGAATGTTCAAGACAACGTCAAATTTGGTTTGCGTTTCGAAAACGAGTTCACCAAAAGTAAAAAATCAGATGACCAACGAGTCGGCGAAGCACTTGAACTCGTTCAGCTCGGCAGTTTTGGTGAGCGCCGCGTGCACCAACTTTCTGGTGGAGAGCAACAACGCGTCGCCTTGGCCAGGGCGCTGATTCTTGAGCCCAGCGTGCTGCTTCTTGACGAGCCACTTGGTGCGCTTGACGCACAGTTGCGCGCCAGACTGCAAATCGAATTGGCGACACTGCAGCGCCAAATCGGCATCACGTTTATCTATGTGACGCACGATCAACACGAGGCTTTTACGATGAGTGATCGCATCGGTGTGATGCGCGAAGGCCGACTGATGCAGGTAGGTGGCCCGCGCGAACTTTACGAGCAGCCCAATTCTGTTGAAGTCGCACGGTTCGTTGGTGCTGCAAACTTGATTCAGGGTCGAGTCATCTCGCGCGGTGTCGTTGAATTAGCCGGAGAGAAGTTTGTCGCTCCAGAGTCTGCACCACTTGGTGATGGCATGATGATGATTCGCCCAGAACGAATTCGAATTGGTTCAGGTAATCATCGAGCAGTCATCGAGCGGGTGACGTTTGCAGGTTCGGTTTTGCGAATTTCACTCAAACTTGGGGCTGTAACTATCAACGCCGAAGTACCCAATGACGAAACTTCCGTTGGCCTTCGTAATGGCCAAGAAATAAACATCGATGTTTTACCCGATGCAGTTCGTGTCTTGCCTTTAACTAATTAAGTCAGTCGAACTAGGTTTCCATTTGCGTAATATCGGCGAGTGCAGCGCGTAAGCCTCCGCGTTCGCCATGTCGCTTACGCCAAGTTGATAATCCAAATAGTCCAATAATTAGAACAGTGAACGAAGCCAATACGAGCAAGGTTGCCAAAGCATTGAGCGCCGGTGTTGCGCCACCTTTGACCGAAGAATAAATTCTTAGCGGCACGGTTTCTGAGTTGACACCAGAAGAGAGAAAGCTGGTGATAACGAAATCGTCGATCACGGTCGCGAACACCACGACGAGGCTGGCCATTACCGATGGCCACAGCATTGGCAACAACACATAACGCAGTGCTTGCCAGCGAGTCGCGCCCAAGTCACGAGCCGCTTCTTCAAATGACGGGCCAATTGAAACGAGTCGCGCCCGCACTATGACAACAACGCTCGCCAAAGAAAACGTGACGTTGCCCAACAACTGTGCAGCAAAGCCGAGTGGCACTGCCGTAAATAGTCGAGTGAAAGTTATAAGCAGCGCTGCACCAACAACAATTTCTGGAGTGATCAACGGCGCCGAAGTTAATCCTTGCACGACATTGCTACCACGCCCCCGAATGCGCTGAGAACCGATTGCCAGAGTGATGCCAAGCGGTGTAACCACGAGAAGTGTTGCGAATGCCAAAATAAGCGAATTGCTGATTGCATTACGCGTCTCGAGATTATTAAAAACCGAAGCATATGGATCGGTGAACCACCACCGCAACGAAAACCCCTGCCATACAGTTCGGCTGCGTCCATCATTGAATGAATAGATCACCGCGATCATCACTGGCACGAGACTCCAGACGATGTAGCCCCAGACAATATAAACAAGCGCCGACTTTTTGTTTCGCTTCACCATTTGATGTCCACAAAAATCATCTTGCCGTCTGACGCGACTGCTGTCGGGTGCTGCGCAAGTAAAACGACATGAGTATCAGCAAGAAGAATGACAAGGCAATCACGAGCAACGCGCCATTTTGGGGTTGTGAGCTGGCATTCAAAAAGAATTCAATTTGATTACCGATCATCTCGGTGCTGGGCGAGCGCGACAACAGATCGTTTGTGTAGTAGTCGCCAAACATTGGCAATGCGATCAAAATGCCGGCGGCGACTAATCCTGCTTTTGACATGGGGATCGTTACAAGTCTGAATGCTTGTCGCGAGTTCGCCCCAAGGTCGCGTGCTGCGTCGATCAACCGCCAATCAAGTCGATCAAGTGTGGCGTAGAGCGGCAAGATTAGAAACGGAATGTACCCGTAAACCAAACCCAGCACAACTGTGACAGGCGAGCCGTCCAGCCAGTTGTAGTTCACGCCGAAGATTCGCATGAACCTGGTGAATAACCCGTCGTTGCTGAGCAAGTTGACCCAGGCCAGCATGCGCATCAAGTAGTTCACCCAAAACGGAACAATGATTAAGACGAGCAGCAGCAGTTTTCGTTTGCCGGCGTGTCGCACCAAAAAATATGCAATCGGAAAACCAAGTATGAAACACAGCACCATTGCGCACGCGACATAAATAATTGTGCGAATTGCAACACCCTGCAGCGGGCCCGTTGCCAGGCTGGTAAAGATTTGGTGCGCTTGGGTGAAATCCCAGGCGAGGGGGTTCCATTGCGGTACCGCGTCGCGAAATATTGGGTCGATCGTGCCGAATGCAACACAGGCGACTGCGTAAAAGGGGATTGCGAACAACGCGATTAGCCACGCGCTGCCAGGAATCGCAAAACCTGCCCACAGGCGAGGCGAAGACTTCAAGAGTTATCCGGCAGTGAAGGCTGTCCATTGCTCGAGCCAGAGCGCGTCAACCGCTGGTTCAAGCAAAACTTGGGCTAGACCTGAATCATATTTTTCGGGCGTTACTAGCGCATCAATCAGCGACTCGGGGATCGTGCCAGTTGAAATCAGCAGATCAACGGTAATTGACTCAAGCGCCGGCTGATAACCGACATATTCGCGATTCAACATTGCGTTGTCTGTGTCGCTCAAGAAATTGATTAACTGATGCGCAAGAACTGGTGACTTGGCGCTCTTGGTTATGCACATGAAGTCATTTTTGGCCACTGTTTTGTCTGGATACCAAAATCCGAGCACATCTGGGGAAACACCTTCAGGCAGATACTGCAGGGCTGTAAACAAATCACCCGACCACGTGAAGTTGATATCTCTGTTGCCAGCCGGCATTTCGGTGTAAGCCAAAATATCTACCTTCGGGTTGGTCGCCTCGCGTAATGAGATCAGATCTTCGCCCGCTTTTTTGATCACTGCAGCATCAGATGTGTTGGCGTCGTATTTGCCGGCGCGAAACATCGCCATTGCCAAAGTGTCGCGATACGAGTCGAGCACGCCAAGCCTGCCGCTGTACTGAGCGTCCCATAACATGTCGTATCCGTTTTTAGCGAATGCGTTTTTGTCGATACGGTCAGTGCGATATCCGACGCCATTGCCGTAAATAAAATAAGGCACGGTGTATTGCGAGTCCAGATCGTAATAAGGATTTTGCAGCCCCTTAATTACATTGCCAAAGTTTGGTATGTAAGACTTGTTGAGTGGCTGAAGCAAATCAGCGGCAACGAGTTTCGCCAACCCAGTATCAGTCATACCAAGAATAAGGTCGGGTTTAAATGTGCCGTTTCGCAATTTTGCGATCGCTGCTTCTTCAGTGTCGTAAATACTTGTAGATACTTTGCAGCCGAATTGAGTTTCAAATATCGCAATCGACTCAGGATTTGCGTAATCTGCCCAGTTGAGTATTTCGAGTGTGCCAGATTCGCTGGCTAAGCCGTCAGCGATTGCCTCGGTTGTAACTGGAAGTTTGATCGGGCTCTCAGGCGTGCCGATTGCTAGACCACCGACTGTTGTCGTTGTGCTAGATCCACCGCATGCGGCGAGCAATGAGCCACCGAGTGTTACTCCACCCGTTGTGATTACTAAATTTCGTAAGAAGTCTCGTCTGCGCATTTTCGTCGTCCCCGTTTTCGCTTGTTTGTTTTCTAGTGTTAAACTTAGTCGTCATGATGTCACTCGATGAAATAATCGAGAACGAAGAGCGAATTTTGATGAGCCGAGTGCCAAAGTCGGTAGAGATGCATCAGCAGGCATCTAAATCAATACCCGGCGGGGTGCCTTCAAGTTGGGCGAGTTCTCGTCCGACCCCAATCTGGGTGAGTCATGGCAAGGGTCAACATGTCTGGGATGTTGACGGCAATAAATATGTTGACTTTCATGCTGGCTACGGCGCAAACGTCGTTGGTCATGCCAACCCTGCAGTTGTGGCAGCAGTTCAGCAACGCGTCACGCTTGGCACACATTTTGCTCAGCCGACGCCCGATGTGATCGTCGTTGCTGAAGCACTCGCTAAGCGGTTTGGTTTACCAAAATGGCGATTTTGTAATTCGGGATCAGAAGCCACAATGGACGCGATTCATTTGATGCGTGCCGTGTCTGGCAGAGACTTAATTATCAAAATTGAAGGCTCATATAACGGTCATCATGACTCTGTACTCGTTTCAATTTTTCGTTCAACATCCGAACTAGGGCCGCAGCAAGAACCATGGCGAGTGCCAGGTGCTGGTGTGCCACAAGCAATTGCTGATTGCGTTCGCATCGTTGCCTACAACGATCTAGATGCACTTGAACAAACGTTGACCATGTATGCAGGTGAAATTGCTGGCATGATTCTCGAACCGATGATGATGAACGCGGGCATTATTGCTCCGCAAGACGGCTATCTAAAAGGTGTGCGCGAAATCACTAAGCGTCATGGTGTGTTATTGGCGTTCGATGAAGTAAAAACTGGTCTTGTTGTTCATCACGGTGGGGCAACGAGACTTTATGGCGTCACCCCTGACATTATTTGTTTGGCTAAGGCGCTCGGTGGCGGCGTGCCGTGTGGTGCGATTGGCGGCACAGATGAAGTTATGTCTGCGATAACAGATGGTCGCTACAACCAAGTTGGCACGTTTAATGGCAACCCCCTAACTATGGCTGCAGCTCGCGCAGTGTTGACAGAGATTATGACCGAAGATGCTTATGTGCAGGCAAACGAACTTGGTGCGTATATTCTAAAAAATGCTTTATCGACTCTTCATAGTTATGGTCAAAGTGCATACGGTTTTCAGTCAGGATTCAAAGTCTGTGTTGTTTTCAACGATAAGCCTGCAAAAAATTATCGTGAGTTTTTAAAAATCAGTACAGGAATTAGTCATCTTCACTTCTTGAAACAATTTAATGGTGGAGTTTTTCTGCCACCATGGGGAAAAAGTGAATCACTCACGCTTTCAGTGGCGCACACCAAAAGTGACGCAGATCAATACGTCAGCAATGTTGTTGAAGTTGGCAAAACTTTGCAGTCAATGGGCGAGCGCGCCTCGAAGGTTTATGCAGCGGGAAGCTTCAACTGATTTCACTGCGGTATCGACGAATTAGTTGATGGCAGTAACGCTCCATTTTGGTGTGGTAGGCGCGGGTAAAAGATTTTGACGAAACGCCTCGCTGAACGCGTTCGCTTACTGCGATGTCTTGTTGGTTGACCATGTCGCTAAAACTAATCGTTGGCTCAAGGTCGAGCGTCTTATCATCAACAACACTTTTCGGAAACAAATAATCTGTATAAATAGTTGTGTGTGTCGGTGACCGTGGCACGTACCGCGTTAGCACCGCAACAGTTGGCGAAATGTCAATCAACATGTTCGGATAGACAAAAGCACCAAACACCGAGTATTCATCTAATTCTTCCATCGCGGGTAGCAGTGCCAAAGTTTCGTTTGGATTATGCGACAACGAAGTCTTTCCTTGGGCCAAACTCACACCCCAATCTTGACGATCATCTTGGATGGTCTTGCCAGTCTTATAAATTGGCACCAGGTCAACTAGCTCTGGATGCACCACAGCACAGTGCAAACACTCGCTGTAATTTTCGGCGAGTACCTTCCAGTTGGCTGAGACTTCGTCAATCGTTGTGCGAGCTGTGCGCAGTGAACTCATATCGAATTTTTCGAGCTCTCTTGGGCGCGAATAATGATTCTCTAACCAGTCAGTGAGTGCTGGTGGATTTGTTTGTAATGAAACGAATAAGCATCCCTGCCACTGATCAACATGAACCGATTTGAGGCCAAGTGTTTCTCGGTCAATCGAATCTTTCTCGTGTAGCGGGGTTGCCACAAGTGCGCCGTCTAACGAGTAACTCCATGAGTGATACGGGCAGGTGATTGCTGCGCCAAAACCTGAGCCACTGGCATCGCAGAGTCGCGATCCGCGGTGTTGGCAAACGTTGTAATACGCACGTAATTCGTTTTCGCGATTGCGCAGAATCAAAATACTTTCGTTACCGATGTCTACTACTAGTCGATCACCAATATGTGCAAGTTGATCTGTTCGTCCAGCGAAACACCAATTCGTACCGAATATTTTTTCCATTTCGAGATTGAAAATTTCTGGGGAGTTATATTCGTCGCGTGTAAAACTCTCGGTTAGACCGTTAATTTTATTTTCGCTCATTGTGTCCATCCCAGTCCTGTTGGTACATCTTCATAATCAACTGTCCACAATCGACCACCATTTAGGTCTGATGCGTCATAGCAGCGATAGCCAAGAAGTTGCTGCTGTTGCTTAGTAAATGTTTTTGCTCGTTCTTCGGTCACCCCGAGGCATCCTGCTTCTTCTGGTGTTAGCCAACCCAACAGATATGACAAGTGCATCCCGTATCGCGGTTCATTCTGCGTTTTATTGGCTCCAGCACTGTGCAGAACTTTGCCCGTGTAGATCATCGCACTACCTAGTGGCATAACCGCTTGAGCAATTTCGCTTTCGGTGGCTTCACGTTTGTAGTCACTCCATAAATGGCTGCCGGGCACAACTCGAGTCGCACCGTTTTCGGCGGTGAACTCTGACAGAGCGAACATACAACTGATCTGACAAATTGGTGTTGACGGGCTGCACATTGCCGGCCAGTCGTCTGAGTCACGATGCATATATTGCGGAGCGCCACTCGGCATCACGATCATCATCTGGCCGGTGTTCATCCAATAAGAAGCGCAGTTCGGTTTTAAAAGCGCATCAGCCACACCAATCAGCGTCGGATGAACCAGAACTTCGTCGGCAAAAGTTTGTGATCGTTGCGCCAAACGAGTGAATCGTTTTGTCTGCTCACCCCAGAAGTAATTGATGTTCTTGTTATCGACTTTTGGACCAACCGAAGTTGCTTTGCTAGTCGGGTCAAGTTCGTTGCGCAATCGTGCGACGGTCTCGGGCGAAAGCATGTCGTGCACGATGACGCCACCATCGCGGGCAAGAATTTCGAGAATTTCGCCAAGCGACGACGTCTTGGCACTGACAATGGTGAGGCTGGCTTTTGATTCAATATTTGTTGCGCTCACGGACTAATTCTATCTATACAGGCTTTGCGTTGGACGCGAGTATTTCGTGTGAATTAGCCTGCACAGGTGCGTTTTGATCTGCAAATTAATCCTGGTACCGCAATTTGGCCGATTGCTCGTGATGCAGCAATCGCAGCAGAGGCGGCAGGATTCAAAACTTTTTGGACTGTTGACCATCTCGCTGGTGATGTGATGCAAGCCCCCGACATGCCTGAATGTTTTACTTTGCTTGGTGCGCTTGCAAGTGCGACGAAGACTATTGAGATTGGGCCGCTGGTTGTGAATGTTGGCAACCGACATCCGGGTTTGCTAGCCAACAGCGCCGCGACGATGCAACAAATTTCGGGTGGGCGATTTGTATTAGGTCTGGGTGCCGGATCTTCACCAAATAGTCCGTTCGCAGCCGAGCGCTTGGCGATTGGTGTGACTCCGCCAGCGACGATTAGCGAGCGACACGCAGTGCTAACAAATGCTTTAGATGTGATGCAAGAGATGTGGTCACCAAATCGTCGGGTTGAGCTTGCGAAGTTTCCAATGCCGAACCCGAGACCACAAATAATTGTTGGTGTTAACAGTGTTGCGCTGGCACGCATTGCTGGCGCACGCACGAATGGTGTCAACATTCGCGCCAGTCATGAGCGTGCTGGTGAAATTCTTGCTGCTGCTCAAGATGCGCACAAAAGTTCTGGTATTAATAAACCGTTCACGGTCTCTGTTTGGGAGCACTATGACGAAGCGTTGCTGCGCGGCGACGACCCGAGACTTGCAACTTGGCGCACTTGGGGCGTTGACCGCGTAATTTTGCTGATGTTTAAATCTGTCGACTTCGCCGCAATCGACCGCGCCGCAAAATATTTGCGCTAATTCGAAATATATTTACAGAACGAAATTGATTAGGCGTTGTGGCACGATGACTATTTTGGTTGGTGTTGCGCCAGCGAGTGCTTGAATAATCTTTGGGTCTGCAAGCGCGAGAGCGCGCAATTCGTCGTCTGAGATATTGGCACTGGCAGAAAGTCTGGTGCGAAGCTTGCCATTTATCTGAACAGGTATTTCGATTGTTTCGCTGAGCAACATCGCCGGGTCGGCAACCGGAAACGGAGTATAAGTTATTGGGGTTTGAACTCCGAGTTTGTGCCACAACTCTTCGGCAATATGCGGACAAAGTGGTGAAAGCATCTGCGCAAGCGGCACTGCAATTTCGCGTGGCGTTGTGCCAGTTGCATTGACGTGCACAGTCAGCGCGTTGTTGAGTTCGATCAGTTTTGAAATCGCAGTGTTGAAGCGCAGGCTCTCCATGTCTTGGTGTACGCCATAAATACACTTGTGTAGTGCACGGCGCAATTCAAGTGGTGCTGGTTCGTCAGAAACATGCAGCGAATTAGTTTCTTCGTCAACCAAGTTTCGCCAAGTGCGTTGCAAAAATCTCTGCATGCCG
This sequence comes from Ilumatobacteraceae bacterium, assembly GCA_016463105.1. Taxonomy (GTDB): domain Bacteria; phylum Actinomycetota; class Acidimicrobiia; order Acidimicrobiales; family Ilumatobacteraceae; genus BACL27. The sequence goes on along the minus strand of JAEMRY010000020.1, from coordinate 5,374 downwards.
ACAACATCGCGAGTATTCCAAGGGCGACTCGCATCTAGTGGGCCAGTGCTCATCTCGTATAGGCGAAAAGTATCTGCGCCGAACTCGTCATACATTTCGTCTGGCGTAACAATATTTTTTAGACTCTTGCCCATCTTGCCGTATTCACGTTCAACTGATTCACCTTCAAACGAGTATTTGCCGTTGTCTTCGACGACTTCGCCAGCCGGAACTGTTTGTCCGCGCGAGTCACGATATGCGTAAGCCTGAATGTATCCCTGATTGAAAAGTTTATGAAACGGTTCTTCACTTGAAACATGGCCGAGGTCGAACAAAACTTTGTGCCAGAAACGCGAATACAGCAAATGCAACACAGCGTGCTCAACACCGCCGACATAAAGATCAACGCCGCCGGTGTGACCTGCAGATTTTGGTCCCATCCAGTAACGCTCAACATCTGCATCAACGAATCGCTCAGTGTTTGTTGGGTCGAGATAGCGCAACTCATACCAACACGAACCTGCCCACTGCGGCATCACATTAACTTCGCGTCGATAAGTTTTGGGGCCGTCACCCAGATCAAGAGTTACATTCAGCCAGTCAGTTACGCGAGCCAATGGCGGAAGCGGATCTGTGAGTTGATCATTTGGGTCAAGTGTTTGCGGTTTGAAATCCATCAACTCTGGCAACTTGACGGGCAATAAATTATCGGGCACCGAGCAAGGCATGTCGTGTTCGTCATAAACAATCGGAAAGGGCTCGCCCCAATATCGTTGACGCGAAAATAGCCAGTTGCGAAGTTTGTATGTAACCGCTGATTCGCCGCAGTTATTTTTTTCAAGCCAAGAGTTGATGAGAACGATTGCTTGGCTCATTGTGCGCTCACCATTAAGCGAAATATTTTTGTTTGATGAGTTCGTGTATGTGCCTTCACCAACAAACGCTTGCGGCCAAGTTGCACAGTCGGTGGTTGGTGTTATCTCGTGGCTTGCGAACCACGAATCTGGGGGCATCTGAATTGCCACAATCGGCAGTTTGTAGGCACGAGCAAATGCGAAGTCGCGTTCGTCGCCTGCGGGCACCGCCATGATTGCGCCAGTGCCGTAACCCATCAACACATAATCAGCAATCCATACCGGAATCTGCTCGCCTGTAACTGGGTTAGTCGCCGTCGCGCCAGTGTCGACACCAGTTTTTTTGCGGTCGTCATTTTGGCGTTCGTTGTCATTGAGTTTGCGTGCGAGTTCACGATATTTTTCGACAGCGTTGCGTTGCGTTTTAGTCGTCAATGCATCGACAAGCGGGTGTTCTGGCGACAACACCATAAATGTTGCGCCAAACAATGTGTCAGGTCGTGTTGTAAAGACTTCAATCTCGCCGGCACTTGAAGCAAACCGCACACGCGCACCAGTGCTGCGACCAATCCAATTGCGTTGCATCAACTTGATTGACTCTGGCCAGTCAAGTCGATCAAGGTCGTCTAATAAACGATCTGCATATGCAGTGATGCGCATCGTCCACTGACGCATGTTGCGTTTAAAAACTGGATAATTGCCGATGTCGCTGCGACCTTCGGCGGTTACTTCTTCGTTTGCAAGAATTGTGCCGAGTCCAGGACACCAATTGACTGGCGCATTGGCAAGATACACGAGACGATAGTCGTCAAGAATTTTGCGCTGTTCAAGTTTTGAAAGTGAGTTCCATTCAGCGCCAGTATGCGCTGCGCTCAGCTTGCGCTTGCCCGAGGTAAATTCTTTTTCAAGTTCAGAGATATTTCGTGCTTTTTTTAATTTGTCGTCATACCACGAATTGAAAATCTGCAAAAAGATCCACTGTGTCCAGCGGTAATAATTTTCGTCTGTGGTGCTGATGCTTCGTCGTTGATCATGTGCGAGACCGAGGCGTCGAAGTTGTCTGCGCATGTTGGCAATATTCGACTCGGTATTAATCCGCGGATGAATACCTGTGACGATTGCATGTTGCTCTGCTGGCAAACCAAACGAGTCGTAACCGATTGCGTGCAGAACATTTTTGCCAGTCATTCGTTTGTAGCGACCGAAGACATCTGTGGCGATGTATCCAAGTGGGTGACCGACGTGCAGACCTGCGCCCGACGGGTACGGAAACATGTCGAGAATAAATAATTTTTCGCGATCAGCAACAGCTGCGTTATCTGCGAGCGGACCAGCAGTATTAGGTGCCTCAAAAGTTCTTTGGTTTTCCCAAATGTTTTGCCATTTTTCTTCGAGTTGGGCAGCCAGCGAAGCGTTATAGCGATAGGCGGGTATTGAGCCTCCACGGCCAGTTTGTGGCGAGTCTGTTGTTGAGCCCATGACCTCCGTATCCTAAACGGCGTATGGCTAATCAACGACGACGCCCAAAAGTGACACGAACTGACACTCGCCGCCGCTATGCACGCACGGCCCGGCTAAGCGAAACGTTGCGTGAAGTGATCGCCGATGAGCTCGCCAAAATCGATGATGATCGTCTTGCTTTTTTGACCATTACATCTGTAGATGTTGATTCGGAGATGAATCGTGGGATCGTCTACTACGACTCAATTCAAGGTGCAGATGGCGATGAACAGATTCTTGAAGCACTCAACGAATATCGCAAACGCTTGCAGAGTGTGATTGCTGATCAAGTTCGTGCACGACGCACACCAATTTTGCAATTTCGGCCTGATGATGCGATTCGTGCGGCTCAACGCATTGATGAAGTTCTACGCCAAGACGAAATTCGGCGCAAAGAACTCTTTGGTGACAAGAAATCTGAGAGTTAATTTTCGTGGCTCGGCGTAGGCCACCAACTCGACATGGGCTGGTGATAGTTGACAAGCCGTCCGGAATGACAAGTCACGATGTAATCAATGTCTTGCGTAAACAACTTGGTGAACGACGAATTGGTCATGCAGGCACGCTTGACCCAGACGCAACTGGAGTATTGCTAGTTGGCGTTGGTTATGTAACACGGTTGTTAGTTTTTTTGACGGGCCTGGATAAAACGTATACGGGTCAAATTGTTTTAGGTTCTTCAACTTCAACGCTTGATTCGTCCGGCACGGTTACGGCAAATCACGATATGTCAGGTGTGACGCTTGAAGAAATAAAGCGTGTCGTCGCACAAAACTTTGTCGGAGAAATTAAGCAAGTGCCGCCAATGGTCTCGGCACTTAAAGTTGGCGGTGTTCGTTTGCATGAGTTGGCTCGCCAAGGCATCGAAGTCGAGCGTGCCGAACGCAGTCTGACTATCTACGATTTTAAAGTTCTTGGGATGCCCGAGCCTGGTGTCGTAGATATCGAAGTTCGATGTTCGTCAGGCACATATATAAGGTCTCTTGCCGATGACATAGGTCGGGCACTGGGCGGCTCGGCACATTTGCGAAACTTACGCCGCACGGCTGTAGGCACATTTACTCAAGACGAAACTTCGCCACTAGATGCAGTTGTTGTGCATCAACCAATTACTGCTGTGCGATCAATGAGTCGAGTTGTGGCAGACGAAGATACGAAAGCGTTTATCAAGAATGGTCGCGAGTTAGAAAAATGGGATTCGCCATCGCCGTGGGTGCTTGTCGATGAGAATGATGCATTGCTTGCGATCTATGAAGCAAGCGCAACAGGTCGTGCCAAACCAAGTGTGGTAATGGCTAACGCAGTATCGTGAGAATGAATGATAATTGTTAACGATTCAAAATTTGATTTCGGCAGTGACGACAAAAAGCGTCGTTGTGTCGTCACGATCGGCGCATATGACGGGGTACACCGCGGTCACCAGGCTGTGATCGAACAAGTTCGCCAGCAAGCCGAGATACTTGATGCGCGAAGTGTTGTCGTAACTTTCGATCGTCATCCAGCCAGTGTTGTGAGACCCGAGTCTGCTCCACTTTTATTGACTGACTTAGATCAAAAACTTGAACTACTCGCAGCCACCGGGTTAGATGCAACCTGCATCGTCAGGTTTGACGAAGCATCAAGCCACGAAGCACCCAGCGATTTTGTCAAACGAGTTCTCGTAGACGGATTATCTGCAAAGCGCGTAATCATCGGCGAAGACTTTCACTTCGGTTACAAGCGTGGTGGCAATGTTGCATTGCTGCGCGAACTCGGTCCAAAATTTAATTTTGACGTCATGCCGATTGAGTTAATCGCGCGTGGTGACGGCGTCGATGAACCAGTTAGCAGTACGGCAATTCGTCGTGCTCTTGCGGGTGGGCAAGTTGAACTTGCAACACAACTACTTGGTCGTCACTTTGAAGTGCGAGGTGTTGTCGTGCATGGTGATCAACGTGGCAGTCAGATTGGGTTTCCGACTGCCAATATCGAAGTGCCAAAAGCGATTTGTATTCCTGCTGACGGTGTTTATGCAGGAGTATTGACTCGCCAAGATGGCTCTGCACATATTTGTGCGATCAACCTTGGTCGGCGTCCAACTTTTTTTGAGCACGCCGACAGTTCAATGCTTGAAGCACATCTACTTGACTTCTCTGGCGACCTTTACGACGAAAAAGTCAAACTTTCATTCACGCATTTCTTGCGTGGCGAGCGAAAGTTCGAGAACATTGACGCACTAAAGATGCAACTCAAGCACGACATCGAACAAACTCGCGCCGTCTCGGGCGTTTAGACCGCACTCAGGTCATACAGCGTTGAGCGCTGACGCAAAGTTCGACCAAGTGGTTCAACTATTTCTCTGAACGAATCTTCGGTCATCTCTTGGCCGTGACTCGCACCAGCGGCACGAGAAATATTTTCGTTCATTAGTGTGCCACCCAAATCATTACAACCTGCTTGCAGCAACTGCGCCGCACCGGCTTTGCCGATTTTGGTCCATGAAACTTGAATGTTGTCAATTAAGCCGTGGTAGGCGATTCGTGCAATCGCATGCATCAACACGGTTTCTCTAAAGGTTGGTCCGCGACGCGACTTGTGTTGCAAATAAATCGGTGAAGCCATGTGTACAAACGGCAAACCAACAAATTCGGTGAAGCCACCTGTTTCTTTTTGCAGATCACGTGTGCGCACGATGTGTTTGGCCCAACTGATTGGGTGCTCAACAGAGCCGAACATAATTGTGATGTTTGAGCGCAAGCCCGCTTTGTGTGCAACACGATGACACTCGAGCCATTCTTCGGTGTTGATTTTGTCTGAGCAGATGATTGCGCGAATATCATCATCTAATATTTCGGCCGCAGTGCCGGGCAGTGAAGCTAAACCAGCATCTTTGAGTCGCAAAATATATTGATGCAACGGTTCGCCGAGTCTCTTTGCACCTTCGGTGACTTCAAGTGCGGTGAATCCGTGAATGTGCATCTGCGGCACAGCATCTTTAACAGCACGAGCGACATCAATGTAATAGTCACCATCAAAATCAGGATGAATGCCACCTTGCAGAG
>JAEMRY010000019.1 GCA_016463105.1 Ilumatobacteraceae bacterium | reverse complement strand
GTTGAGTTTTAGAATGGTTCTTCGCCATCAAATGGCGTTGCTTCGGTGCCTGGGTTGGTGCCTGAGTTTGCTGGTCGACTAGCAGATGCTCCGCCACTCTGGCCATCAGTTTTTGGCGTGCGCTTAACTTCTGCAGTTGCCCAACGCAAACTTGGTCCGAGTTCGTCAGCAATTACATCGATTGCTGTGCGCTTCTCGCCCTCACGGGATGTGTATTCGCGTTGCTCAAGACGACCGGTTACAACAACTCGTGTGCCCTTGGCCAAAGTTGCTGCTGCATTTTCGCCAAGTTGACCCCAAGCAGTGACATTGAAGTAAGAAGTTTGTTCTTGCCATTCGCCGTTGACTTGATAACGCCGACCAACTGCAATGCCGAACGACGCAACTGCGCGACCGGTTGCTGTGAATCGAATTTCTGGGTCGCGAGTTAAGTTTCCGACGAGAGTGATGCTGTTGTCAGCCATTTTTTGTCCCTTTTGTTTCTGTTGTAAATATTTTTAGGCTGACACGGTCATACCGCGACGTGCGGCTTCGTCATCAGGAAGGCGGAGGAGTTTGTGCCTTAAAACATCATCAGCGATTCGCATAGCGCGCTCGGCTTCGTCGAGTGCTCCACCATCGGCTGTGATATTGAAGATTGCGTAGTAACCATCGTTCTGTTTTTTAATTGGATAAGCCAGACGACGCTTGCCCCACCAATCAGGTGTGCCGTGGACTGTGCCACCGGCAGTAGTTACTGATTTGGTAATGACGCTGATCCAGTTGTGTGCAGCGGACTCTTCAAGATTGCCACTGACAATGACCATTAATTCGTATGCACGCATAAACGTAAAAACTCCCTTCGGACCCAACGATTAGTTGGGGCCCCCGAAGGGGCAGGTATGTGAAGTTGAAAGTGTAACGGCATCCAGACAGAGTGCCACAGGCCTGTCGCAGAGTTATTGGGCGATTGCCGACTTATCCGATTTGCCATGTCCACCAAGAACACGGGTTTTAAGCAGGTGGTGCCAAGAACATGTCCGACATACCTCGATTAAATAAGCAGTAAAACGCTCGGGTCGTAAATCAAATTGTTCAACCTCGGCTCGAGTAGCGATAAACCGCCCGTGGCTTGGTAACCGTGGACCAAAAACATATGAGACAGTGACGAGTTGGTCATTGACACAAATCGGACATTTGACACGAGTTGATCTGCCAAAGTTTCGCGCAACGCGTAATAGTTCTGGATGCGCGTCGCACAAAGTATCTCGAGAAACTTCGCCACGGCGAAAATTATTGATCAGTGCGCGTCGTGTTAGACGATGATCAATTTCGCCAACAGAGTCATCGACATCAGCCGTGACTGGCGTTGTGTTTTGAGATTTGCGTGTCATAAATGTTTAGGCCTCAATACTAGGACTTCAGAATCTGAACCTACTTGGTTCGCGAGTCCCACCAAGATTTCAGGCGTGAGCGAATTTCCTGATCCCCAAGCAACCCTTCTTCAATGCGGATTTCCATGAGAAAGTCAAGTGCTTCGCCAATATCTCGACCTGGTTTAATTTTGAGAAATTCCATAACTTGAGAGCCGTCTAATTCTGGACGCATTGCTTTTAATTCTTCGCTCACCGCAAGTTCTGCAATGCGCTGTTCGAGTTCGCTCATTCTTCGTGCAAGTGCTTCAACTTTTTTTTCATTACGTGTTGTGCAGTCACTTCGGGTCAAGACATTCAAGTCAGCAAGATGATCGCCGGCATCGCGCACATAACGACGTACTGCCGCATCGGTCCATCCCATTTGATAAGTATGAAAGCGCGCACTGAGTGCCACGAGTTCGGAAACTGTTTCGATATCTTGAGTTGAGTATTTGAGTTTGCGCATTCGCTCTCGTGTCATTCGTGCGCCAACTGCTTCGTGATGATAAAACGTGACACCTTTGCCGGCGCGAATCGACCTTGTCTTTGGTTTGCCTACGTCGTGAAACAAGGCCGCTAATCGTGTGATCCGAAAATCACACGGCGCATCGGGTTGGACATTTTCAACAACCGCCAATGTATGTGTAAGAACATCCTTGTGTCGATGAATTGGGTCTTGTTCTAGTTGCATCGCTGCTAGTTCAGGCAAAAAATGTTGCGACAATCCGTTATCAACTAAAAACCACAACCCAAATGAAGGACGATCTGTCACCATCAGTCGATCGAACTCGTCACGAATTCGCTCGGCGCTAACAATTGTGATTCGCTCGTTCATTGCTTTGACTGCAGCTGTCAGTTCTGGCACTGGCACTACTCCAAGACCAGAAATAAATCGAGCAGCACGTAACATCCGCAACGGATCATCACTGAAACTAATTTCAGGCGAAAGTGGTGTTCGTAAAACTTTGGCTAATAGATCTGCCATTCCATTGAATGGATCAATGAGCTCCGGGGATTCTGAAGTTACATCTAACGCCATTGAATTGATCGTGAAATCACGGCGTGCAAGATCTTCGTGAATATCTTTAGAGAACTGCACATCTGGTTTGCGCGAGTCTGGCGAATACGCCTCGGCCCGATGAGTTGTGATTTCGTAAACACGATTACCTTTTTTTGCGCCGATCGTGCCGAATTTTTCGCCCTGCGTCCACAATGCATCTGCCCAACCGGCGAGAATCGATTTGATTTGATCAGGGTGGGCATCTGTTGTTAGGTCAAAATCTAAATCTTCAACATTGCGATCTAACATCAAATCGCGAACTGTGCCACCCACCAAAAAAAGTTTGAAACCGGCGTCACGAAATCTAGGCACAAGGGGAGCAATTTCGCTCAAAACAGGCGCGAAGCGCTGGGGCACCACGCTCTACAGGCTAGGCAACGTTGAACTACAACAGATGCGTTTGCTCAATTGCTTGGCGTTGCTGGCACTACCGTGAATAACTGGTGATTATGCGACTGAAAACACTCGTTGCTCCACTACTCGCAGCCGTGGCAATCAGCACGTTTGTCTCAACGACATTGGTCGTACAAGTTCAAGCCCAGCAGGTTCAGCCAGTCGAGTCTGTGCAAGGTGTGCTGGGCAATGCCCTGCGATTGACTGCACAAAACTTTCATATTTATACGTCTGGCACTTTGCGATTTGTTTTTACGGTTGATGATCCAACTTTGTTGAAGAATTTATTCTCAAATCCAAATTCGGTAGTTCGAGTTTCACTTGGCTCAATGGTTGTAGGCGGTGAAAAAGAAGTTCGAGAACTTATTTCGACGCCAAGTCGGTTTATTGCAATTGACACTCTTGATTTTTCTCTAAATAACTTGCGAAAGCGCGCTGATCAACAAATCGAAATCAGCGCATCGACTACCGATCTGAAAGTCGACACTCAACGAATCAAATTTGGTAATCCAGGTATTTACCCTGTGCGCATTGAAGTACTGATAAATAATGTTGTTCAAGCCGATGTAACAAGCTTCGTTAATCGTGCCAGCACAATAAAAAACATTGACCCAATGCCAGTCAATGTTGTCGTCGTATTGGACAGTTCGAATACTTTGCAACTTGATGGCTCACACATCGTCGATGACCAAACTCGTGAAAAGTTTTCGAAATTGATAGCACTCTTAGAATCAGATGGGCCACTAATTTCGGTGCAAATATCTGGACAAGCAATCGATGGACTTAGCAAGTCAAAAAATCCAAAAGATCAGGCATTGCTTGTACAACTAATTGCTGCACTCGGCACGACGACCCTTGTTGAATCAACCTATGTTCAGTTTGATCCATCTAGCGCCAGACAAAGTGACCACGACAAAGATTTTAAGTCGCTACTTGATCTGGGTAAAAAAACTTTGCAAGCACTCTCGCCTAAAAACACGATCACCAATAATGTGTGGATTGCCAAGACACCACTTGACCAAGATGGTTTAGACCTACTTGCTGAATCTGGGTATGACTCGATTCTGATGCTGCCAAACTCAAGCAAATCTCTGGGTGTTTTTGAAAACACTGCGCGGCCGTATCGCCTTGTTTCTGGCACCAAAACTCTCTCACTTCATGTTGTTGACCCGAGTTATGTTGCCCAAATAAGTGACCTAAACAACAATTCGTTTGTTGACGCGAGCGCGATCGCCGCCCAGTTGTTGGCACAACGCAACAAAATTGAAAGTGACGGCGGAACACCTTCTCTGCGATGGATCGTTCTGACTTCACAAGATGGCTCAGTTGTCAACTCAGATTTGTTGCACGAGGTTTTGCTGATCTTAAAACGAGTTCCTCTGCAAATTTCAATACAAACTCTTAAAAATATTTCAATGCCTCGACAAGATGCATTTAAACCCACGTTGCGACCTGCAAACTCGACACTATTCGTAGACCGAATTAAAGATTTAGATCTACTGCGCACAGACTTAGATAAATTGAAGTCATCAATCGGCGAGAATTCAGAGCAATGGGCAAAATGGAACGAACGTCTGCTTGCACTGTCCAGCGAAAACTTAAGTGCGTCTGATTTCGCCGACTTCATCGGACAAACTCGTGGCGAACTTAAGGCGCTACGCACCGCAGTAACACTGCAAGAAGGTACGACATTCACCCTCGGCAGTCGAGAAAGTCAATTGAGATTAGACCTACAAAATTCTTCTGAACAAGACATGGATGTTCAGGTCAGGGTGGTCAGTCCGAAACTGAGGTTCACAAAATCTGCAGCAATTATTCGAGTGCCTGCAAACGGGTCGAGCGAACTAGTTGTTGATGTAGTTGCACTATCCAACGGTTTGTTTCCTGTCGAAATACGAATATTTACGGCCGACGGGTTGAGCCAACTCGGCAAAAAAGTTGAAGTTTCAGCGCGTGTGAACGCAATTGCGGGTCTTGGACAAGTTGTCAGTGGGGTGGCATTGTTGCTGCTCGTGACATGGTGGGTTGCACATATAAGGCGTAAATACCGTAAGCAAATTAGTAAGAACCATCCCGTACTACGATCAAAGCCATGACCATTCGCATAGTTACCGATTCGGCGTGTGACATCCCACAATCGTTGGCCGAAAAATACAACATCACAATCGTCCCACTGACATTTAGTCTTGGGGATCAAGAATTTACTGATCGTAAGAGTTTGACTACTACAGAGTTCTGGCAACGTTGCAACGAGTCACCAATATTGCCTCAGACTGCAGCCCCAGCGCCAGGTCAATTTACTGAGGCTTACCGCACACTCATCTCACAAGGCGCAACAGGGATTATTGTGATCAGTCTTTCGCGTGATCTTTCAGCAACAATGCAGGCAGCCGAGACTGGCGCTAAAGAACCTGGCGTTACCGTGCCTGTTCGAATTGTCGACAGTCGTTCGGCAAGCATGGGTCAGGGCATAACTGTGATTGCAATCGCAAAATTAGCTGCCACTGGCGCATCACTTGACGAACTCGAAGCAGCCACAATTGATTTGGCTTCTCGGACCAGGGTTTTTGGTGCGCTCGACACTCTCGAAAACCTCAAAAAAGGTGGTCGAATTAGCGGGGCTAAGGCCTTTGTCGCATCAGCATTATCAATTAAGCCGATTATCGAAATACGCGACGGCACTTTACAAGAGGGCGGCAAAGAACGAACTCGTAGTAAGGCTTTGGCTTTTCTTGTTGACAAAGTTCGTTCTGCTGGCGAAATCACAGATTTAGCAGTTTTGCACGCGCAATGCAGCGATATCGCTCCGTTTCTGGCAAAACTTCAAGAGATTTATCATCAAGAAATAATAGTTAGCGACATTGGCTCGGTCATCGGCTCGCACACCGGAGTCGGCACAGTCGGCGTGACATATCACGTTAAGTGATGCTTAATTAATTGACACTCCCCGTTTGAAGGGTTGCGCAGAACTAATGTCAAAGTTCAGCGATGAGGCCAGAACCACAAGAAGTACCAGTAGATTCGCAGCGTCTTCTCGCTGGTCGATATCGCCTTGACCGTCAAATCGCACGCGGTGGAATGGCTGAAGTTTGGCTGGGTGTTGATACTTTTTTAAATCGTCAAGTCGCAATCAAAGTTCTTAAACCGCAACTCGCAAATGACCCAGTTGTAGCCGAGCGTTTTCGTCGTGAAGCAGTTGCTTGCGCTGGATTAAGTCATCCAAATATTGTCGCGGTCTACGACTCGGTTGAAGACAACGGACGACAAGCAGTTGTAATGCAATACGTCCAAGGAAAAAGTTTGCGCGAACTTTTAGATCGTAGAAAACGACTCGGACCTCTGCTCACAATTCACATGGGTGCAGCAATGGCTGCTGCGCTTGATGTTGCACATCATTCTGGTCTCGTGCATCGCGATGTTAAGCCAGGAAATATTTTAATAACGCCCGAAGGTCGCTTTCTTCTCGCAGATTTTGGAATTGCTAAAGCACTAGGCAGCACGACTGAAGATCTGACTCATGACAACATCATGATGGGTACTGCAAAATATTTATCACCTGAACAAGTTCGTGGAAAACCGCTTGATGGTCGCGCAGATCTTTACGGACTAGGACTCGTTTTATATGAGTGTTTGGCTGGCAAGGTGCCGTTTTTAGGAGAAACAGATGCCGATACTGCCCTGGCGCGACTGCAACGCGAGCCAACCGACTTGGCACATCTGCGACCGTCGCTTGCGCCACAACTTGTTCGCGTGATTCATAAATTATTAGCGCGTAATCCAGATCATCGCTACGCATCGGGAGAAGAAACTCGAGTTGCATTAATGGCTGCGATCAGTGCGCAACATGATCACACAACATCAATGACTCCGCCATCTGGGGCGAGAGCACTAAAGCCAAATCGTCAAGTAATTACCCCAGATGAACCAGCAGTGGGTGCTAGTTCGGATCAACCAGTTTCAAAAACTGCTTTAAGCAATACGACGCCTCAAAGAACTACTCGTAACTTGAGTCCAAAAACAAAACTAGCGAAATCATCTTCGTTTAGAAAACTGCCAGGATCAACAAAAATTCTTGGATTAATTGTTGTATTACTTAGTGTCGCAGTGACGGTAGTTGCGACTCGTGATATCAGATCAGCACAACTGTCTACTACCGACATAACTGTTGTTGCGCCCGATCTTGGACCTGTAACTATTTCTCGAATGACGAGTTACGACCCGAACGGTGATGCACAAGAAAATGAAACAGAAATCTGGGCTTTGCAAGACAATAATCCAAAAACAGTTTGGTCCACCGATTGTTATGTCAATCAATTTTTTGGCACAAAACAATATGTCGGAGTTTTGATAGAACTATCACGCGCAACAACTGGCACGTTGCGGGTTGCAATGAAGAATGGTCCGTGGTCGCTCGAAATGTATGCAGCAAATGGCAGCGCCCCGGCATTACTTGAACAATGGGGCCCGCGACTCAACACCGATTACAACACACGACGTGGAGTTGCTCAGTTCGTCGTTGCTAATCAAGCGCAATATGTTTTGCTCGTGATGCGTGAAGTCGGCAAAAGTGTGCAATGCGGTACTGCGAATCCTTATCAAGGATTAATTCAGGACGTTTCTTTCGCCGCCGCCTAATTTTGACGCAACACGCAAGTGACGAAGGTTAGTCTTAATGCGTGATCTCTAATCCGTTTACCGATCCAAAATGGGCTAACAAAACTGTTGACATAATTGACCGCTGTGTGGGTTTTGTCCGAAATAAAACAACAAAACCTTTTGCGAATCTGTTGCGCGCCATTGTCTTTGGAATTATTGCAATTGTTGCTGGCTTTATAGTTTTTATCCTGGGTTTAATTGGCCTTGCGCGTGGTTTACAAGAGTTGCTTGATATTTGGTTGACAAGACCAAATGCTGTGTGGATATCATATTTTGTTTTAGCGATATTGTTCAGCGGCACTGGCGCAATGATGATGCGTAAGCGACACGCAAGCACGAGTAACTCAGATAAAAAATAAGTTTACGAAAGGCAATCTAATGTCAGTTAGTGAAACTCAACATCAAAATGTAATCATCATCGGATCTGGCCCAGCCGGGCTAACTGCTGCGATATATACCGCTCGTGCCAATCTTGCGCCATTAGTGATCGAAGGGGAACCATCTTCAACATCTGATCAACCAGGTGGCCAATTAATGCTGACAACAGAAGTAGAAAACTTTCCTGGGTTTCCCGAAGGTGTGATGGGCCCCGATTTGATGTTGAAGTTTCGCGAACAAGCAGCACGTTTTAATACGACTTTTATCACTGAAAAAGTCACCAAAGTTGACTTTTCTAAGCGCCCATTTACGGTTTGGGTGCGAGATACGAAATACACAGCTGAGTCAATCATCGTTAGCACTGGTGCGCAATCAATCATGCTCGGACTAGAAAACGAAGCTCGCTTCTATGGTCATGGGCTTTCAACATGTGCGACTTGTGATGGATTCTTTTTTCGAGGTCAAGAAATAGCAGTTGTCGGTGGGGGCGATTCGGCGATTGAAGAGGCTACATTTCTTACAAAATTTGCGAGCAAAGTAACAATCGTCCACCGCCGTGACGCTTTGCGAGCCTCAAAAATTATGCAAGATCGAGCACGTAATAATCCAAAGATTGAATTCAAATGGAACTCGCAAGTGACCGAGATAATCGGCACTGACAAACTTCAAGGAATTGGCTTAGTCGACACAATTACAGGAGAACGCTCAAAATTAGACGTGACTGGATTGTTCGTAGCAATTGGACATCGTCCGAACACTGATCTGTTTAAAAATGTTCTCGAAATGGAAGACAGCGGATATCTCAAGACACGATCTGGTTCTTCGTACACAAACATTGACGGAGTATTTGCGTGCGGTGATGTGCAAGATCACACTTACCGTCAAGCAATCACCGCAGCCGGGTCTGGTTGCATGGCGGCGATTGATTGCGAACGGTGGCTTGAGTCACAGCACTAGCTAAGGGGTTCACCTGTTGGTCAATCCAAGCGAGATAACCTAAATATCTGCGCACAAATAGATGTGAACTTTACGAAAGGCTAATTAATGGCTGATGGAATTATCATTCTGACGAGTGCAAACTTTGATGAGACAGTTAAGTCTTCGACTACGCCGATACTTGTAGATTTTTGGGCCGAATGGTGCGGGCCGTGCAAAGCAATGAACCCGATACTTACTGAAATTGCTAAAGAGCACGCCGGAAAAGTAACTATTGCCAAACTAAACGTTGATGACCACGGTGATATTGCTCAGCGTTTTAGCGTGATGAGCATTCCAACGATGATGTTGTTTCAAAATGGCGAAATGAAAAAGAAAATGATTGGTGCTAAAGGTAAGCCCCAATTACTCGCGGAGATCGCAGAATTTATCCCGACCAAGAGTTAGTTCTCGGTGACAACCTTGCGGTTGTTGGCGATCTTCAGCGGCGGTTACATAACGCCAACCTCTTAGATATTGCTGCAATCAGTGCAGGGACTTTCTGCCAGCAAACTAAAACAGCAGTCGAAGAACTTCAGCGTCAACGAGGGTTGCACATTTCTGGAGTGTGTGATCAAGCAACCTGGCTAACACTTGTCGAGTCATCATTTCAATTGGGTGATCGCCTGCTCTATTTAACTTCTCCCCTATTGCGTGGCGACGATGTATCTGAACTGCAGCACATGTTGTCTCGCACCGGTTTTGATTGCGGACGTGTGGACGGATATTTGGGTAAGAGGAGTGCAAAAGCTCTGACCGATTTTCAACAAAATTATGGCGTTGTTGCAGATGGAATTTGTGGACCGGCAACTTTGCAAGCACTAAACCGAGCAAGTCGACACAGTGGTGTTGGTCCTGGAGTTGGCGTAGTTAAAGAACGACATACGGCTCCAAAATATGGTGATGATCTGGCTGAGTTTCGAGTTGTGATTGGTCAATTTGGTTCGCTTGACAGATTGACACACGAATTAGGTGATCGACTTCGAGCACAACATACACACGTTGCGGTGATCCATGATTCTGACCCACATCGTCATGCACAACTTGCAAACGATTTTGCCGCAGATTTATATATCGGAATTGAAGCACGTGAAATTCAAGTATGCGATATTGCGTACTATCACACACAAGGTTTTCACTCGGTTACTGGACATGTTTTTGCAACACTGGCTGCTGAAGCCATTGAGCGTTCTGCGCCGTGGTTTACACCAACTGTTAATGGCATGCGATTACAGGTCTTACGCGAGACCACAATGCCTGCAGTTGTCTGTGGATTAGGCCCTGTAAACCGCGTTATCCCCCATTGTGCAGTAATTGCCGATGACTTAGCAAACGCAATGGCAGTATGGGTTAAAACCACATCCATGAAATTTGCAGGGTAGTAAAGCGCTAGTCAGATAGTTTTCCCCAAAGTTATGCACAAGTTGTGAGAAACCTAAAGTGAACCTTGAGCGTCAAGTTCAACTTGACTGTAAGAATTATTTACACAAACCGCACAAAAATATCTAACGAAATTTAATCAGTGTTTGGTGAGCCTTCGGTCATCGCACGATAAATCCGCTCAAGATCGTCGTAGTCAGCGAAATCAATAGACACTCGACCTCGACCCAAAGTTGACGTGACAGAAACTGTTGTTGCTAAATGTTCGCTAAGTAATCTTTGTAGTTCAACTAAACCTGGTTCAGGCAAAGTTGTGGTGTGAGTTTTATTTTTTGTAGTACCAGTTTTGGTATTATCTGAAATATTTGTTTTGGTAACTCGCCCGGTGCTCGCGCGCACTGCGTCTTCAATTGCGCGTACAGTCCAACCTTCGTTTGCGCATTGTCGAGCAAGTTGTTCTTGCTTTGATTTGTCGGTTACACCAAGCAAAGCACGTGCGTGTCCACCAGAAAGTCTGCCGTCGGCCAATAATTGTTGAATAGATGGTGGCAGAGAAAGTAATCGCAGCGAATTTGTGATTACTGTTCGAGATTTACCGACTTTTTCTGCAACTTGCTCGTGTGTCATTGAGAAATCATCAAGTAACTGCTTATATGCGGCAGCTTCTTCAAGTGGTGTTAGATCTTGTCGATGTAGGTTTTCTACTAATGCTTGCTCGACTGATGAAACATCATCAGTTTCGCGAACTAGAGCTGGAATCATGGTTAGTCCGGCTCGCTGTGCGGCACGCCAACGTCGCTCTCCTGCTATTAATTCAAAGGCAATACCTGCTTTTGACCCACCTGGCGAACTGGGTCGAACAAGAATTGGTTGCAACACGCCGACTGCTTTAATCGATGCAGCAAGTTCAGCAAGTGCGTCTTCGTCAAAGTGAATTCGGGGTTGATTCGTGTTCGGAGCGATCGTTTTAACGTCTAAATTACGCAGTCCCATGCCACCGACTGGCGTGTCGCCTGAGTCATTGCTTGATTTGCGCGGATCCCGACCAGGAATTAACGCGTCTAATCCTTTACCGAGCCCTGTTGGACGTGCCACCGCTGATCTCCTTTGCAATTTCGCGATAAGCCTTCGCCGCTGCTGACGAAGGATCAAAAGTTGTTACTGGTTTACCGTGCGATGGGGCCTCAGCCACGCGAACCGACCTTGGCACAACGGTTTTGCATACTTTGTCACCGAAGTGTTCGCGAACCTCACGGACAACATCGTCAGCAAGGGTTGTGTGTGTATACATCACACAAGCAATATGGGTTACTTCGAGAGTTGGGTTAAGCACTTGGCTAACACGATCGACACTACGCAATAACTGGCCGAGTCCTTCGAGAGCGAAATATTCGCATTGAATCGGGACAAACACTTCAGTTGCGGCGGTTAAACCATTTACGGTCAATAGCCCAAGCGATGGAGGACAGTCAAGTAATACATAGTCATATTGATCGATTACTGATTCAAGGGCTTTTTTAAGCCGTTGTTCACGACCCATTTCAGGCACAAGTTCAATATCGGCCCCGGCAAGATCTAGATTTGCTGGCGCGATAAACAGGTTCTTAATTGCCGTCGGTTCAATACAGTTTTCAAGTTTTTCGCCACGCAGTAACACGTCATAAATAGTCGCGTCGAGATCTCTGGCGTTAATGCCTAGGCCTGTTGAAGCGTTGCCTTGCGGGTCAAGATCAACTACTAGCACCCGATAATCAAGTTCGGCCAATGAAGCGCCAATTGTAATTGTTGTAGTCGTTTTGCCAACGCCACCTTTTTGATTGGCGAAAGCAATGATTCGTGGCAGTGGTCGAGTTGCTGCTGCTTGGTCTTTGCCTGGTTCGCCCATACCGCAAGCCTAGTTAGAGGTGTTGCAGAGAAAATGGATGGGTTAGCCAGTGACCTAATTGTGCCACGTGAAACATTGGGTAGAGCCTTAAATAGTTAGTTAAGCCGTGAAGTCGTCATTCTCAAGGTCTGGATGTTTCACGTGGAACATTGCCACAGATCCAAGTCGAATTGGGCCCCTTAGGCCAAGGGCTAAAACTTGCTGATGGTCCCATCGAGATGGGCTCTCGGGTGGGGGTTCACTAACGATAATTACTCCCCCAGGTTTAACCAGATCTCTCGACAAATTAAGGGTTTGAATTGGTGGCCCCAAACCACGACTCATCGCCACATCAAAGTGTTTTGCCCAAGTTGAATCTCGAACCATTTCAGCGATCTCACTGCACAATACTGTTACTCGATCTGCAAGATCTAAAGCGTTAACCGCTCGCGACAAACTGTCGGTTCGACCAGATCGGCGGTCTACTAGAACAAGTTTAAGTTCTGGGCATTCGAGAGCAACGATCAAGCCTGGCACTCCTGCCCCACTGCCAAGGTCTACGGCCGTTAGCGCAGTTTTAGGTATCGCCTCGGAGAACCATCTAGCGTGACTAATAATCTCATCAACTGGGACGGCCGTTAAAGCACCTGTTCTTTGGGCTTCTCGTAAAACTCGTTCAAGCACCCTCAATTTCGCAGGGTCAACTGAAGCCATGATCAGAAACTATCCAATTTTTGGGCGTGTTTCTAGACAGCTTTATGAAACTTCAGTAAATCTTGATACCAGACCTAGAGAAAAGCCTGGCTAGTTTTACGAGTCTTACGATTCTTGAGAGTCGAGTGCCTGATCTGAATCTTGATCATCTACCGAGCTTTCAAGAGTTGAAGCCAAAGCCACAACTACCCTACGGAACGGATCAGTACCTTCTGAACGAGTTGAAATGCCTTCGCTTTCGACAAGTGCATCATGCACAATCTTGCGATCAGCTGAATTCATTGGCTCTAAAGCACGAGCTTGGCCCGAAGTTTTAACGTCAGCGGCCACTTTGAGTGCGAAACGGCTTAAAGCCTCACGGCGCTTTTCACGATAACCGGCAACATCAACACGCAAGCGTGTTTCGTGATCACCAAGTCGGCGTTGACTAACGACTCGCGTTAAATCTTGCAAAGCCATCAAAGTTGCACCTTTTGTGCCAACCAAAAAGTTCAGGTCGTCACCAAGTACGTCAATGTCAATGTTCTCGCCTTCGACTTTTGCTGATACTGAACCTTTTAGACCAGCGGCAGTGACTAAGCCTTCCAAAAATGTAGTTGCTACAGCACTCACGGTGGTTGGATCTACTGGAGGAAGGTCGGCTCTTGGTGTGCGTTCACGCGGAGCATCATTTCGATCTGGCCGGTCGGCACGAGGCGAGCGTGAGCCACGATCAGTTCGTGGACCCCGATCGCTACGTTCGGCACGTTCTGGGCGTTGCTGACGTGGTCGGGCAGGTCGTTCAGACCGTTCAGACCGTTCAGCTGTTGGTTTTCCGCGGCGGTCGCGGCGGTCGGCTTTAGCTCGAACCGAGTTTGGCTTAATTCGAGCGCGAACTCGGGCCTCACCACGGGTTCGACCAAAAAGGCCTGCTTTTGGCTCTTCGACGACTTCGAATTCTGCGTCTACGTCATCGACCCCTAAACGATCGAGGGCCAATGCTTTTGCGTCGTCAATTGTTTCTGCTGTTGTTTCTACCCATTCCATGATTCAATTTCCTTTCGGTTGTATTAGAGATTTGGTTTTTTATTTCGCGGTACCGAACCACTGCGGTTTTTTCCTGGTGGTTGAGGTCGACGACGAGATGGTTGTACTTGACTGTTTTTTGATGGAGTAACACGTTTACTAATAAATTTTTGTGTTTCGTTAGTGTCAGTTTTTTTCTGATTTTTTTTATCACTTTTATTGTTGTCGTCTTTTTTTGAATTATCTTTCATTTCACGTGCTGTCGCACTAGCAGCCTGCGCTTGTTTGCCGAGGCTGCCATCTTTTTTGTAGAACCGTTGTGTGATGTACTGCTGTTGAATAATTCGAATCACTGCTTGCATCATGTAATAAACAATCAACGCAGTTGGCAACCAAATTTGAAACACAGCAAACGCAACTGGCATGTATTGCATTAATTTCGCTTGACTTGCCGACATTGTCGGGCTGATCGTGCGTGAGGCAATCATTCGTTGCTGAACTAGGTATAAACCGGCCAAAAGCACTACCAGTAAGGCGTATACGAGCCCAGACACAAAGTTGTCCCGCATCGCAGAAAGCGGTGTTTTGGCCAAATCAATACCAAATGAAACCATCTCGGTTTTGCCTACAAGTGAATTATAAATTGCCGATGATTCGTCTAAATATTTTGGAATAAAAGCGCCATTTGGCTTTACTCGATTCGTCAATCCGCTAATTGCGCGGAACATAATAATAAACACTGGCATTTGTGCGAGTAACGGCAAACAAGATGCAAGTGGATTCACTTTGTGTTCTTGATACAACTTCATCATTGCTTCGTTGAGTTTTTGACGCTCACCTTTAAATTGTTGTTGCAACCGTTTCATTTCTGGTTGCAGTCGTTGCATCTCAAGCATGCCCTTGGTGCTCTTAAGTGTCAGTGGCGTGATCAACAACATCACCGCAACTGCGACCATCGCAATCGCAAATGTATAGTTTGGAATCCAACTATAAAAAAGCGCGATCAACCAAGAGGCTGCGCCGAAAAAACTATCAAACATTTTCGAAAACCACCTTCGTTGTCGCGACATGTTGATCACAACATGAAATTTCTGGCACGGGGTCAAAACCGCTCGGGCCAAAAGGGCGGCAACGCAACAACCTTCGCAGAGTCAATAAGCCGCCCCGCCATGATCCATGAATCGTGATCGCTTCTTGGGCATAATTCGAGCAACTTGGATAAAATCGACAAGGCGATAGGCGATAGGCAAAAGCCTGTTGATACCAATTGATCGCCCGAAGCATGATTTTGCTCATGGCCTAGTTGCCAGCCTTGGCGGCCTTGGCGGCACAACGCCCGAGCAACGCATCGACTTGGCTACTTAACTCATTAAATGACAGTTTTGTTGCCCCTGAGGCGGCGCCAACTAGATACCAGCCTGGCAAAAGCCCACTGGCCTTGGCCCGAAACAGTTCACGTAGCCGGCGGCGCAGTAAGTTGCGCTTGACCGCGCCACCTACTTGACGCCCTAAGGCATAGGCAATCGCTGGCTGGGTAAGAGATTTATCAGTAATCATGCTGCACCAAAGGGTTCCCGAGCGAACATATGTTCCGTCTCGCTGGAGTTGTTGAAAGATCTGCCGCGTCTGAATGCGACTGATCAAGCAGAGAGCCGGTAGCGGCCCTTTGCCCGACGAGATTTAAGCACGGCCCGGCCGGCTCGAGTGCTCATACGGTTGCGGAACCCGTGTTTGCGGGACCTACGGCGATTGTTTGGTTGAAAGGTGCGTTTCACGCACGGCTCCTGACGTCAAGAAAAATTTGTACTTGTCAGGCTAGGGGTAGAAGTATCAGAGGGCAACACGAGATTCAGATTCGTCAGCATTTCTCCCCCTGTGGAAAACCTGCTAATTTCGCTCTCCCGATTGATATTTCAAGGCTCTATCCACAAGGGGTGGTTTGAGTACGAAATTCAAGTTTCTGTTAACCGAATTCCGCCGAGAAAGAAAACGAAATGACAAACGAAATAGTTGAAACAGTCCAAGAGCACGAAACACTCTGGAAAGCCACAGCGCAAGTTTTGCGATCCCAAGTTTCAGAGGCTGTTTGGTTTTCTACATTCAATGATGCGGTGGCAATCGCCGATGACAAGATGAGTTTGCGTTTGCGTGTGCCGAATTCTTTCGTGCGGGACCGAATTTTGACGCGATACATGTCGCTTGTACGTGACGCGCTTGACGAAATTGGTGCTGCTGATCGCGAACTACTTGTTGATGTGCAAACTGCAACCGCCGTTGACGTTCTTGAGCGCTTGACCACCCAAAAAACAACTTCACTTTTTGAACCAGTTGTTGTTGAACGCGAGACAGAAACAAAAAAACAGGTTCCGACAGGAAAAGTGCGCTCAGGAAAGGGTGCGGCGATTGGGCTTAATCCGCGTTACACATTTGAAACTTTTGTTAAAGGTGCTTCAAATCAGTTCTCGTTGGCTGCAGCAATGCGCGTTGCAGAAACCCCAGGTCGGTCATATAACCCTTTATTTATCTATGGTTCAGCTGGGCTCGGCAAAACACACTTATTGCACGCAATTGGCTACTACGTGCACGAGCACTACCCAGACCTTGAGGTTCGCTACGTCTCAACTGAAACTTTTTTGAACGAATACGTCGACGGCATCCGCAACAACACAATTGCTGCGTTCAAGCGTCGCTATCGCGAAGTTGATGTGCTGTTAATCGACGACATCCAGTTCATGGAAGGCAAAGAGGGTTTGCAAGAAGAGTTCTTCCACACTTTCAATTCGTTACACGGTGCAAACAAGCAAATCATTATTTCTTCTGACCGTGTTCCAGACGCGATTCCAACTTTAGAAGATCGTTTGCGCGGCCGTTTCAGATGGGGACTAATCACTGATGTGCAACCGCCAGATATGGAAACACGTTTAGCAATTTTGCGCAACAAAGCTGAGCGTGACGGCACTGAAATTTCGAGTGATGTTCTTGAATTCATCGCCAGCAACGTAACTTCTAACATTCGTGAACTAGAAGGCGCGTTAATTCGCACAACGGCTTACGCAAGTCTCAACAAAACGACCGTAGATGTAGATCTCGCCAAAACACTGCTCACCGACCTGCTCACAAAGAACACCGTCAAACCCCGCACCGACGAACAATTATTAAAAGAAATTGCAGATTTTGTTGGTTTTAGTGTTGACGAGATAAAAGGCAAGAGCCGACAAAGACCCTTGGTCACGGCACGCCAAACTGCCATGTATGTAGTTCGTGAACTTACCGAACTTAGTTACCCGGCAATCGCTCGATTGTTTGGTGGTCGAGATCACACGACTGTAATTCACGCGGTTGATAAAACTCAGCGTGTAATTAAAGAACGAAAAGAAGTTTATGAGCAAGTCACTCAGCTAATTAAGAAATTTAAAACCTCATGAGTGCCGTGTGCGTAACAATGTGCAAACCTTGCGAGTTACCCGTGGATAACAGTTGGTTATCCACAAACAGTGAAACTACAAATCTGCAAGATGTGATCAATACCCCAACTGTTTACACAGGCACAAACCGCATCTACGCTGAGCCAAAGATAGTTAATCCACAATCCACAGCACTTATTACTGTTATTAGTTATTTATATGGATCTCCACATCCAACAATTGCCAACTCTGCAAAACAAAATACACATCAAAAAGCGAGGTCACAGTATGAAATTTAGAGTCGAAAGAGAACTTCTCGCCGAGGCACTTGGTGCTGCAGCACGAGTCGCATCAAACCGCAATAACGCGATGCCTGCGTTGTCTGGTGTCCATCTTGCAGTTAAAGGTGACGTGCTTGTTTTAACATGCACCGACAACGATCTAAGCGTGCGTTTTAGTCTTGCTGTTGGCGGATCCCAAGATGGGGTTGCCGTTGTTAGCGCAAAACTAATCAGCGACATCGTGCGCTCAATGCCAGAAGAAAAAGTGACTATTGACGCGCAGGGCGAAGAGATAATTGTTTCGGCCGGCAAATCACAATTCACCGTGCCAGCATTCGCAGCGTCAGACTTTCCAAATATTGTCACCGCTGGCACTCAACCAGTAACAATGAGCGCAAAAGTATTTGGCGAATCGCTCGGTCAGGTTGTTCGCGCTTCATCAAACGACATGCAACGGTTGGCTTTAACAGGTGTGCTGATGGTCGCCGAACCAGAATCTGTTTGTTTGGTGGCTACCGACTCGTATCGTTTGGCGGTTCGCGAGTTGCCAGGTGCAACGATGCTTGGTCATGGCGCCGAAATTGTTGTTCCGGGGCGGGCACTAAGTGAACTTGAGCGTTTAATCGGCGGGGCTGAAACTATGACTATGGCACTTGGCGAAAACCGTGCAACGTTTGAAGTCGGGGGGTCAACTCTGACAACAACTTTACTAAATGTCGAGTTTCCTAAATATAAGCAGTTAATTTCTGCGCATTATCCAAACAAAATAACAACAGCAAGAGAACCTTTATTAGAGGCGGTGCGTCGTTCGCGAATTCTTGCCCGCGAGACAACTCCGGTGCGGTTAGAAATGTTGTCGACATCAATTCGACTTTCTGTTATCACCCAAGATCTTGGTCAAGTAGTTGAAGAACTTGATGCCAAATTAGACGGCAGCGAAATTACTGTCGGGTTTAACTCGCAATATTTAATGGACGGCATTGATGCGATAAAAGGCGATGAAATAACCATTGAATCAACAGACCCGGTCAAACCTGCGGTGTTGCGCGGTGTCGGCGACAAGAATTATTTATATCTTGTGATGCCACAACGACTCACAACATAATTAGTTCAAAAATAAAGACCGCAACACACCTTGCATAGCGTCAAACCGACGTGATTCTTCAACACATTGAACTCAGCGACTTTCGTAACTATACGAATGCCAAAGTTGACTTTGAAACCGGCGTAACCGCAATCATCGGCTCAAACGGGCAAGGCAAAACAAATCTCACCGAAGCACTTGCGTATCTATCAACAATGAAAAGTTTTCGTGGTGTGCCCACCGAGGCAATGATTCGAACATCAACCCACACAGCATTTGTGCGAGCCAAGGTGCGACACGACGACGGTCGCGAAATTTCAATTGAGGCAAAACTGACAACCCAGGGTCGCAATCAGGTTTTGGTAAATGGCACAAAACTTCCTAAAACCCGTGATTTATTGGGCATGGTGCGAACAACAGTGTTCTCGCCCGATGACCTTGATTTAGTTAAAGGAGGGCCACATTTACGCCGCGATTTCATGGATGATTCACTCGTTGCGTTTGCAGTTAAATACGATGCGTTGCGACTTGACGTTGATCGTGTCGTGCGCCAACGAAATGCAGTGCTCAAACAATCTGGTGGGCGAGTCAACAACGCTGTGAGTTCAATGTTGGATCTATGGGACGAAAAACTTGTCACGATGGGCACGCAACTTGGTGAAGCCAGAAAAAATCTTGTCACACAACTGACACCATTTATTACGCATGCTTATGAAGAACTTGCGCAACGTTCGTGCAACGTTGTCGTTGATTATTCGCCGACATGGTTAGAGACAGGTTTAGAAACTGCACTACAACAATCTCGCAGCGAAGATCTTCGACGGTTAGTTACAACAGTTGGTCCACATCGCGATGACATCGAACTCGAAATAAATGGCCTTGCAGCAAGAACGCACGCATCACAAGGCGAGCAACGAACACTTGCGCTTGCTTTGCGCCTTGCATTGCACCGATTTATTAGTCAAAGTGTTGGCGAAATACCGATTTTGGTGTTAGACGATGTTCTTTCAGAACTTGACCCAGACCGTGCCAAGGCCCTGTTAAACCACTTTCCTGTGGGGCAGGTGTTGATTACTACGGCGTCCGAATTGCCGATTGGTGCACACATTGGTCGTCGTGTTCAAATTCGTGCCGGCACAATTCTTGAGTCATTATGAGTTCAGA
>JAEMRY010000083.1 GCA_016463105.1 Ilumatobacteraceae bacterium | reverse complement strand
GGCTGTATCGGACAACGATTTGCCGAGCAGGGTTTTGTCGGTGAGCGGTTCAAAGATCATGGAAGCATTTTTGAACATTGCGAGCGTGAACACCCAGATCAGTGGCCATCGCTAGATGGCGCAGACTTCGTTGTCTTGCTCGGTAGTTGGTGGTCGGCATATTGGTCAGATATTGAAAAAAATGTACTTGCCGAATGTGAGCTGATTCTTGAAACGCATCGTCGTGGCATCCCATTGTTTGGAATTTGCTACGGGGCACAAATTATGGCTAAAGCTTTCGGTGGCACCGCTCAACGCGCGACCCAACACGAAGTTGGCTGGCACCAAGTAGATGCTCAAGCCCCGAACCAAGTCATCGGTGGCAAATGGCTGCAATGGCATTACGACACGTTTACTCCAACTAGTCAGATGGAGATTCTTGCCACAAGCCCTGCTGGGCCTCAGGCAATCCGCATCGGTCGTTCGTTCGCAACGCAGTTTCATCCTGAAGTTACCGAGGCGATAGTTCGGCGTTGGGCAAGTGAGTCAGGTGAAGCCGAACTAGCCAAAGTAGGCATAACTGCTGACGATTTAATCGCCGAAACTCTTATTGAGGTTCAGAAAAGTGCCCCTGCGGCGGCTCGCTTAGTTGACTGGTTTATTGAAACCTCAGCTAGTTAATTCGCAGTACTGCCGATGTTTCACAAGCGATCAAAGTGATCGGGGGTTAAAGCTAGAACGCTTTTGCAGACTAGTTTTACAGGGGCATGTCAACCTTCCTTCGGTCATATTTAACGGTCGTTTGGTTCGGCGGGGCAGCGGTTGGGATCGCTGGTTTGCTTTTGTGGATCTCATCGTTGCTGCGGCCAAATCGACCGAACAGAGAAAAAATGTTGACTTATGAAAGCGGCGTCGATCCTGTTGGGCATGGTTGGTCGCAGAGTCAAGTTCGTTATTACATTTTCGCATTACTGTTCGTCGTGTTCGATGTTGAAGCTGTTTTTATTTTTCCGTGGGCAACTCAACTCGAGCGCTATGGAGTGTTCGGCTTAATTGAAATGGGTGCTTTCGTGTTTGTATTGCTGTTGGGTTTAATTTACGCTTGGCGCAAAGGTGTGCTGCGATGGGTTTAGTAGATCGCGGCAGATTGCCAAGACCACTGACGACGCTGTTCAATCTCGGGCGCTCGTATTCGTTGTGGGTTTATCAGTGGGGCCTTGCTTGTTGCGCAATTGAAATGGGTGCAGCGTTTGGTTCACCGCGTTACGACGTGATGCGCCTTGGAGTAATTCCATTGCCGGCAAGTCCGCGCCAAGCAGATCTTGTTGTGATTTCAGGAACGGTCACTGACAAAATGGCGCCAGTAATTCGTCGCCTCTACGAGCAGATGCCTGAACCAAAATATGTAATCAGCATGGGCAGTTGTGCAAATTGTGGCGGCCCATATTGGGATAGTTACTCGGTGACAAAAGGTGTTGATCAGATTATTCCTGTTGATGTTTATGTACCAGGGTGTCCGCCTCGACCCGAGGCACTTCTTGAAGGCATCGTGTTGTTGCAACAACGAATTAAAAACGAAGATATGGGCGCGAGATGGCGCGGCGAAGGAACCAAGTCAATGGATGCTGCGCAAATAGCCGAGACTAAGGGTGAAACAGTTGTCGTCTAATAGTGAAACAACCACGCCGGCTGTCGACGTAGTGCGTGAGCAGATGCTCGAAGCGATCAAGGGTTCGCTCGGTGACGCATTAATTGATTCGCACATTAAGCCTGGTGACGATTTATGGATTCGTGTTCGAACAGATTCGTGGCGAACAAGTGTCCAAAAACTTCGTGATGTTCATTCGTTTGATTATTTTGGTTTCTTGTCAGCGATTGACTGGATGCCATCTCCGTATGGTCGAGGTGAAGATGATCCAACTGAGCCTGCACCAGAGCGCGACATGACTATTCGTTCGGGGTACGCCGGTGGCGATACGCGGATGCAAGTTTTTATTCGGATCGTTAATTCAACTACCCATTTTGGATTAACAGTAAAAGTTGACGTTGCAGATTCTTCGCCATCTGTTGAATCTCTGATCACAATTTTTGCTGGTGCAAATTGGCACGAGCGCGAAACACATGAAATGTTTGGTATTGATTTTGTTGGTCATAATGATTTGCGAAATATGTACTTGCCGGTTGACTTCGAAGGTCATCCCTTGCGTAAAGACTTCCCGTTGTTGGCACGCATGGTTAAACCATGGCCAGGAATAGTCGACGTTGAGCCATTGCCTGGTGGCGACGAGCCAGAACTAGCCGCGCAAGATTCAAAAGGTGGTGATGCCTGATGACAATGCTTGGTGACCGTCAGCAACTTTCGTACATTGCTTCGCAGGCGGCCGATGCTCGGTTAAATCTTGAACTTGAAACCGAAGGAATGACTCTCAACATTGGGCCGCAACACCCAGCGACACACGGAACTTTGCGAATCATCGCTCGCCTCGATGGTGAACAAGTTGTGTGGGCTGAACCGGCTTGCGGTTATATGCACCGTGGTTACGAAAAACTAACCGAAGTTCGAACGTTTCCACAAGTAACGACACTCGTCAATCGAATTGATTGGCTCGGAAGTTTCGCCAACGAAGTTCCATTCATTTTGGCAGCAGAAAAACTTATGGGCGTTGAAGCACCAACGCGTGCGCAATATATTCGCACGATTTTGTTCGAACTTTCGCGCATCGCCAACGTTTCATTATTTCTTGGTGACCTTGGTGTGCAACTTGGAGCAATCACGCCGGTATTTCTCGCATTCCGCGATCGTGAATATGTTTTGAACTTGATTGAATCAGCCACAGGTGGTCGGTTCCATCCAAACTTTGACCGCATCGGTGGATTGAAAGATGATTTGCCTGCTGGATGGATCGATGAAACTCGCGCCGTAATGAAAAAGTTGCGCAATTTCTGTGACCAGATCGAAGACTTGCTATTCGGCAACGAAATCTTTCAATCACGAACTCGCGGTATTGGTGTTATTCCGCGTGATGTTGCTTTGCAATATGGATTATCTGGCGCAAACCTGCGAGCCAGCGGTGTTGATTGGGATTTACGACGCGATCAGACATTGCCAATGATGTGGAACAAAGCTGATTGGAAAGTTTGGACACATCCCGACGGCGACAGTTTTGCGCGTTGCTGGATTCGTCTGCAAGAAACTCGTGAATCCACAAAAATCGTAGATCAGCTTCTCGGATCGATTCCGTCAGGGCCAGTAATGGCAAAAGTACCGAAAATTATTAAAGTCCCTGAGGGCGAAGCATGGGTGTCAACCGAGAACCCACTTGGCGAAATGGGCTACTACGTAGTTTCTCGTGGCGACCTCGGACCATTCAGAGTAAAAATTCGTTCGGCAAGTTTCAATAATATTTCAATAACTCCATGGTTGCTGCGTGGCGTCTACGTTCCTGACATTGTGACGATTTTGGCTTCACTTTATTTCATTCTCGGAGACATTGACCGATGATTGGGTTGCTCGCAGAGGTTCCATATTGGGGCCAATCGTTGTTACGTGTACTCGGCGGACTTGTCGCGGTTCTGCTTCCTGCAGGAACCATCGTTTACATTTTCTTGTTCAAGATGATGTCGTTTATGCAGAGTCGGCTTGGCCCAATGGAGGCTGGCCCGTATGGTTCGATGCAACTTTTTGCCGAAGTCGGTAAGTGGCTACAAAAAGAAGACATCGTGCCAGACCGTGCTGACGCTCGAATCTTTAAAATGGCGCCGATCATTGTGCTCGTCAGTACGTTTTTGCTTGTGGTGGTCGTGCCATTTGGTCCTGATGCTTTTTTCACCGATTTTGAAACGGGAGTGTTTTACGCACTTGCAGTTTCGTCAGTATCAGTGCTCGGAATTTTGATTGCTGGTTGGTCAAGTGCAAATAAATATTCACTCCTCGGTGGATTGCGTGCGGCAGGTCAATTGATTGCTTATGAGTTGCCGATGGTGCTTGCGGTTATGGGTGTGGTCATTCAGGCTGGCACGATGAACTTACAGAAAATTGTTGTTGCCCAGAACTCCGGCTCGATGTTCGGCATTGATGTTGTTGGACATCCATATGTCATAAGTCAGTTTGTTGGATTTATCATTTTCATGATTGCGATTCAAGCAGAACTTACACAAGCACCGTTTGACATGCCGATCGCCGAAAGCGAACTTGTTTCTGGTTACATGACCGAATATTCGGGCTTCCGCTTTTTGATATTTTTCATCGGCGAATTTGCTACAGCAGGCGTATTTGCAATGATCGCTTCGGTCTTATTCCTCGGTGGTTGGGGAGTGCCATTTACTTGGTTCGGTTGGACTTCAATAGATGACATTGCTAACTGGATGAATTTTGTTGGGCCGTTAATCATGTTTACAAAAATGATGTTGCTCGTGTTCATCATCATGTGGATTCGATTTAGTTATCCACGACTTCGCGAAGATCAACTGCAACGATTTGCCTGGAAAGGTTTGATCCCAGTTGCGCTAGCCAACATTATGGTTACTTCAATTCTTAAGGTGGTGTTCTAATGGCAAAAGTTCCAGGACTAATTAAAGGACTCGGCGTAACTCTCGGCACGTTGTTTACGACTGCGACCAAGGGCTCTAACACGGTGCAGTATCCACACGAAAAAGAAACTCCACCGATTCGTTCGCGTGGAGTTATTGCTTTACATCAAGACAATTGCACATCATGCATGTTGTGTTCACGCTCGTGCCCAGATTGGTGCATCTACATTGAGGCGCACAAAGAACTTGCACCGCCGCGTCGTGAAGGTGGCAAACCTCGTCAAGTCAATTTATTGGATCGCTTTGATATCGATTACGCGTTATGCATGTATTGCGGTATTTGCGTAGAGGTTTGTCCATTTGATGCACTGTTCTGGAGCCCAGAGTACGAATATTCTGAACCAAATATTTCTGACCTGTTGCACGACAAGACGAAATTGAGTGAGTGGATGGAAACAGTTCCAGAAGCACCAGAACTTGAATCTGGCGCAGACAAAAAGAAGAAGTGAAAGGCATAGTTAAAAAATTGTGATTGCGCAGAATATTGGCTTTTGGATAATTGCAATTGTGATGATTGTTGCTGCACTTCGTGTCGTGACTACCAACAATGTTGTTCACGCCGCATTATGGCTAGTTGTCGTTCTTGCGGGTGCCGCCGCCCAGTACATCTTGCTGGCAGCCGAATTCGTCGCCGTCACTCAGGTACTCGTATATATAGGAGCAGTCATGGTTTTGTTC
>JAEMRY010000082.1 GCA_016463105.1 Ilumatobacteraceae bacterium | reverse complement strand
GACCGCCGGGTTTTCACCCGACGGTCTCGTGGATTTCTCCGACGTGAAATCTTTTACGTCAGATGCATCCCGAGGTGTCGGGTTGGCTGTTTGGTTGAATAATCAACGAAACTTTTCGCCGTGCTAAACCAGCGAGATTTGCTGGCTGTACGCACGAATTTAATCGTGCGCACATTAAACGAACGCGTATTAATCGCGCGCACGTTGGCTGTTGCCAATGGATTAAAAACTGATGAGAACATGAACTATCAAGGCAACCATGTTTGACCGCCAATTCCAAGCGATTTAAATTTCGATCTGTTGTATCCCCATCAGACCCAATACTGGATAGGGTTTCAGCATGTCAGACACAGGGCGGTCAACTGGCCTGCCGAGCCCCGTGCCGCAATCAGGACGAATGTTTTCAACCAGTCGCAAAGTGCGTCTTGGGGACGTCACACCCAAGGGTCGGCTGAGACTTGATGCCACAGCACGATATTTACAAGACATTGCAACAGATGATTCTCTAGATGGCAACTACAGCGAACCCCATTCATGGGTTGTGCGGCGCACCGAAATGTGGGTGACTGCATTTCCTAAATATTTAGATGAGATCGCTTTAACCACTTGGTGTGGGGCGCTCGGGTCACACTGGGCAGAGCGTCGCACGCAAATCAGATGTGGTGGCGTTGTCGCTATTGAAGCAGCAGCACTGTGGGTGCGAGTTGATTTTAAAACTATGAAGCCTGTTGCATTAGCAAAAGATCTTGTCGAACTTCTTTCTTCGGCCACTAATGGCAGAAAAATTTCATCGCGCCTAGAAATTGGCAAAAATCTTCC
Source organism: Ilumatobacteraceae bacterium (assembly GCA_016463105.1). Classification (GTDB taxonomy): domain Bacteria; phylum Actinomycetota; class Acidimicrobiia; order Acidimicrobiales; family Ilumatobacteraceae; genus BACL27. The sequence goes on along the minus strand of JAEMRY010000082.1, from coordinate 4,490 downwards.
AAATTTAAATGCCGACGATGCAACCGTCAAAGATTGGCCGATTCGGTTTAGTGACATGGATGCAGTTGGTCATCTAAATAATGCCGCTTATTGGGAAGTCCTCGAAGAATATCTCGGCGCAAACTCTGGTAAACGCGCACCTTTGCATGCAACGATCGAACATCACGGCGCAGTTGACCCAGGTGACAAAGTGCGAATCGTCACGCAAAACTTAGACGGTCGAGTTATTTTGCGACATGTTCTTGAAGATGACGAAGTCGCAGCAGTAACCCAACTTATTTTGGGGTAGGTGTATTTTCTTTAAAAACGTTTTCGCGATAAAACTTTAATTCACGAATACTTTCACGCACATCGTCTAGTGCCCGATGCGCTCCAGATTTCGTTGGTCGCGCAATTTCGAGTCCTGGGTACCAACGCTTGACGAGTTCTTTAATTGTCGAAACATCAACACTTCGATAATGCAAATGATTTTCGATATCCGGAAAATATTTTGCTAGAAATCTACGATCCGTGCCAATTGAATTGCCGCACAGCGGAATTGTCCGTGGCTCAGGAATATGTTGTTTAATAAATTCGAGTGTTTGTAGACCTGCTTGCTCAAGAGTCACAGTTGATGCACGAATTGCAGTTAGCAAACCAGAAGTCGTGTGCATCTCAACGACAAACGGGTCCATCGCGGCGAGCAATGCCTCGGGTTGACTGATAACTAGATCTGGTCCTTCAGCGATGATATTTAGTTCGTCATCCGTGATCAAAGTGGCGATTTCGACGATCACTTCGGTGGCCGGGTCGAGGCCGGTCATCTCGAGATCCATCCACACAAGCACGCCAAGCAATCTATTAGTTTCTGCGTCACACAGCACTTTTAGGCAGGCACCGCTGGGCTCTATCGTCTTAGGTGTGGAAAATAAAGAGTTGAACAACGAACATCACAGCCGAATTATCGTTCCTGTCCAGCGTCTCGACTTAGCTCTACCGTTGCCCGCACCGGCCCACGCTGGAGACGCTGGCATTGATCTTTATGCACGCGTAGACGCAGTGTTGCCTGCTCGTGGTGGGCGATTACTCGTACCAACTGGGGTTGCAGTGGCGATTCCTGTTGGGTTTTTTGGACAAGTAGTTCCGCGCAGTGGACTCGCATTAAAACACGGTGTCACACTTGTCAACACACCTGGAATCATCGACAGTGGTTATCGTGGCGAACTTCAGGTGATCATGATCAATACTGATCCAAATACCGATTACCAAATTACGCGTGGTGATCGAATTGCGCAGTTAATAATTCAAGAACTTGTGACAACTGCATGGAAGGTAGTCGAAGAACTTGAAGGCCACGATCGTGGTGGCGGATTCGGTCATTCGGGTCGTTAAGCGAGTTTTACTTACTTGGTCCGCGTTGCGACAAAATATCGCGCTGATATAAATCTTCAATTTGTGTTTCTGATAAGCCAAGTAGTTCGCTAAAAACTTCAGCGTTGTCTTCGCCACGATATTTAGCCACACCGCGAGTTGAAGTATCCGAGCCAGAAAAAATCCATGGCGAGTTTGGCAGTTTTACTTTGCCCGTTCCTCGGTCGCTGATTTCTACAAACGCATTTCGTTCTTTTGCCCAGTCGGTTTGCGCAACTTCGCTAACGCTGCGAAGTCGTCCCATTGCTAATTTATGTTTCGCCAGTCGATTTTCAAGTTCGTCAACTGTCGGCACAGTTGATGCCCAAAGTTTTATTATTTCCATCAACTGTTTAAAATTCGCCAGTCGTGTTTCAACAGTTTTAAATCTCGAATCTTCAAGCAATTCTGGTGCTTGCATTGCAGCAACGAAGTAGTCAAAGGTTCCACGCTCTGCAGGGTGGCCACTGACTACAGCGGTCACTCCATCTTTGGTTGTCAGCACCGGATAATCTTGCGGGCGAAACGAACGAATTGCATCTGGCGAAACAGGTTGATCCCAAAGCGCATCGTGCACATGTTCGTTGACATACAACAGTGTTTGTGCCATTGACAGATCTATATATTGCCCAACACCTGTCTGCTCGCGTTGATAGAGCGCCGCCAAAATTGCCGCCGCACATTCAACAGCCGTGTAAACATCACCGTGACTAAATGGGTCATTGGCATATTCGCCACCGCGCGCGTCACCTTGGTGTTTGGTTAATCCCATTTCGGCGTTTACAACTGGCGCATACGCTCGACGATCTGTCCACGGGCCAGTGTTGCCATAGCCGGTTATTGATGCATAAATAATTTTTGGATTCACGGCGCGAAGTGTTGTTTGGTCTAGCCCCATTCGCTTCATCACCCCTGGGCGAAAGTTTTCGATTATCACATCGCATTTTTCGACGAGTTTTATAACTAGTGCGACTGCTTCAGGGTTGCTGAGATCCAATGAAATGTTGCGTTTGCCGACATTTTGTTGAATGAAATAAGTTGCATTTGAATTTACTCGTGGACTTGAAAACCTCGTTAAGTCTCCACTTGGTTGTTCGACTTTTATGACGTCGGCGCCAAGATCGCAAAGCATTCTGGTCGCATGTGGCCCAGACAACACTCGAGTGAAGTCAAGTACGCGGACCCCATCTAGTGGGCGCATCGTAATTAGTTCAGCGTTACGCCGAGTGTGCGTAAAGCCAGAGATGAGTAAAGCGCAACACCGTGAGCCATTGATGCTTCATCAAACATCACACGGTTCGAATGGTTTGGTGGAGCAGTCGCAGGGTTCAAGCCCTCGGGTGTGCCACCCAGAAACACCATTGCACCAGGAATTTGATTGAGAACATAACTGAAGTCTTCGGCGCCCATTATTGGTGAAGGCATATGCACGGCTTTACCTTCGCCCAAAAGCGATTCAGCAACATCTAATGCAAAGTCAACGCTTGGTGCGTCGTTAACAGTAACTGGGTAGCCGAGTTTAATTTCGACAGATGCCTGCATCTCGTATGTCGCGGCGATACCTTCGGCAACTCGACGAATTGAGTCGTGAACTTTATTGCGAGTTTTTTCACTGACTGCACGAATCGTTCCTTCAATTTTTGCCGTCTCAGGAATCACGTTAGTTGTCGTGCCAGCAATCAACTTTGTAATCGTCACAACTGCAGGATCAAAAGTTTCAATGCGACGCGTGATCATCATTTGTAGTGCTTGCACAATTTCACACGCCACCGGAATCGGATCAAGTGTTCTAAATGGTTCGGATGCGTGGCCACCTTTACCCGTGATCGTTATTGAAAGGGTGTCACTAGACGCCATTACGGGGCCACTTCGTGTGCCAACCGTGCCAGCCGGCATCGACGACGTTATATGCAGCGCATAAGCAGCCTTAATTGGTGAGTCGCTACCGTCTTTTAATTTTGAAACATTCAACAGACCTTCATCAAGCATAAATTTTGCGCCATGGTAGCCCTCTTCGCCAGGTTGAAACATAAATAACACTCGACCAGGTATTTCGCTGCGTCGATCACTGAGCAATTTTGCAGTGCTGACCAACATCGAAGTGTGCGTGTCATGACCGCAAGCATGCATACAATTTTCTGTCTTTGATGCGAAATCAAGATCAGTATCTTCTGGCATCGGCAGTGCGTCCATGTCGCCGCGCAACATCACAGTTGGACCTGGCTTTCCACCTGTCAACATCGCTGCGATACCACTTGTTGTTTCGTGCAGGGTGATATCAAGTGGCAAACCTTCAAGTGCACTCAACACTTGCTCGCGGGTTTTCGGCAATGAATTGCCAATCTCTGGCCACTTGTGCAGATTGCGACGCAGTGCGATCGTCGAATCCATTAATCCGCCGACTTGGTCTTTGAGACCCGCTGCTGCCCCGTGTCGTTCTTGCGCTGCCGAAACTGGTGTGTTAGACGTCGATTTTGCCATGGCTAATCGTACCTAGGGCGGTTCAACAGGCTCTAATTGTTGGTAGAAATTGCTTGTGTATATTGAACGGCATATGTTGACTGTCGAATTTACAATTGAGCCATTCGTCGAGGGAGACCCTGGCGCACACGTCACTGCAGCAGTTGCCGCCGTCGAGGCTCATGGCATTGCAGTTGATTTTGGACCATTTGGTTCTTTGTTCACCGCCGAAGAAGAAACATTGCCGATGATTGTTGCTGATCTTTTGAAAGTTGCTTACAGCAATGGCGCAACTTTTGTCAATATTTCTGTGTCCCGCTTTGAATCATGAAAGCAACAAAACATCCGATACTTCAATCAATTGAGCCATTGATCTCGGCAATCGGCGGAACGCTGATTGATGCAGATCACATCAAGAATGGTGATGTGCCACTTGAAGTTGACGGTGTCGTAATTGCAGCAGTGCGTCTGCCAGCACTACATGGTGCATTAGATCGGATGATTGATGCCGTTGAACGCGAACTCGGCGCAAAACTTTCAGACCTGTCTCGTACAAGCAAACAACGTGCGATTCGTTTGTTAGATGAACGCGGGGCTTTCACTTTGCGGCGTGCAGTTGAAGATGTTGCCGATGCGATGGG
>JAEMRY010000081.1 GCA_016463105.1 Ilumatobacteraceae bacterium | reverse complement strand
CGAATCACAAGTAACTAGTTGAGTTTGCGCATGCCTTTGCGGTTTGAGAGTCTGACCCGAACTTTTTGCTCATCTTCTAGCGCTAATTCTTCGGCTACTAATCGTCCCATACTTTCAAGTCGCTCTAAAGAAAGTTCGCCACGGGCAATCGAGGCATGAACCGCACAGCCCGGCTCGTCTTGATGTTTGCAATCCCGAAATTTGCACAGTTCGGCAAGCGAAAAAATATCGGCGAAAGCTCGTTCAATGCCACGACCGCTTGTCCATAAATTAAGCGCCCTCAAACCAGGCGTATCAATTAACCAGCCGCCGTTGGGCAAAGCCACTAGATCGGCAGCCACGGTCGTGTGTCTTCCACGTTGGTCACCCTCGCGAACTTCACCGACTTGTTGATTTGTCGTTCCGACGAGTCGATTGACAAGAGTTGACTTGCCCACGCCACTGGCACCGAGTACCGCCACTGACTTGTGGCCTTCTCCATATTTTGCCAATTCGTCTAAACCGTCACCAGTCAAACCACTAACAACATGACACGCAATGCCACACACTCTGGCAACATCACGTAACGCAGCAATGTGCTCAGGCGCATCTGACAGATCATTTTTTGTTAACACTAAAACTGGAGTTGCACCACTATCAAATGCCAAAACAAGTTCGCGCTCAACTCGTCGCTGATTTGATTCGTTCGTTGCGGCATGAACAATAAATACTGTGTCAATATTTGCAGCGACAGCATGTTGCTCGGCACGAATCGCATCTGATGAAGCACGACGAATTAGCGCAGAATATCTCGGCAAAACTTGTTCGACACGTTCAAGATCTTGAGTGACTGCAACCCAGTCGCCAACTGCGACATCGGCACCAATATTTCTCACGCGAATCGTGCCACTTTGTTGTGGTGATGCACTCATTTTGATCGTGCTCCACCCTCGATCAAGTCGACTGACGCGACCAATTATAAAAGTTGAATCAATTTTTTCTGCCGCTTCTTCGAGTTTTGTATTCCATCCGAGTTCGTGCAGATTGTGTCGCATGTCATCATTTACGCTACCGACGCAACCCATAGTGCATTTGGATTAAAACGGATAACCTTGACAAGCCCATACTTGACCACCTAACGATGAAACTACATGCCTAACGCTCTCGTCATAGTCGAATCGCCTGCAAAAGCGAAAACGATCTCCAAATTTCTTGGCGACGGTTTTGATGTGCGTGCATCAGTTGGACACATTGCCGATCTTCCAAGCAAGGGTTTATCGGTGGATGTCGAGAATTCTTTCAAGCCAAATTACGAATTAACAGAGCGTGGAGCGCAAGTAATTAAAGAACTAAAAGCGCTACTTAAAAATGCCGACGAGCTCTATCTAGCAACCGACGAAGACCGTGAGGGTGAGGCAATTGCTGCTCACCTAATGGAGTATCTCAAACCAAAGATTCCCGTCAAGCGAATGGTGTTTCACGAAATTACTAAATCTGCGATTAACGAAGCACTCGAACATACTCGTGATATTGATTACAAACTTGTTGACGCCGCTGAAGCGCGAAGAATTTTAGACCGCCTTTACGGATACGAAGTTTCGCCGATTCTGTGGCGCAAAGTAAATCGCGGCTTATCGGCCGGTCGTGTGCAAAGCCCATCAATTCGTTTAGTGGTTGAACGAGAACAAGAACGAATGGCCCACATCGCTGCCGGTTATTGGGATCTCGAAGCCACCAGCGCAACTACTCCTATATTTACTGCAAGTTTGCAATCAGTAGATGGCAGCAGAATTGCGATGGGCAAAGATTTTGATTCGCTCGGCATCGTTAAAGAAGGTGTAGTCGTTATTACTGAATCACGTGCTGCTGATTTAGTTAATGGTTTGGCCGCCATTGATCTGAAAGTTAGAAGTGTCGAAGATCGTCCTTATCGCAAATCACCACGTGCGCCATTTATGACTAGCACCCTGCAACAAGAGGGTGGCAATAAATTGCGAATTACCGCCAGCGAAGTTATGCGTCTGGCACAAGGACTTTACGAAGGTGGTTTCATCACCTATATGAGAACCGACAACGTGATTCTCGCTGATGACGCACTGACTGCTGTTCGCACTGAAATCACGACCGCTTTTGGCCAAGATTTTCTATCTGCTGAGCCACGGGTCTACAAATCAAAGGTCAAAAATGCACAAGAAGCCCACGAGGCGATTCGCCCAACACTGCCGCTACGTAGCCCAGATGTCATTTCTGGTGAAGTAAACGCCCGCGAACTGGCACTCTACAAAATCATTTGGCAACGTACTCTTGCTTCACAGATGGCAGACGCCACTGGCACAACTGTCACGGTCAAACTTGGCGCGACGGCATTATGTGCGCCACAAGCAGACTGCGAATTTTCAACTAGCGGAACCACAATTAATTTTGCTGGCTACCGTCAGGCCTACCAAGAAGTAGAAGACGAAACTGACTCAGAAGAAAAAGAAGCATTGTTGCCAGCAATGAAAGTCGGTGACAATATTCAAATTGAAAAGTTCGTAGCAAGTGGCCACATGACTTCACCACCTGCTCGATACACCGAACCTACGCTCGTGAAAAAACTTGAAGAACTTGGCATTGGTCGACCAAGTACTTATGCGGCGATTCTTGGCACGATTCTTAACCGCGGATACGTCTGGAAGAAGGGTCAAGCAATCGTTCCATCGTGGACAGCATTTGCTGTGGTCAAACTAATGAAGAACCACTTCACAGAATTAGTTGACTACGCATTTACTGCCACCGTTGAAGAAGAACTTGACGAGATCTCTCAAGGTCTGCGCGTTAAAGAAGTTTGGCTTGGAGAATTTTATTATGGCAACGGCAAAGAGTTGCCTGGATTAAAACCGCTAGTTGAACACAACATCGCCAATATTGATGCGGCGACTCTAAATTCGTTTCCTGTTGGGGTGCACCCGACAACAGGCGAAGAAATAATCTTGCGCCCCGGAAAATTCGGCCCTTACGTACGTTGTGGTGAAAATACGGCATCCGTTCCAGAGACAATGACACCAGACGAATTAAATGTTGAAATCGCGGTCGCATTGTTGGCCGCGCCAAAATATATCGATCCGATCGGCGAACTAGATGGGCTCGAAGTATTTTTGAAGACTGGTCGCTATGGCCCCTATGTGCAGTGGGGCACGATTGAAACTCCACCGCCAGATTTAGAAAAGCCAAAAATGGTTTCGCTTTTCAAATCAATGGCGATTGAAAACGTGACGATGGTTGAGGCCTTGCAACTTTTATCGTTGCCACGAACCGTTGGTGCCGATCCTGTTGATGGCGAGATCATCACTTCGCAAAACGGTCGTTACGGTCCATACATTACGAAAGGCAAAGACAGTCGCACTCTTGAGAGTGAAGATCAAATTTTCTCAATCACAATTGAAGGAGCGTTAGCAAAACTTGCTGAGCCAAGAGTGTTCGGTCGGCGCGGTCCGGCAAAGCCACCACTAAAAGAATTCGGCGCAGACCCAGTTAGCAATCGACCAGTTGTTGCCAAAGATGGAAAGTTCGGCACGTATGTAACTGACGGCGAAACTAACGCAAGTCTCACTCGGGGTGATCGTCTTGAATTCATCACTCCAGAGCGCGCATTTGAATTGCTGGCAATTCGTCGTGATTACACAGCGTCTGGTGGCAAAAGTAAAAAAAAGACCAAGAAGGCCGCTAAACCGAAAAAGTCTGTTGCCAAAAAAGTTACAAAGTCTGCAGCAAAAAAATCAGCGAAAAAGCCAGCTAAAGCGGCTGTTAAAAAGAGCCCTAAAAAGCAAACCAGCCCTGCAACAGACACCGACGAAGCCGCATAGAAGACCCGCCATCTAGGGTTGCATTGTGAGTTTGGGCAAATACATCGCATTCGAGGGTCTTGAGGGTTGCGGCAAAAGCACGCACGTCAAGCGATTGGCAACTCGGCTTGATGCTGTCATGACTCGCGAACCTGGTGGCACTGTGATTGGTTCAATGCTGCGAAATGTGTTGATTGATCCGGCGAATACAAATCTGTCGCCACGCACAGAAGCGTTAATGATGGCGGCTGATCGCGCGCAACACATTACTGAACTAATTTCTCCAACACTTGCTGCCGGGCGACATGTTGTTTCTGATCGCAGCGTTTATTCGTCGCTTGCCTACCAGGGATACGGCCGACAACAAGACCTTGTTGAGTTGAAGCGTCTTAACAATTGGGCGATCGGTGGTCTATGGCCTGATCTTGTCATATATATAGATGTACCAATTGAGATATTGCTTGAGCGTCTAAAAAAACGCGAACTCGACAGATTCGAGCGTGAAGATCGCAATTTTTTCGAACGGATAGATGCCGGATTTCGTGAAATGGCTGCAAGTGACCCAAAGCGCTGGCTTGTCGTCGACGGTATGCCCGGCAAAGACGAGTTAGAAAAAACAATTTCTGACGGACTGTTCGCGCGTCTAGGAATCTAATGGGATCATTGTGGACACACATTATTGGTCAAGAGCGAGCGGTTGAACGCTTGCGTCAATTCGCGACAACAAGTGTGCAGTCTTTTCTTTTTGTTGGGCCAGAAGGATGTGGCAAAGAAAGCGCCGCTCGGGTCTTTGCGGCAACGTTAATAAATGGCAACGACAGCGACACTTCACGTGAAGCAGATTTAATAATGCGCGGTGAGTTCGCCGATGTTAATGAAATATTTCGTATTGGTGCCGCTGTCGACAAAGATGAAGCAGAAAGCATCGTCATCCAATCTTCAACTACTCCACTTGAAGCCAAACTAAAAGTGATAATTATCCACGAAGTTCACTTAATGCGTGATGCTGCTGCTGTTCGGCTTCTAAAAACTATTGAAGAACCTGCCAAGCAGATCATTTTCATTCTTCTTGCCGACCAGATCGTGCCTTCGCTGACAACAATTAATTCGCGTTGTGTAACCGTAAGTTTTTCACGATTAACCGACCAAGATGTAGCAACTGGATTAATTAACGATGGCGTATTTCCAGATACGGCCCTCGCAGTAGCCAAGGCAAGCCAAGGCAATCTTGATCGGGCGCGACTGCTCGTGACCGACAATCATTTGGCACGACGACAAGAAGCGTTTGCAACAATTGCATTGCGACTTGACGGCACAGGCGCCGCAGTCGTTAAAATTGTTGCTGACCTGATGGGTCATCTTGATCAAGCAGCTGAGGCTCTTGCCGTGCGACACGAGCGTGAACTTACCGACCTCGAAGAGCGAGTTGCGTTGACTGGTGAGCGTGGCAGTGGCCGAAAAAATGTTACAGACCGTCACAAGCGCGAACTTCGCAAACTTCGCACCGACGAACTGCGCAGTGGTTTAGGAAAGTTTGCAAGTACCTATAGTGATTTACTTTGTGCCCAACCAGAAATTGCAGACGGCGAAGAAATTATTGTGGCGATTCAACTAATTCATAAAACAATTGCAACATTGTCTTTAAATGCAAACGAAACTCTTGCGTTGCACGCTCTGCTTCTAAAATGCCCATCACTCAGTGCCCTCTCACGCAACAACACCGCCCTCGTCGGCTGAC
>JAEMRY010000163.1 GCA_016463105.1 Ilumatobacteraceae bacterium | reverse complement strand
CAACTATTGCCTCTGCCACCAGCATCGGCAGTGTAAGTCACCGTGATATTTGATCCGCTAGTTGCAAACTTGACCGAAGAAGTCAAATCTTTATCTTGACAAAGATTTTTTATCTTGATCGCTGACTGTGCGGCACCACTGATCACCCAAGAAACGCTTTCCATTCCAGTTTCGGTGCGACTCGCTTTGTAATTTGTTGAAATTTTCTTGGCCACCCCGAGAAGCCCGCCTTGGCGATGATCAAAATTGCCAAAAGCCAAAAGCGAATCGCCGTTTGCGAGGTCGAGACGGTCAGGGTCTGCGGCGAAGAAACTTAGTTCACTCAAGTCGGTCCACGAAGCACCATCATTTGTCGAAGTGCGAATCTGCATTCCCGATCGCAATCCAGTCTGTATATCAATTTTATCAATCGGCAAAATTTGTTCAATCACGCCAGACGAATTTCGATACGTCTCAGGGTTGGTTTGAATATCGTTTTGCGGCGCGAGTGTTCGTGCAATATCGAGGGTCCAATTCACACCGTCAGCTGATGTCAGCCCACACGCATGTCGTTTGAATGGTCCGCGACCTGTGGCCTGCATATCCTGGGCATACGCCAAATAGCCAGATGCAACTTTCACGACTTGACTGTCACCTAACAGTGTCGCTGCAACTCCGTCGGCGCTCTTGCATGCCCCGACAATTACCGAGCTTCCCGATCCTTTAGTGAAGTCACTTCCGTTTGTAGATGTGAATCGAGATAAAATTTCGCCACCCGTGCCTTTTCCAGACCACGCCCATGCTTCGTATCCTCCAGATTCGGCTGCTCGCACACTTATCGGCGAGCTGACATCAACTCGCACGCCAGACTCAAGAGACCAAGTCACTCCGTTATCGCTTGAGACGAACGAGTGAATCTTGTTGTCAAAACCCGCGAGCGGTATCTGTGGTTCGTTGCCGTTCTTAAAAAACATTCGCAGAGTTGAGCCGACTTGCAACAGCGCTGGGTCGGCAATATTGCCAAGCCCTTCAAGTTGCGAAAGTTTGTACGAAATCAAACCATAATTTAGAGCCACCATGCCCGCGGTCGTGCTGCTTGTTGAACCAGTTGAACCGGTAGAACCGGTAGAACTTGATGATCGCTTGCACTTAGCGACTTGGGCAGTCTGGGCCTTCGTTAGTTTTTTGGCCGAAACAATTTTGTTCGCTGCTTTTGCCCCGACTGTTTTATCAAGACATGACTTAGTAGACGGATCAACTACAACCGCACTCGCAACATTGATCGAACTGAGTATCCCAAAGCCCAATGTGATTGATAAGACAACAGCAACTTTACGTAACATAAATGCCCCCTGCAATCTATTCGTTAGTAAAACTTTAGCGGCGTTTAAAGTTTTCAGCCAAATTAACTAGAAGTCGTGTGCCGTAGGCAGTGGCGCCGCGTTGTAACCAACCAGAATCGCCGTCAGCCCACATTGGGCCGGCGATGTCGATGTGTGCCCATGGCAAGCCCGAAGTGAACTCA
>JAEMRY010000162.1 GCA_016463105.1 Ilumatobacteraceae bacterium | reverse complement strand
TTTGCACCAGACTCTTCACTCGCAACTCGTCAAGCAATGCCAATTGCAATAAGTGCCAGCTTGAGTGATCTTCCAGGTCTGATACTTGGTTCCGCAGATCTCACTGGTAACACAGGTGTCAAGATCGGCACGATGAGTGCGCAATCTGCGTCCAATCCCCAGGGACAGCAAATTTATTTTGGCATTCGTGAACATGCAATGGCAGCGGCAATGGTTGGTATGGCACTTCACGGCGGAATCCTGCCGGTTGGCGGCACATTTTTTGTCTTCGCCGATTACATGCGACCTGCGATTCGATTGGCTGCACTATCTCAGGCAAAAGTCATCTTCGTTTTTTCGCACGACTCAGTTGGAGTTGGCGAAGATGGTCCAACCCACCAACCGGTCGAGCATCTTGCTTCACTCCGAATTATTCCTGGTTTACACGTGGTTCGACCTGCCGACGCTTCTGAAACAGCGCAAGCGTGGCGTGATGCTTGTGATTTCGATGGTCCAACAGCACTCATTTTGAGCCGTCAATCACTTCCGATTTCAACAGATGGATCAGCCGTCTCTACTGGTGCAGGGGTTGTGCGCACGAGCGTTGGCACGCCCAACGTCGTGCTTGTGGGCACCGGCAGCGAAGTTGCATTGTGCGTCGAGGCAGCATCGCAACTTGAGCAATCTGGCCACCACGTGCAGGTCGTCAGCATGCCGTCGTGGGATCGCTTCGAAACAATGTCCCGCGAATTCAAATCAACAGTGTTTCCTCGAGGGGTGCCTGTACTTTCGGTGGAGGCTGGAAGCACGTTTGGTTGGTCGAGTTATGCAGATCAATCAATTGGCATAGATCGCTTCGGCGCCAGCGCCCCAGGCAATGTGGTGATGCGCAATCTCGGTTTGAATGTTCAACATGTCGTTGATCGTGCTCTCGCGTTGATTAAATCTGGTAAACAAGACTGATGACTTCATCGCGCCTCGTGCGATTGTTCGATGAATGCGGTCAAAGCCCGTGGCTCGACAATTTGAAGAGAGAGTTCATCACGTCGGGACAACTGCACAGCATCCTCGATTCGGGTATTCGAGGTTTGACATCAAACCCGACCATTTTTCAGAAGGCGATTCAAGGTTCTTCTGACTACGACGAACAATTTAGGCAACTTAGCGATCAACGTATGTCGCCCATCGATAGTTACTGGCAACTCGTCATCAAAGACATTCAAGATGCGCTCGACATCTTTCAACCGCTGTATCAATCCTCCAATCGGTCAGACGGTTTCGTCAGCGTTGAAGTCGACCCCAATTTGGCACATGACACGGCCGCAACAGAGACTGCGGCCAGGTTGCTCGACGAACGAGTTGCACGAGACAATGTCATGATCAAAATACCTGCAACGCAGGAAGGCATTCCCGTTATTCGCACGATGATCAGCGAAGGTCGCAACGTCAACGTCACGCTGATTTTCAGCCTTGACCGTTATCAACAAGTAATGGATGCATACATCGATGGCCTCGAGCAACTCAG